>CANGHD010000302.1 GCA_947453525.1 Paracoccaceae bacterium | reverse complement strand
GGGGCGCGCCCCGACTCTCAGCCCTCACCGGAAATGCACGTAGGGTGGGGTTCCAACCCACCGCTCTGCAAGTAGGGTGGGGTTTCACCCCACCCATCTCACCGGATGACGATCTCATCCGCCCGTACATAGCCCAGCACAGACCGCACCTGCTCATCCAGCAGATCCATGTCCAGATAGCTGTCCGACAACCGGTGCGTCAGGTTCTTCAGGTTGCTCAGGTCCGCCGCCAGCTTGTCACGCTCTGCGGTCAGGCCCTGCATCTCATCCGCAGTCTGTGCCTGCCGCAGCACGCCGTAGTCGCCCTGCACGGCGGCAAAGGTGAAATAGGCCCCCAAAGTCGCGGCAAGGGCGAAATACAAGGTGGGTCCCAGCCGGGGCCCCGATGCGGTGGTGCTGCTCATCTTTGTGCCTCATGCCCCTCTGACGGGGGCTGTGCGTAAGGTGCCACAAACCCTTGCCCTTGAAAAGTCAAATCAAAAAGGGGCCCGCCACCGTCCCGGCTGCGGGCCCCGAAATCCGCCAAGTTGAAAGGCTCAGGCCTTGCCCTTGTAGATGTCCACCATGGTCTGCAGCAGTGCCAAAGCTTCTTCGCGCGGCCGCTGGAAGCAGTTCCGCCCGATGATCGACCCGTTGCCGCCGCCGTCCCGGATCGCCCGCGCATCGTCCAGCACCGACTCCGATCCCTTGGCCGCCCCGCCCGAGAACACGATGATCCGCCGCCCGTTCAGCACCGAGCGCACGCATTCCCGCACCCGGTCGGCTTGGGTGGCAATCGGCACGTTGCCCGCGACAAACGCCTTCTTCGCCTCGGGCTGGCTCAGATGATCGGTCGAGAGCTTCACCTTGATGATATGCGCGCCCAAAAGCGCGGCGATATGCGCCGCATAGGCCGTCACATCCACCGCCGTCTCGCCATCCTTGTCCAGATCCTCCCCACGCGGATAAGACCAGATGATCGTCGCAATCCCTTTCCGCGCCGCCTCCCGCCGCATCTCGGCAATGTCCGAGAACATCGACAGGCTCTGCGACGAGCCGGGATAGATCGTGAACCCAATGGCCGAGCAACCCAACCGCAGCGCATCATCGACCGAGGCCGTGATCGCCTGAGTCTTGGGTGCCACCGCTGGCAGCAGCGAATTGGCCGAGTTCACCTTCAGAATCGTCGGAATCTGCCCCGCAAACGTATCCGCCCCAGCCTCCAAAGGCCCCAAGGGGGCGGCATAGGCCGACAGGCCCGCATCCACCGCCATCTGATAGTGATAATGCGGATCATAAGCCGCCGGGTTCACCGCGAAGGACCGCGCCGGGCCATGCTCGAAGCCCTGATCGACGGGCAGGATGATCATCTTGCCCGTGCCGCCCAGCTTGCCTTCGCTCAGCATGCGGGCGAGGTTCGTCTTGACCCCGGGATTTTCGCCTTCGTAATGGGACAGGATCTTCTGAACGATCCGGCTGGTGCGCATGCTGGCCTCCTCGCAGTGAAATACCCCGTCTTTATCGGAGGACATCGCCAGACTGGCAACCTTGCTTTAGCGCTAACGCCGCGAAAAGCTGCAAGTGCCGTCGCCGTTGCGATGCAGGCCGCCAAGCGATAGGAAGACGCATGACCAACGCCGATCCCAAACGCCTGATCCGCATCGCCCGCGACAGCGGATCGGAAGCCCATGCCGAACCGCCGCCTGAGCCCTTGAACCTCGGCCACCGCGTCCGCGAACTCCGCAAGGCCAAGGGCTGGACACTGGACCAGGCCGCAACTCAGGCCGGTCTGGCGCGCTCCACCCTGTCCAAGATCGAAAACGGCCAGATGTCGCCCACCTACGACGCGGTCCGGAAGCTGGCCGAGGGCCTGAAAATCTCGGTCCCCCAGCTTTTTACCCCCGCCGCCAAGGCCCAGGTCTCGGGCCGCATGGCTGTGACCAAGTTCGGCACCGGCCAGGCCCATGTGACCACCACCTACGAACACGAACTCCTCGCTGGCGGCCTGTCGCGCAAACAGATGCTGCCCTACCGCGCCACGATCCGCGCCCGCAGCATGGACGATTTCGAAGGCTGGGTCCGGCACGAGGGCGAGGAATTCCTCTATGTCCTGACCGGCGTGATCCGGCTTTACACCGAATTTTACGAACCCGTCGACCTGCGCCGCGGCGACAGCGCCTATTATGACGCCACGATGGGCCACAACGTCCTGAGCCTGTCCGAGGAAGACGCCACCATCCTATGGGTCACCTCGCTGGCGTGACCCGGTGGTGGGGTGCAAGGTTGCGCGCACCATTCCTCACGCAGAAGGGGTGCGCCAAATCACGCACCCTATGCCGCTTTCCTTTGATCCAGCGCCAGATGTCCCACGGAGGTGCGAGGCTGTGAAAACGCCGCCCTCCGCCGCCGGGCGTCAAACGCGGACCGTCAGAACCCGATCCAGCCCGCAACATGATGGGCGCTCGAGGAGATGTCCTGACCCACTCCCGATACAGTGTTGCACGCAGCCAGTGCCAGCAGCACCGCCATCAAAACCAGTTTCTTCATCCTGCCTTGCCTCGTTTTTCTTGTTGTCGCGGCCGGGGTTGTCCCCGGCCATGCTGTTCGCTTTGATGTTACGGCTGGACCCACCACACATCCGGCATGAAGCCCAGCCAGTCGCCATATTCGGCGACATAGTCCGGATGCTTCAGCGCCTTCTTGTGCGCCATGTGGCTGACGTTGGAATACCAGAACGGCACCACATATCTCCCGGTCGTCAGCACTCGGTCAAGCGCTTGCACCGCCGTGACGAAATCCTCGCGGTTTTTTGAACTGACCATGGTCGAGATCAACCCATCCACCGCCGGCGAGGCGACACCCATCCAGTTGCGCGTCCCTTCCTTGGTCACACCTTCCGAGCCCCAGTACAGGGTCTGCTCGTTGCCGGGTGAGAGCGACAGCGACCTTGTGTAATGCGTCATGTCGAAAGTGTAGGTGTTGGTGCGTTCCTTGTACTGGGCCGAGTCCACCGTCTGCACGGTCGCCACG
>CANGHD010000301.1 GCA_947453525.1 Paracoccaceae bacterium | reverse complement strand
ATTGGCGAAGCGAAAGAGCGCGAGGCGGAACTCGCCCGCGCCCGTGCTGCGGCCGAGGAGGCGGGCCAGTCGAAATCGCGCTTTCTGGCCAACATGAGCCATGAAATCCGGACCCCGATGAATGGGGTGATCGGGGTGGCGGAACTGCTGTCGGAAACCCGGCTGTCGCAGGTGCAGCGCGACTATGTCGAGACGATACTGGACTCAGGTCGGCTGCTGTTGGACATCATCAATGACATCCTTGATCTGGCCAAGCTGCAATCGGGCAAGGCCATGCTGGAGGCGCGGGTCTTCTCGCTGACCGGTGCGGTGGAAGGGGTGATGCGCATTCTGGAGCCGGTTGCGGCAAAGAAGGGGCTGGACTTGCGGCTTGTCTTGCCTCCGGAGGTTTCGGTTCTGGGGGATGAGGGCAAGTTGCGGCAGATCTTGCTGAACCTTGTCGGCAACGCGGTGAAATTCACCCGGGAAGGTTCGGTGACGGTGACGGTGCAGCCGTTGGCGGGCGATATGCTGGAAATTGACGTGGCCGATACCGGGATTGGCATAGCACCTGACCGGATCAGCCGCATTTTCGACAGTTTCAGTCAAGCCGATAACGGGATTGCCCGGCAGTTTGGCGGCACGGGGCTGGGGCTGACGATCTGCTCGATGCTGGCCGAGCAGATGGGCGGCGGCATTTCTGTCCACTCGGAAGTTGGGCACGGATCTGTCTTTGCGCTGAAGGTTGTCATGCCGCAGGCTCGGGCGGCCGCCGAGGTGCCAGAGGTGCGCCCGATTGCGACGTTGCGCCCCGGCCTGCGGATCATGGTGGCAGAGGACAACCGAACCAACATGATGATCCTGCGCAAGATGCTGGGCAGCCACGTCGCGGAATTGGTCGAGGCCGAAAATGGCGAGGAGGCGTTTCAGATGTATCAGGCGCATCCGCCAGACGTGGTGCTGATGGATGTCTCGATGCCGGTCAAAGATGGCTTGCAGGCCACGCGCGACATCCGGGCGTTTGAAGAAGCGCGTGGATGGCCGCGCTGCCCGATTGTCGCGCTGACGGCCAATGCCTTTGGCGAGGACAAGGCGGCCTGTCGGGCGGCTGGCCTGGACGGTTTTCTGGTCAAACCCCTGTCACGCCGCGACCTTCTTGCGGAAATAGAGGCGTATTTTCCGCCGGATACCGGGCTGAAGCGTGCGATGGGCCTTTGACCTTCCGCCCGGCTTGCTGCCATAGTCGCCCCCGGAAGGAGCCTCATCATGGTTGATCTTGCGACACGGGTGTGGAATCACCGCTGGAAAATCGACCCGATCGTGCGGTCGCTGATCGACACCGACTTTTACAAGCTGTTGATGTGCCAGTCAATTTTCCGAAACAGGCCGGACACCCATGTCGAATTCAGCCTGCTGAACCGCAGTCATCATATCCGGCTGGCCGATCTGGTCGATGAGGGTGAGCTGCGCGAACAGCTGGATCATGTCCGGTCCTTGTCGCTGAGCCGGGGCGAAAGCACCTGGCTGCGCGGCAACATGTTCTATGGCAAGCGCCAGATGTTCCGCCCCGATTTCATGGAGTGGTTCGAGGGCATGCGCTTGCCGCCCTATCATCTGGAAAAGCGCGACGGGCAGTATGAACTGACCTTCGAAGGCCGTTGGCATGAGGTGATGCTATGGGAGATTCCTGCGCTTGCCGTGCTGATGGAGTTGCGTGGCCGTGCCGTGTTGCAAAAGCTCGGCCGGTTCGAGCTTGAGGTGCTTTACGCCCGCGCCATGACCAAGCTGTGGGAGAAGATCACCCGGCTGAAAACGATCGAAGGCCTCAAGATTGCCGATTTCGGCACGCGGCGGCGGCATTCCTTCCTGTGGCAGGACTGGTCGGTGCAGGCGATGATGGAGGGGCTGGAGAAAAGCTTTATTGGCACCTCGAACTGTCTGATCGCGCAACGGCGGGATATCGAAGCGATTGGCACCAATGCGCATGAACTGCCCATGGTTTACGCGGCCTTAGCGCGGACGGATGCGGAACTGGCGCGCTCGCCCTATCAGGTGCTGGCCGATTGGCAGGAAGAACATGACGGCAACCTGCGGATCATCCTGCCGGATACCTACGGCACCGAGGGATTCCTGCAAAAAGCGCCGGATTGGCTGGCGTCTTGGACCGGCATCCGGGTCGACAGCGGCGATCCGGCCCATGCGGCGGAAGTGGCTATCCGCTGGTGGCAGGATCGGGGCGAGGACCCGAGGCAGAAGCTGGTGATCTTCTCGGACGGGCTGGACGTGGCCAAGATCGAGGAGTTGCACAGGCAGTTCTTCGGCCGGGTCAAGGTCTCGTTTGGCTGGGGCACGATGCTGACCAATGATTTCAGTGGCTTGGCCGCAGGTGATGCCCTTGCGCCGTTCTCACTGGTCTGCAAGGCGGTCTCGGCGGATGGGCGGCCGACGGTCAAGCTGTCGGACAACCCGAACAAGGCGTTGGGGCCGGAAGATCAGATCAAGCGCTACAAGCGGGTGTTTGGCGTGGGCGCGCAGCATCCGGTGGATTTGGTGGTTTAATCCTCATCCTCGGGCACCTGCCGGGTGGATTTGACGCCGCTGCGGACCTTTTTCGCCACCAACCGGCGCTGGATGCTGCCGTAAGTGGGCTTCGTCGCCAAGCGGCGCTTCGGGGGAATCAGCGCCTCGCGGATCATCTCGACCAATCTTTCGCGGGCCAGTTCTCGGTTTTGCGCCTGGCTGCGGGTTTCCTCGGCCTGGATAACGATGGCGCCCTCATTCGTCCAGCGCCGCCCGGCCAGACGTTTCAGGCGGGCTTTGACGGCGGGGGTCAGGTGGGGCGAGCGCTCCGCCTCGAACCGCAGTTCGACGGCGGTGGAGACTTTGTTGACGTTCTGCCCGCCCGGACCAGAGGCGCGGACGAATTGCTCTGACAGTTCCCAGTCAGCGATTTGGATGGCGTCGGTGATGTGCAGCATGCTGTTGATTTAAATGAGAAAGGGCCGCTTCGCCAGCGACCCTTCCCGAGTTCCAAGGAGATGGGCCAGTTAGGGCAT
>CANGHD010000300.1 GCA_947453525.1 Paracoccaceae bacterium | reverse complement strand
GATGTGGCGGAATATGTCGAGATCACCTTTGCGAAGGGCGATGCCGTTGCCATCAATGGCGAGGCGCTGTCTCCGGCCACGATCCTTACCAAGCTGAATGAAGTTGGCGGCAAGCATGGCGTGGGGCTGCTGGATCTGGTTGAGAACCGCTTTGTCGGCATGAAGTCGCGGGGCCTATACGAGACGCCCGGCGGGACGATCCTGCTGGAGGCGCATCGGGGGATCGAGCAGATCACGCTCGATAGTGGGTCGGGGCATCTGAAGGACTCGATCATGCCGCGCTATGCGGAGTTGATCTACAACGGGTTCTGGTTCTCGCCGGAGCGGGAGATGTTGCAGGCTTTGATCGACAAGAGCCAGGAGCATGTCTCGGGCACGGTGCGGGTCAAGCTGTACAAGGGCTCGGCGCGGACGGTGGCGCGGTGGTCGGAGGAGTCGCTCTATTCTGAAAAGCACGTGACGTTTGAGGACGATGCAGGGGCTTACGATCAGAAGGACGCGCAGGGGTTCATCACGTTGAACGGGCTGCGGTTGAAGCTGATCGCGAACCGGAATGCGCGTGTGAAAAAGGGCTGATTGCACGCGTGCAATCGTACTTAAGTGATTGATAATGAACGGTATTGGAGAAATCCTTTACCGTTCTTTTACGTTTTAGCGCAGGGTGAAAGCGGCCAAGCGGTCATAGTAGGGCATCGCCTCATCGGCCAGTTTCTGGAACTCGGGCGAGAGGGTGGGCAGGGGGCCTTCGGGTTCGTCAAGGCCGGTGGAGGCGTGGACAGCGTTGTACCAGTGCGGCGCCCAGATTCCGTCGTAGGCTTTGGGGCCGGCGGGCCAGTGGAGCATCTTTTCGGTGAAGGGGATGTGCAGAGCGGCACAGAGCTTTGACAGGGTTTCCAAGGGTTTGGCGCGGATGTCGAAGCTGTCGACGACGATGGGCGGCTCTCCTGTCCAGTCGGCGACTTGGTGGAACAGGTGGGCTTGCTGCACGTAGCCGAGGTCTAACAGCGTGGGGCTCTCGCGTTTCTTGGAGTAGCTGGCGACGACGCGGGCGGGATGGCGGATCAGGAAGACGTTGGTCAGGCCGAGCATGAAGTCGCGCTCAAACACGGGGATCATGTGGAGGGTCATGTGTTTTTGGTAGAACAGCGGTTGGCCATTGGGGATTTCACCCAAGCACGCGGCGGCGACCTTGGCGGGGTCCGGTTCACCTGCGGCGATGACTTCTTCGGTCATCGGGTGTGGGATTCCGGAGTGTTTGAGGTAGGCGGCGTAGAAGGGTTCATCCCAGACAGCGCAGTCCCCGCGGGAGGCGAAGGCGTACATCAGGGCGGTGGAAAGGTTGCGGGGGCCGCTCCACATGGCGATTCTGGTCGTCTTCTTCGCGTCTTGCATGCGTCTTCCTTCCGTCTCTACGCTGGTCTTTCTTTTCGCGATTTCCGGGGCCTAGGCGCCGACGAGGTCTTTGTAGAGGGCGCGGATGCGTTGGGTTACGGGACCCAGTTCGCCGGTGCCGATCTGGCGGCCGTCGATACTGCTGACCGGGGTTTGGGCGCCGAAGGTGCCGGTCAGGAAAGCCTCGTCCGCTGAGTAGGTGTCGACGAGGGAGAAGTTGCGCTCAAAGACCGGGATGGCGTTGGCGCGGCACAGGTCGATGACTTTGCCGCGGGTGATGCCGTTCATGCAGTAGTCGCCGGTCGAGGTCCAAACCTCGCCGCGCCGGACGATGAAGAAGTTGCAGGCGTTGGTGGTGTTCACGAAGCCGTGGACGTCGAGCATCAGCGCCTCGTCGGCGCCGGCCTTTTCGGCGGCGATGCAGGCGAGGATGCAGTTCAGCTTGGAGTGGGAGTTGAGCTTGGGGTCCTGCGTCATCGGCAGGCCGCGCATGTGGGGGACGGTGGCGAGGCGGATGGGGCGGGGGAGCTTTTGGCGGGAGTGTTCCATGATGATGACCATCGTGGGACCGCGTTGGGAGAGTTTGGGGTGCTGGAAGGGGCGGGTTTTGACGCCGCGCGTGACCATCAGGCGGGCGTGGGCGTCGGTGACAAAGCCATTGGCGGTTTGGGTGTCGAAGATGGCTTGGGTGACTTGTTCGCGGGTCAGGGCGATGTCGAGGTCGATGGCCTTGGCGGCCTCGAACAGGCGGTCGATGTGGTCTTCGAGGAAGGTCCATTTGCCGTTGTAGAGGCGGATGCCCTCCCAGACGCCGTCGCCGAGCATGAAGCCGCTATCGTAGACCGAAACGGTGGCTTGGGCTTTGGGGACGATCGCGCCGTTGACGTAGATGAGGATGGATTCGTTGCGGATGTCGTCTTCGGCCTGGTGCGTGGATACGTCGGTCATGGGGGCCCCCTTTTGGGCCTCAGGTTAAGGGGGGCTTTCGGGGAAGGGAAGGCTTGGATAGGGTTTGCGCCAACCTTGGGGGCTGATGTGCAAGACGACGTAACACCGATGATGGCGCAGTATCTGGAGATCAAGGGGCGCTATCCCGGGGCGCTGTTGTTCTACCGGATGGGCGATTTCTACGAGATGTTCTTTCAGGACGCGGTGGAGGCGTCGGAGGCGCTGGATATTGCTTTGACCAAGCGGGGGACGCATGCCGGGGCGCCGATCCAGATGTGCGGGGTGCCGGTGCATGCGTCCGAGGGGTATCTGCTGGGGCTGATCCGCAAAGGGTTCCGCGTGGCCATTGCGGAACAGATGGAGGACCCGGCGGAGGCCAAGAAGCGCGGGTACAAGTCCGTCGTGAAGCGCGATGTGGTGCGGTTGGTGACGCCGGGGACCTTGACGGAGGACAGCCTGCTGGAGGCGCGGCGGTCGAATTATCTGTGTGCGTTTGCGGAGGTGCGGGACGAGGGGGCGCTGGCTTGGGCGGACATTTCGACGGGGGAGTTTCGGGTGATGGTGTGCCCGGGGGCGCGGCTGGCGGCGGAACTGGCCCGGTTGGCACCTAAGGAGGTGCTGGTGTCGGAGGCTCGGGAAGGCGTTTGGGCCGAGGTGGTGCGGGAGGCGGGGGCGGCGATTACAGCGCTGTCGCGGGGGAGTTTTGATTCTGGGTCGGCGG
>CANGHD010000299.1 GCA_947453525.1 Paracoccaceae bacterium | reverse complement strand
GAAAAGCTGCCTGTCTCTGCGATCGAGATGAAGTACTGAAAGTCGCGCAGGTCCATGAACCAAGCCCCCAGGCGAAAAATGCTGCGGCGGCAGGACAGGTCTGCCGCCGCGTTGCACAAAGGGAAGGACGTGACACGCCCAGTGTCAAGCTGCCATGGTGGCACGCAGCTTCGCGGTGGCAGGCAGGTCAAGGCCCCACTGATAGCCATTGGTCACGGGCTTGACCACCACGCCGTAAACCTCTCGCGCATGGTCGGGGGTGATATAGCCGTCCAGCAGGTCATCCAGCACCTTGGCGGGATCGCGTTTCAGGCTCGGCCCGTAGCCACCGCCGCCTGGCGAGAGATAGGTGATCACGTCTCCCGCCTCGGCCCGCAGGCCCGAGAATTTTGCCGGGACGTCAACAGGTGACGTGCCTTTGGTATGGTTGTGCATGCGCACTGCCGCTGTAACGCCTTCACCCCCGCCAAAGATGCCCCATGGCGTATCCTCGTTGCGGTCGCTTTCGTGGGTCATGAAGCCCGGCACAAGGAAGCGTTGCGACTTGACCACACCCATGCCGCCACGGAACTCACCCGCACCCGGGAACACGTCGTCGCGAATTTCATAGCGGTCGCAGATGACCGGCAGGTGCATGCCAAGGTCCTCCAGCGGGTTGTTGCGGGTGTTGCGCATCAGCTCTTCAATCGTATCCGGGCCATCAGACTTCGGACGCCCGCCCATCGAGGCCTCGTTCACCTCGATCAGCACCCAGTAGTCACCGCTGTCACGCACGCCGGAATAGCTGGCGAACGACAGGCAGGCCGCGTTTCCGGCGGTGCATTTGTCAGGCAGAACCGGGGCCAGCGCTTTGATGATCAGGTCGACGATGCGCTGGATCTGGTTGAACCGCGCCTCGCAGGCCGCTGGGGCAATGGGGTTGAAGATGCAGCCCAGGGGGGCCGTGACCTTGACCGGGCGGAACGATCCTTCGTTCTGCGGGATGTATTCGGTGTTGGTGTAGGTATCCAGCAGCAGGGCCCGGAAAGCGAAGTAGCAGGCCACCTTGGTGGAGCCTTCGAACGGAACGTTGAAGGCCGTGGGCACCTGTGGCGAAGACCCGGTCAAGTCCACCTCGACATCGTCACCGGTCACCCGCACCGTCACCTTAATCGGCAGGTGAACGCCGCGTGTCCGGCCGTCATCATCCATGAACCCTTCGGCGAAGTACTCACCATCCGGGATCTTGGCGATTTCGCGGCGCAGCATGCGTTCGGAATAGTCCATCAGCTGCTTACTGGCCTGCTCGACGACAGCACGGCCGTAGGTGTCCATCAACTCGCAGAACCGCCTGACACCCAGTTCCGCCGAGGCGATCTGCGCCTCCAGATCACGCATCACCAGACCCGGTACCCGGGTGTTGCCGCTGATGTAACGCCAGAGCGTGTCGTTGCGCTTGCCTGCCTCGACCAGTTTCAAGCCGTTCAGCAGCATGCCCTCGGCAAAGACATCCGGCACGTCGATGATCAGGCCCGGGGTCGCCGCCCCGATGTCCAGATGGTGCGCCGTGTTGGCCGAAAAGCCGACCAGTTCGCCGCAGTAGAAGATCGGCATGACGATGCCGATATCGGGTGAGTGGCTGGCCCCGAAATAGGGGTGGTTGTGGATCACCACATCGCCCTCGTGCCAGTCGGTCAGGGGGATGCTTTTCTCTATGCCCCGCAGATAGCCGGGGATCGAACCGATGTGCATCGGGGTGGAATCCGACTCGCACAGCGTGTTGTAGTCAAGGTCGAACAGGCCTGCCCCAAGGTCCTGACTCTCCCGGATGATGGAAGAATAGGACATGCGATACAGCACATTGCCCATCTGTTCGGCAATGGCATGCAGCGCGCCGCCGATGACCTGCAGCGTGATCGGATCAATGGTCTTGCTCATGGCTCAGTTCCCTTCCACGTTGCGGCTGATCACAATGTCGCCCAAGCGCATCACCAGCGCGGTGTAGCCCTTGGGGATCACGGTGGTGGAGTTTTGCTGGGTGACGATGGCAGGTCCGGTCACCACGTCGTCGGCTTTCAGTTTGCTGCGGTCAAAGCGCGGGGTTTCCAGCGTCTGGCCATCGTCAAAGGTGGTTAGGCGGGAATACAGTGCAGCGTCAGAGGGGTTGCGGCGTCCGCCCTTGTCCAGTTCCGGCAGGCGCAGCGTGTCAGCCGAGGCGGTGCCGATGACGCGCAAAGTCACGATCTCAACCGCCTGATCCTCAAAGGCATGGCCATATTCGGTGCGGTGCACCGCGTAAAAGGCCCGCGCGACACCGTCAGCGGTGGCGGCCGTAAACGGCCCCTCGGGCACATCGACGCGCAGTTCGAAGCCCTGGCCGACGTAGCGGCACTCGGCGATGCGCGAGAAGCGTTGCGCTTCGGCCGGGATACCGTCGCTGTCCAGCTGCGCCTTGGCCTCTGCTTCCAGTTTGTCGAAGATCGCTCCAAGGTTGGCGAAAGTCTCGGTATCCCCGGCCTGCAGAATGGCCAGTGCGGACCGGGTGAATTCATAGCGCGGTTCGGTGACCAAAAGCCCCATTGCCGCCGTGATGCCCGGATGAAGCGGAGAGATGACGTTCTTCGCCCAGATCGCCTCACCCAAGGCCACGCCATGCAAAGGCCCGGCACCGCCGAAGGCCATCAGGCTGAAGCCGCGCGGATCAATCCCCCGCGCCACCGAGTTGGAGGCAATTGCCAGCGCCATGTGGTTGTTGATGATCCGCAACACGCCCAAGGCTGCGTCCTTCACCGACAGACCCATCGGCTCCGCCAGTTTCGAACGGATGGCCGCCTCTGACAAAGCCGGGTCGATCTTCAGCCCGCCGCCGAGGAATTGTTCCGGGTCCAGACGGCCCAGCACAACCTGTGCATCCGTCACCGTAGGTTCCACCCCGCCCTTCCCATAGCACGCCGGCCCCGGCTCTGCCCCGGCCGAGCGCGGTCCGACGCGGAAGGCACCGCCGCTGTCGACATAGGCGATGGATCCACCACCCGCACCAATGGCGTCAATGTCGATCATCGGCACCAGCACCGGCATTTCGGCCACCTCGGTGTCGCGCGGGTTCTTGATGGTAAGCTGGCCGTTGCGGAT
>CANGHD010000298.1 GCA_947453525.1 Paracoccaceae bacterium | reverse complement strand
GGCGGGTTCATGGGCAAGGCCCATGCCATGGCCTATGCCGCCATGCCGATGTTCTTCTGGCCCGCCCCCGCCATCCCACACCGCAAAGTGGTGGTCGATGTGACCGACAGCGCCGCCGAGACCGCCCGCCAGCGCTTTGGCTTTGACGAGGCGTCGTCCGACTGGCGCGCGGTGATCGCCCGGCCCGATATCGACGTGGTGGATATCTGCACGCCAAACAACGTCCACGCCGAAATCGCGATTGCCGCCGCCAAGGCGGGCAAGCACATCATCTGCGAAAAGCCCCTTGCCCGCACCGTCGAAGAGGCCCGCGCCATGGCCGAGGCCGTGAAACAGGCGGGTGTGATCCACATGGTCGCCTTCAACTACCGGCGCACTCCGGCGGTGGCTTTGGCAAAGAAATACATCGACGAGGGCCGCATCGGCCGCATCCTCAACTTCCGCGGCACCTATCTGCAGGACTGGTCCGCAGATGAGAACGGCCCGCTGTCGTGGCGCTTCCAGAAGAAGATCGCAGGCTCGGGCACCGTGGGCGACATCGGCACCCATGTTGTCGATCTGGCGCATTACCTTGTGGGCCCGATCGAATCGGTCAACGCCATGACACGGACTTACGTGAAAACACGGCCCATCCAGCAAGGCGGGGTCGACAAACTCGGCGCTTCGGAGAAATCTGCGGGCGGCGAACGTGCCGAGGTGGATGTGGATGACGAGGTTGTCTCGATGCTGAAGTTCGAAAGCGGTGCCATCGGCTCCTTGGAGGCGACCCGCAACGCCTGGGGCCGCAACAACTTCATCACGCTGGAGATTCACGGCACCAAGGGCTCCATCGCCTTCAACTACGAGCGGCGCGACGAGTTGCAGGTGATGTTCGCCGACGATCCGGCGGATGCACGCGGCTTCCGCACGGTCTATACAGGTCCAGCGCATCCCTATGGCCAAGGCCTGTGGCCGATCCCCGGCCTTGGCATCGGCTATTCGGAAACGAAGATTGTCGAGTGCCACGACTTCTTCAGCGCCATCATCACGGGCAAGCAACCCAGCCCCAACTTCGCCGATGGTCTCGCCTGCGAACTGGTGGCCGATGCCCTGCTCCGCTCCGGTGAAACCGGGCTGTGGGAGGCTGTCGGAAAATGAGTGCTGTCGTCATGAAGGGAATCTCCAAGGCCTTTGGCGGTGTCAAAGCCCTGGACAACGTGGATTTCGAGGTTCTGCCCGGTGAAGTCCACGCCCTTCTTGGCGGCAACGGCGCTGGCAAGTCCACCATCCTGAAGGTGCTGAACGGCGTCCACAAACCAGACGCTGGCACCATAGCGGTGGGGGGCACGCCCCTCACCACACACACGCCGGAAGCCTCCCGCGCTGCCGGGATTGCGATGAACTTTCAGGAGATGAGCCTGATCCCCACGCTGACCGTGGCGCAGAACATCTTCCTGACGCGCGAAGCCCGCACCACGCGCGGGTTTCTGGACGACAAGGCCTGCGAGACCAAGGCCGCCGAGATCTTCGCGATGCTGGAGGTCAAGGTGAACCCCAAGGCCGTGGTTGGAACCCTTGGCGCGGGGCAAAAGCAGCTGACCGAGATCGCCAAGGCGATCAGCCAGACCTCCAAAGTGCTGATCCTCGACGAACCCTCCACCGCGCTGGCCGTTTCAGATGTCGAACGCCTGTTCACCTTCCTGCGCAAGCTGCGGGCGCAGGGCGTGGCGATCATCTATGTCAGCCACCGCATGGACGAAATCGCCCGCATCGCCGACCGTGCCACCATCTTGCGCGACGGCAAGCATGTGATCACCGCGCCAGTGGCCGATCTGCCGATTGATACGATGATCGAGCATATCGTCGGCAAACGCTCCAAAGGGCTGGCCGATGTCCATCGGGGGGACGTGTCCCGGGGCGAAGTGCTGTTGGAGGCGAAGAACCTCACCGGCCCGCACAAGCCCGACAATGTCAGCTTCACACTGCATCGGGGCGAGGTTCTGGGGTTGGCGGGGCTCTTGGGCTCTGGCCGCTCGGCGCTGGCGCGGGTGATTGCGGGAATTGAACCGGCCGTATCGGGCGAAATCCGCATCAAAGGCAAGCCGGTTACCATTCGCAAACCCTCGGACGCCATCGCGGCGGGGGTGGCGCTGGTGCCAGAGGCGCGGGCAACGCAGGGCATCATTCCGGCCCATTCTGTGGCCAGCAACATGGTGCTGTCTGTGTTGGACCGGATATCCGGCAAAGGTGTGGTAGACCGCGCCAAGGCGGAGGCGATCACCGACGACATGATCAAGCGGCTGTCCATCAAGGCGGCCAGCCGCGATCACGCCGTCTCGACCCTGTCAGGGGGCAATCAGCAGAAGGTGGTGATCGGCAAATGGCTCGCCACCGACCCCGACATTCTGGTTTTGGATGAACCCACGGCCGGCATCGACATCGGCTCGAAGTCCGAGATCATCCGGCTGGTCCGCGACTTGGCCGCGCAGGGCAAGGGGATCGTGGTGATCTCCTCAGAACTCTCGGAACTGCTGACCGCCTGCGACCGCATCCTTGTGATGGCCGATGGCCGTGCGCATCAGATGATCGACCGCGCCACTTTGGACGACCCCGATGAACCTGACCCCGGCCACCGCCTGCAAGGGGCTGAGCGGCAGTTGCAAGTTGAAATCCAGAAGGCCCTCGCCTTCGAGGCTCCTCAGAGACAAGAACAGACACAGGAGGTGTCCCATGGCTGACGCAACAACGACGCCCACGGGCGGCTTCCTTGCCAACTGGCGGCAGAACATCATCTACATCGGTTTCGTTGTGATCTTCGTGGTCTTCGCCCTGACCCTGAGCCAGAAGGGCTTCCTGAACCCGACGAACCTGTTGAACATCATCCGCCAGACCGCGATGATCGCCGTCATGGCGGTGGCGATGACCTTCGTGCTGGCCAGTGGTGAGATCGACCTGTCGATCGGCGCTGTTGCAGGCCTGACCACCGTCACCGTTGCCATGGCTATCGCCATTGCCGGCCCCGTCGCAGGCGTTCTGGCGGGCATCGCCACTGGAATCGCGGTCGGCTGCTTCAACGGCTGGCTGACAACCCGGATCGGCATCCCGTCCTTCCTGACCACGCTTGCCATGATGGGCATCGCCAAG
>CANGHD010000297.1 GCA_947453525.1 Paracoccaceae bacterium | reverse complement strand
GTGGGGTCGGTCAAGGTGCCCTCGCTGTTCGCCGTGGAGTCCTATGCCACGGTGCATCAGATGATCAGCCGGGTGGTGGGCGAGATGGTGGAGAAGCCCTCCATGGCCGGTCTGATGCCGGCCTTGTTCCCCTGCGGATCCATCACCGGGGCGCCGAAGATCCGGGCGATGGAGATCATCCGCGAGGTGGAGCCTTTCGCCCGGGGCGCCTATTGCGGGGCTGTGGGCTGGATGGCGCCCGATGGGGAAAGCTGCTTTTCGGTGGCGATCCGGACGCTGTCCTTGACCGGCGACCGGATCGTGCTGAACGTGGGCGGCGGCGTGGTGCAGGACAGCACCGCCGAGGGTGAGTGGGAGGAGGCGCATTGGAAAGCGCGCTATCTGACGGGGCTGATCAGCTTGGCCTGAGGCTGCGGGAGGGGGCTTTGGAGCCTGGGCTGCAGTTGATCGAAACCTTGCTGTGGGATGGGGAGTGTTTTCCCCGGCTTGCCTTGCATGAGGCGCGGCTGCGACGCTCTGCGGCTGCCCTGGGCTGGCCCGCGCCGGACGGCATGGCCAAGGCATTGGCAGGCGTGCCGGACCAGCCACACCGGGTGCGCCTGACGATGGATGCTGCTGGCATGTTCGAGGTCGGACGCCTCGCTTTGCCCCAAGCAAAGGCGGAATGGATCGTTGGGCTGGCCAAGAGGCGGCTCAACAGTGCCGACCCTTGGCTGCGGGTCAAGACCACGCGGCGGGCGCTTTATGATGCGGCGCGGGCGGCCTTGGCTCGTGGAATCGACGAAGTGGTCTTCCTCAATGAACGCGGCGAGGTCTGCGAAGGCACGATCACCACCCTGTTCTTCGACCGAGGCCGCGGCCTGCGCACCCCGCCCCTCGCCTCCGGCCTGCTGCCGGGTGTCCTGCGCGCCGAACTGAGCCCGCCGGAAGAGGTCCTCTTGGTTCAGGACCTGCCAAAGGTGCGGCTATGGCTCGGCAACGCCCTGCGCGGCCTGATCCCCGCACGGCTCGTCCTGTAACGGTCAGGCAGCCGTGGCCAAGGCCCACTTTCATCGGGCTCTCTCCAAATATCCTCGTGGCGGTCTGGGGGGCAGAATGCCCGCCAGCCGGGTCCGCCGAGCGCCGAACGCCGCGCAGTTTGCGCGGCGTTCGGCGTTGAAAACGGTCCGCGGGACCGTTTTCCGGGCGCGCCTTACCCGACGACGTTGAACTGGGAGCCAAAGGGGTACTTGGTGATGTCCTCGTTGCCGTCTTCGGTGATGATCAGGATGTCATGTTCGCGATAGCCGCCGGCGCCGGGTTGGCCTTCGGGGATCGTCAGCATCGGTTCCATCGAGATTACCATGCCGGGTTCCAGCACCGTGTCGATGTCCTCGCGCAGTTCAAGGCCCGCCTCGCGGCCGTAGTAATGCGAGAGCACGCCGAAGGAGTGGCCATAGCCGAAGGTGCGGTATTGCAGGACCTGGTGTTCCTCAAAGAAGGTGTTGAGCTTGGCGGTCACCTCCGAGCATTTCGCGCCCGGCACCAGCAGGCTCATGCCGTATTCGTGGGCCGCGACGTTGATGTCCCAAATGCGCTTTGATGCCGGGTCGACCTCTTGCACGAACATCGTGCGTTCAAGGGCGGTGTAGTAGCCGGAAATCATCGGGAAGGTGTTCAGGCTGAGGATATCGCCGCGCTTGAGTTTGCGGGCGGTGACCGGGTTGTGGGCGCCGTCGGTGTTGATGCCGGACTGGAACCAGACCCAGGTGTCGCGGTATTCGGCATCCGGGAAGCGCTTGGCAATTTCCAGTTCCATGGCATCGCGGCCGGCCATGGCGATGTCGATCTCGCGCAGGCCCAGTTTGACGGCCTCGTGGATGGCGAAACCGCCGACGTCGGCCACCGCCGCGCCGTGGCGGATCAGGGCGATCTCTGCGGGCGATTTCATCATGCGCTGTTCCATGGCGCCCTTGGAGATATCGACCCCGCGCGACGGCTTCAGGAAGGCGTTCAGCTTTTCGGACTGCACGAGGGTCAGGTGGTCGGCCTCGCAGCCGATGACCTTGCCCTCACCGGTGACCGAGGCCACGGCGCGCCAGTAGTTGTCGCGCGCCCAGTCGGTGTAGGTGATGTTGTCGCCATGGCAGCGCCGCCAGGGTTGGCCGGCGTCGATGCCGGCCGAGATTGTCACCGACTGCGTGGCGGTGACGACCAGACCGTAGGGGCGACCGAAGGAGCAGTAGAGGAAGCCGGAATAATAGGCGATGGAATGCATCGAAGTGAAGACGCAGGCGTCGATGCCCTGCATCTCCATCAGATCGCGCAGGCCTTCAAGGCGGTCATCGTATTCGGAAGCCTCGAAGGGCAACACGCGGTCGCCCTGGTGGAAACGGTATTGCTGCGGACGGTTCGTCATCGCTGACCTCATCACGGGGGTCTGGTGCGGGACCCCGAAAGGTCCCGGCGTACAGGACGAAAGCGGGTTCTTCCCGCAAGCCATGGGTGCAGGCTCTGCCCCTTGGAACGACGCCATCGTTCCGACTCATTGCCACTGTGCCAGAAGCGCGCCGAGGTGCAAGCCGGAAAGCGGCGTGTGAGGTCGCGAATGCCGGGTGCCGCGCGGCAGGGGTGTGTCTGGCCGGACAGGGGTGGCAGGGGCTTGCGCTGACATCCTGAAGCAATAGCAACCTGTCTTTGAGACGATTTCAGGTTGCGTTTGAGCCAAAAGAGATCGGTGTTTGAGCCAAGTAAGGGCCGAAGTTGTGACAAGTACCCGGTGAAATTTATGCACAAGGAATGGGTTGGGTGGAGCGATCCGGGCAGGGCTGCAACGATTTGGTAGGACGGGCGTGTGATCCCTGTGGGTGACCCTTCTGGCGGCGCGCGGGTCGGGTGGTGCAGGTGCGGGGCTGTGCATGTCTTCTTTCGTGATCTCGACCAACACGACGGCGGGTCAGGTTCTGGGGTCGGAGGAGTTGGGCTTCGTGGCCCCGACCGGATCAATTCTGGCCCCGGTGGGCTCGGCCGTGACGATGTCGGGGACGGCGACGCTGATTTCCTATGCCGCGATGGCATCGGCCACGGCGGCCGGGATCGTCTTGAACGCAGTGACCAACACCAGCGTGACAATCGCGCAAAGCGCGTCG
>CANGHD010000296.1 GCA_947453525.1 Paracoccaceae bacterium | reverse complement strand
TAGACCGGGCCCTCATGCGCCGCCGCCCATGTCACCGCCTCCGCCGTCTCCCAAGCGTCGGCGGGGCAGATCACGGTCAGGTTCGTCAAGGGCCGCAGCCAGGCGAAATCCTCGATCGAATGGTGGGTTGGGCCGAGTTCGGCATAGGCTATGCCTGAAGACTGACCGATCAGCTTGACGTTGAAGTTAGCGTAAGCCACGTCGGCCTTCACCTGCTCCAGCGCGCGTCCGGTCAGAAAACACGACGCCGCCGAGACGAAGGGAATGCGCCCGCCATTCGCCAGCCCCGCACCGACGCCGACCATGCACTGTTCCGCAATGCCCACGTTGATCGTCCGATCCGGGAACCTCGCCTGAAACGCCCCCAGTTTGGAGGAGCCTATCGAGTCATTCACCACCGTCACGATCCGGTCATCCACCTCGGCCAGCGCCATCATCGTCTTGACCCAGGCATCACGGCAGTCATAAAGCCCTGCGGTTTCAACAGCATGCGCCATCAGACCAGTTCCTCCATCGCCTGCGCGAATTGCGCGGCATTGGGCACGCCGTGGTGCCATTTGGCCTGATGTTCCATGAAGGAGACGCCCTTGCCTTTGGTCGTATTGGCAATCACCGCACGAGGCTTCTCGCCCGGCGGGGCCGAAAGAACGGCCAGCAGGGCGGCATGATCATGCCCATCGACCATGAACACCTCGAAGCCGAACGCGCGGAAGCGGTCGTCCAGCGGGTCCAGGGTGTTGGTCTCCTCGGTCCCCGCGCCCTGCTGCAATCGGTTGCGGTCGACAATCAGGGTCAGGTGGTTCAGCTTCCTGTGGCCCGCGACCGAGGCGGCCTCCCAGTTGGACCCCTCTTGCAACTCGCCATCCCCGGTCAGAACGAAGGTCCGGTAGCTGGCCCCGGTGATCTGGCCTGCAATGGCAATCCCAACGGCGACCGGCATCCCGTGACCCAAAGGCCCGGTGTTGGTCTCGACCCCTGGCAGATAGTTGCGGTTCGGGTGGCCGTTCAGGCGGGATTTGTTGCCCATGTAGGTCGAAAGCCAGTCCTCCGGGAAATAGCCCGCCGCGGACAGCACGGTGTAAAGCGAGCCCGAGGCATGGCCTTTGGACATGATGAACCGGTCACGCTCCGGCCAGTTCGGTTGGGTCGGATCAAAGTTCAGAACGCCGAAGTACAGCGTCGCCAGAATGTCGGTGGCCGAGAAATCCCCGCCCGGATGACCCAACTGCGCCTCGTACACCATCTGGAAGGAACGCCGGCGCATCCACAGCGCCTTGGCCTTGATGTTCGGGATCGGATCGTTCGTCACAACCGCACCTCGGCGTCGGCACCGTGGTGGTACATCGGCCAGTTGAGGTAGCGGGTGACGGCCTCGTTCACCACATCGGCATGATGGCCGCGCACCATGGCGACGTGATGCTCAAACCCGTTCTGCGTGACAAAGCGCATCAGCTTGCGCAGGTCCTTGACCTGCGACACCGCAATGCCGCCATCCATCGGGAAGGGATCATCGGTAAACGCCCCCTGCCCCAGATAGGTTTTCAGCGTCCCTTTCCGGTCATCCGAGGACACCCGGAAGAAGGTCATATCGCCCGCCTTCACCTTGCCCTTGACCGCGCCAAAGCACTTTTCCCGGCCGATCACGGTGCCCAGCACATCCAGTTCGCTGATTTCCGGCGTGGAGCCGATGAACTTCTTGGGGAAGTTGCCGCAATGGGTGCAGACGCATTTGTCCACCTCATTGCCGTAGTTGTTGTTCCAATCCAGAATTGCCGGTGGCGCACCCGAGGCCAGTGCCAGAGCGTACATCGACAAGGCCCCCATGATATCGACCTCGCAGGCCGAGGGCATCAGTTCTTCACCCATCATGCTCATCGTCAGGCAGGTGGCGCAGCCGAAGTTGTCCTGCAACGAGCGCCAGCACTGGATCGCCGAGGCGTCGCATTCGTTCTCCTCGATCCAGCGATCCACCGCGAGCGACCATTTGGCCTGCTTGGCGATCTGTTCCGGTTTGATATGGGCCGGGATGGTACCATAGGCCTTGATCTTCTCCAGCTTGGTGATCAGGTCGGCATCGCCATCACTGACGCGCTCCGCCGCCCCGATCATCTCGGATAGGTCGACCGTCACAACCGTAACACCCGACGCCTGCAGCAGCTTTTCACTGTACCGCATGGTCTGGAACGCCCCGGTCCGCGCGCCAATCGCGCCAAGCCGTGCCCCGCGCAGGCCTTTGACCGTGCGGCACACCCGCGAGAAGCGTTCAAGATCGGAGCCGAACTCCTCTGAGGAGGTATCGCAGGTGTGGCTGGTGGTTTCGGTGAACGGCACGCCATATTGGTAGAAGTTGTTGGTCACCGAAATCTTGCCGCAAAACGCATCGCGGCGCTGGCTGACCGAGACCTTGTCAACCTCGTCATTCGAGGCCTGCAGCAGGATCGGCACGTTCAGCTTGGCGCGGCTCACCAGTTCGGCAATCGCAATCTCGTCCCCGAAGTTGGGCAGGCAGATCACCAGACCATCGATCTCGTCGCGGTGGCCCTTGAAGAAACTGGCATATAATTCCGCGTCCGGGATGCTTTGCACGGCACCGTTGGCGGTCGCCTCATAGGGCAGGATCAGCGCCTTGATCCCCAGCCGCTCCAGTTGTGCGAGCGTTTCGCGGCGCGAGTCCTGACAGGGGGCCGGGCTGAAGAAGGCCCGCGACCCGATCACCACAGCCAAAGTCACCTGCCGTTTAATGTGCAATGCCATCGCAGCCTCCTTGCGTTTAGTGTCATTTACCGCCGAATGCTTTCGTTTGCAATCGAAACCCTTTGAGGTATGCTATGGGAAAGCAAAGGATCGCCCGTGAAACCTGCCGTGAAAGCCCAAACCGAACCCCTGACTGGCCTGCTGTCTGAACCACGGCGGCGGCGGATTCTGGATTGGATTCAGGAAGAAGGCTCGGCAAGGGTGCGCGACTTGGCGGGGGCCTTTCAGGTCTCGGAAGCCACGATCCGGCAGGATCTGGAACGGTTGGAGCAGGAAGGCACCGTCACGCGCGAACATGGCGGGGCTTATTTGAACTCGGTCCCGGCGCAGGTGACTGCGGTGGCGCTGCATCATCAGGAAAACATGGAGAAAAAGCGCAAGATCGGGGCGCTGGCGGCC
>CANGHD010000295.1 GCA_947453525.1 Paracoccaceae bacterium | reverse complement strand
TGAGGGTATGGAGGCGCAAAGCCAGAACCACTGGCCGAGCCTCGACTTCGACGTGGGTGTGGTGAACAACGCCTTGGCGCGGTTCCTGCCGGGCGGCTTCTATTACAAGACCTTCATCCACCCCCGTGCGGCTTGGAAACATGTCTTCGAACCGGTGATCCGCAAGGCCGCAGGCCTTGGCAAGGCGCCGACCGAGATGGACGGCGACCGCTACGAACAGGCCTATGCCTTCTGCGACGTGCTGGTCGCCGGTGGCGGTATCGCTGGCCTGCAGGCTGCACTGGCTGCGGCCTCGGGCGGGGCGCGGGTCATGGTGCTGGAGCAGACGTCGTTCTGGGGCGGGCGTGCGCCGGTGGATGGCGATGTGATTGACGGGATGCCCGCCGATACTTGGGTGAAGACCACCGTTGAAGCCCTTGAAAAGATGCCGACTGTCACGATGCGCACCCGCTGCATGGTGGCGGGCGTCTATGACCACGGCTATGTGTTGGCGGAGGACCGGATCGCCGACCACACCCACGGCGATGGCCGCCCGAAGAAGCGTCTGTGGCGCATCCGGGCGACGCGGATCGTGGCGGCAACTGGTGCGCTGGAGCGGCCCCTGTCCTTTGCGGGCAACGACATTCCCGGCGTGATGCTGGCCTCTGCCGTGCGGGATTATGTGACGAACTGGGCGGTGTCTCCGGGCGACCGTACCGTTGTGGTCACCAACAACGACGATGCCTATCGCACGGCGATTGCGCTGAAAGAGGCGGGGCTTGTGGTGCCTGTGATCGTTGACGCCCGTACCCAAGCCAATGGCCCTCTGCCGACCAAAGCCCGCGCCATGGGCATTCGTGTGGAGACCGGCAAGGCCATCGCCAAGGTCAAGGGCGGCAAGCGTGTCACCGGCGTCTCGCTGTGCATGCAGGCCGGAGAGGGTGCGGCGCTGGAGGATATCTCCTGTGACGTCGTCGCCATGTCGGGCGGCTGGTCGCCGGTCGTCCACCTCTGGAGCCATTGCGGCGGCAAGCTGAATTGGGATGCGACCCATGCCATGTTCCGCCCCGATGCCATCCGTCCGCCGATCAGCCATGACGGTCAGGCGATGGTTTATCCTGCCGGGGCTGCCAACGGCGCATTGAAGGCGGCCGACGCTTTGGCCGATGCAGCAGCACAGGGGGCTGCTGCTGCCGGGGCCGCGCCAATCACAGCCGCGAGTGCTGAACCCCGCGAAGAAGCGGCGCTGGAGCCGGTTTGGGTCATGCCGCAGGGGGCTGGCTACAAGCTCAAGTCCAAGATGTGGCTGGATTATCAGAACGATGTAAAGGTGTCGGACGTCCAGCTTGCGGCGCGTGAAGGTTACGAATCCGTCGAACACACCAAGCGCTACACGACCTTGGGCATGGCGACGGATCAGGGCAAACTCAGCAACATCAACGGTCTGGCCATTCTGGCTGGAGCCTTGAACACAGACATCCCGAATGTCGGCACCACCACCTTCCGTCCGCCCTATACGCCCGTCACCCTCGGCGCCTTGGCGGGCGAAGCGCGGGGCGAGATTTTCCAGCCGCTCCGCCGCTCGCCCATCCACGCCTGGCATGAGGCGAACGGAGCCTATTTCGAACCGGTCGGCCTGTGGCGCAGGCCCTATTGCTACACCCGTGGCGGCGAGAACCATGCCCAAAGCGTCGAGCGCGAGATTCTCAACACCCGCAATGGCGTGGGGCTGCTGGACGCCTCCACCCTCGGCAAGCTGATCGTCAAGGGGCCGGATGCGGGGCGCTTCCTTGACATGCTTTACACCAATGTCATGTCGACCCTTGGCATTGGCAAATGCCGCTATGGTCTGATGTGCAACGAGAACGGTTTCCTGTCGGATGACGGTGTCGTCGTGCGGCTCTCGGACGACAGTTGGCTTTGCCACACCACCACCGGGGGCGCGGAGCGTATCCACGCCCATATGGAAGACTGGCTGCAATGCGAATGGTGGGATTGGCAGGTCTATGTCGCCAATGTCACCGAAGAATACGCCCAGATCGCCGTCGCAGGCCCGAAATCCCGGGCGCTGCTGGAGAAGCTGGGCGGCATGGATGTCTCAGCAGAAACGCTGCCCTTCATGTCCTTCGCCGATGGCACCCTTGGCGGGCTGCCGGTGCGGGCTTACCGGATCAGCTTTTCGGGCGAACTGTCTTACGAACTCGCAGTCCCGGCGTCTTTCGGGCTCGACTTGTGGGAGAAGCTGGTGGACGCGGGCAAGGACCTTGGCGTCATGCCCTATGGCACCGAAGCCATGCACATCATGCGGGCCGAGAAGGGCTTCATCATGATCGGCGATGAGACCGATGGCACGGTGATCCCGCAGGACCTGAACCTTGGCTGGGCGATTTCGAAGAAGAAGGCCGACTACCTTGGCAAGCGCGGGCAGGAGCGCAGCTTCCTGGCCTCGCCGGACCGCTGGAAACTGGCGGGGTTCGAGACGCTGGATGGCTCGGTCATCCCAGACGGCGCCTATATCATCGCCCCCGGCAGCAATGCGAACGGGCAGGGCAACACCCAAGGCCGGGTCACCTCGACCTACTATTCGCCGACGCTGAAAAAGGGCATCGCCATGGGGCTGATCAAGGGCGGCATGGGCCGGGCGGGGGACGTGGTGGAGTTCACCAAGATCGGCGGCGCGCCGGTCAAGGCCAAGGTTGTCGATCCCGTCTTTTATGACAAGGAAGGAGCCAATCAAAATGGCTGATCCCATCGCCCCTTGGGGCAATGCCCAATTCGACGGCTTTGCGAAAATCCGCGAGATCGGCCCGCTTGGCATGATCACGCTGCGCGCCAAGCGCGATGTTCCGGGTCTGGCCGAGGCGTTCAGCACCCTTGGCCTGACCCTGCCCGATCCCCGGCGCATTGCAACGGCGGGTGAGAAGGCTGCGGGTTGGATGAGTCCGGACGAATATCTGCTGATCCTGCCCTATGTCGAGGTGAACGCGGCCCTCGCCAGCCTTGCCGCCAGTCTGGCAGGCCAGCACCATCTGGCCGCCAACGTGTCGGACGCCCGGGCGGTGTTCCGGATCGAGGGGGCCAAGGCGGATCAGGTCCTGAAGAAGATCGCCCCCGCCGACATTGACCGCCTCGCCCCCGGTGAGTTGCGCCGGTCCCGCGCCGCACAGGTCGCAGCCGCCTTCTGGCAGGACGGCGA
>CANGHD010000294.1 GCA_947453525.1 Paracoccaceae bacterium | reverse complement strand
TTGCGCCATGCCGCCGCCGAGGATGATGGCTTGCGGCGAGAGGATGTGGGCGAGGCTGGCGAAGCCCATGCCGAGGAGTTCGGCCTCGTCGTGCACGAGGCGTTGGGCGAGGTGGTCGCCTTGGGCAGCCGCCCGGTACACGGCGCGGGCGTCGAGGATTTCGGAGTGGAGCGTGGAGGTCGGGGTCTTTGCCGCAAGGGCCATGGCGCGGGCGGTGAGGGCGGGGCCAGCGCCGTAGTCCTCGAACGCGGGGAGTTTGCCGCCCTTGTGGCGTGGCCAGTCGCGGTGGAAGGCCATGTGGCCGATGTGGCCGGCCATGCCGCGACGGCCCCGCAGCGGGCGGCCGTTCACGACGATGCCGCCGCCGATGCCGGTGGAGATGGTGGCGTAGACGAAATCCTGCAAGTCGCGGCCCGCGCCGAAGCAAAGCTCGGCCACGGCGCCGGAGATGCCGTCGTTTTCCACCTGCACCGGCAGGTCGAGGCGGTCTGACAGGGCTTGGCGGAGGGGGAAGCCTTCGAAACCGGCGAGGGTCTGGATGAAGAAGGTCTGCCCCTTCAGCGTGTCGATCGGGCCGGGGGAGCACATTCCGATGCCTTTGACTTCGGTGCCTTGCAGGACTTGGGTCGCGATTTCGGCGATCTGGTCGAGGACGATCGCAGGGCCGTCCATCGCCCTTGTGCGCGTCTCGGCTTGCGTGACGATGGTGCCGGACGGGTCGATTAGACCCGCCCTGATGTTGGTGCCGCCGAGGTCTATCGCCAGCGCGAGGTCGGTCATTTCAGATCAGCGAGCCAAGCCATGCGGGCGCCAAGGTCCGGCGCGTTGAAGGCGAGGGAGCCGAGGACGACGGTCTGGGCGCCTTCGACGCGCATGCGGGGGACGGTGTGTTCGCGGATGCCACCGTCGGCGGCGAGGATGACGGTGGGGGCTTGGGTGTCGAGCAGTTTGCGGGCCTCGGCAAGGCGGAGGTAGGTGGTTTCATCGGGCTGCACGCCCTTGATGCCGATGGCGGTGGAAACGAGGGTCAGCATGCCCACGCGGGACAGCCACGGGGCGGCTTCGGCCACAGAGGTGTGGAGTTGCAGGACGAGGCCGGATTTGAGGCCGAGGGACGCAATACGGGTCAGGGCTTGGTCAAGGATCGCCGGGGCGGTTTCGGCGTGGACGGAGATGAGGTCGGCACCCGCCTCGGCGAACTGGTCGATCTGGGAGAGCAGGACCTCGTCTTTCACCATCAGGTGGACGTGGAAGGGCTTGGCGGTGGATTTGCGCAGATTGGCGATCTGGTCGGGGAAGAACAAGAGGGCGGTGACGAAATGGCCGTCCGAGACGTCGATGTGGTAGATATCCACATGGGGATCGACCCGCGCCATGTCCTGACGCAGGGCCCCCAGATCGGCGCTCCACAGGGAAAATTCGGCGATCAGGTGGGGCTTGGGCAATGTGTCCAGCCAGGTTGCGTCAGGTCTTGCCATGCGTGTCCCCAAGGGTCGTGGGCGCTCCACCGGAGCGCCCGGTGTGGTGTCAGAGTTTCGCCGCGACCAAAGCCTCAAGCTTCATGGCGTCGATGTTGAAGTTGCGGATGCCCTCGGCCAGCTTTTCGGTGGCCATGGCGTCTTCGTTATGCTCCCAGCGGAAATCGGCTTCACTGGTGGGCGCGGCAGAGGCACCAGCGGCACCGGCCGTCAGCTTGCGGGGCAGATCGCCCATGTCTTCGGCCAGCTTGTTGATCAGGTCGGGCGAGATGGTCAGGCGGTCGCACCCGGCCAAGGCTTCGATCTGGCCGGGGTTGCGGAAGGACGCGCCCATGACGACGGTGGCGATGCCGTGGGTCTTGTAGTGGTCATAGATGCGGCGGACCGAGAGGACGCCGGGGTCTTCTTCGGCGGTGAAGGTCTTGCCGGTGGATTTGCTGTACCAGTCGGTGATGCGGCCGACGAAGGGCGAGATCAGGAACACGCCGGCATCCGCACAGGCTTTCGCTTGGGCCATCGAGAAGAGAAGGGTCAAGTTGCACTGGATGCCTTCCTTCTCCAGTTCGCGCGCGGCCTGAATGCCTTCCCAGGTGGAGGCGAGCTTGATCAGGATGCGGTCGCGGCCCACACCCAGCTTGGCGTAAGCCTCGATCAGGGCGCGGGCCTTGGAGATGGAGGCCTCTTTGTCGAAGGACAGGCGGGCGTCGACCTCGGTCGAGACGCGGCCCGGCACGATGCCGGCCAGTTGCGCGCCGAGGTTGACAGTCAGATCCTGCACGATGGTGGCTAGGGGGTTGGCGTGGCCTTTCAGGCGCGCGACGGTTTCGGCGAAGGTCTCGGCGCTGGCGGGGGCCTGCATGGCTTTCAGCACGAGCGAGGGGTTGGTCGTGCAATCCTGCGGGGCAAGGCGGCGGACGGCGTCAAGGTCGCCGGTGTCGGCCACGACGACGGTCATCTGGCGAAGCTGGTCAAGTTTGCTGGGCATGGGGGCGGTCCTTATGCGGGTTCGCGGGAATGGGCTGGTGCCTGTCTGACATGGGATTGCCTGAGGGGGAAGGTGTCAGGCGGTTTTGGCAAGCGCAGTGTCCTCCAGATCAGGCAAGGTGAACAGGCGTTCGCGCAGGCGGGCGGCGGCGCCGATGGCCGCCCCTTCGGCGCCGTAGCGGGCGAGGTGCAGGGTCGGGCGGGCGTGGCCTTCCAGCATGAGGGCCTTGAGGTGGGCTTCGACTTGCGCTGCGACCAGTGGGTAAAGCGCAGAGAGCGGGCCGCCCAGCACGATGCGGTCGGGGTCGAGGAGGTGGGCGGCGTTGGACAGGCCCATGGCGAGAGCCTCGGCCCAAAGGGCAAGGGCGTCTTGGGTTTCGGTTGTGTCCTGGGTGGCCAGCAGGGTGGCGACACCTTCGGCGACCGCCCTGCCCTTCCCCATGACATGCGGGAAGCCTGCGGCCCCGGCCAGGGCCTCGAACTTGGCGGATTGGCCGCGAAGGCTGATGCGCATGTGGCCGAGTTCACCGGCGAAGCCATGGGCTCCGGCGATCAGCTTGCCTTGAGCGATGTGGGCGGAGCCTACGCCTTCGGCGAGGAGGACCATGAGGAGGTTGAGAGGGGTGTCGGCACCGGCCAGTTCAGCGGCAGCGAAGGCAAAGGCGTCGTTGACGACCTCAACGGGCATGTCGGGGAAGGCTTGGGCAAGAGCGGCCTGCATGGGATGATCGCGCCAGC
>CANGHD010000293.1 GCA_947453525.1 Paracoccaceae bacterium | reverse complement strand
CGGGGGTTTGTGTCAGTTTTTTGAAGCTGCTTCAAACTCTGGCGACATATACAAGGCAGGGGCGCAAGGTCATCACTTCTGCTGGCCGCAAAGATGAACGGAGCGCCGATGTCCGCCACTTCTGAAACCGCTCGCCTGCAGCTGACGGGGATCACCAAGCGCTTTCCGGGCGTGCTGGCGAATGACCATGTTGGGTTCTCGGTCCGGCCGGGGGAAATCCATGCGCTCTTGGGCGAGAATGGCGCGGGGAAGTCGACGCTGGTGAAGATGATCTACGGGATCATGCAGCCGGACGAGGGCGAAATCCGCTGGAACGGGCAGCGGATCACGGTGGCCAATCCGAAGGCGGCGCGGAAGCTTGGGATCGGGATGGTGTTTCAGCACTTCAGCCTGTTCGAGGCGATGACGGTGCTGGAAAATATCGCGCTTGGGATGGATGCGAAGATTCCGCAGCGGGAGTTGGAGGGGCGCATTACGGCGGTGATGAGCCAGTATGGGCTGAAGCTGGAGCCGCAGCGGATTGTGTCTACGCTTTCGGTGGGAGAGCGGCAGCGGATCGAGATTGTGCGGGCGTTGTTGTTGAACCCCTCGCTTCTGATCATGGATGAGCCGACGAGCGTCTTGACGCCGCAGGAGGTGGAGCAGTTGTTCGTCGTCCTGCGCAAGCTGGCGGCGGAGGGGTGTTCGATCCTGTATATCTCTCACAAGCTGCATGAGATCAAAGCGCTGTGCGATACCGCGACGATTTTGCGCGGTGGCAAGCTGGTGGATACTTGTGATCCCAAGGTGGAGACCAGCCGATCAATGGCCGAGAAGATGATCGGCGGGAGTTTGAAGGATATCCAGCGCGGCGCTTCGCGCGGCTTCGGGGCGGAGAAGTTGAAGGTTCAGCGCCTGAGCCTCGCGGCGGATGGGCCGTTTGGGACGGCGTTGAAGGATATTTCCTTTACTGTGCGGGCTGGGGAGATTTTCGGGATCGCGGGCGTGGCGGGCAATGGGCAGAATGCCTTGCTGCTGGCCTTGTCAGGCGAGGAGCCCAATCTGGACCATGCTTCCGTGACGGTGGATGGCGTGCAGGTCGGGCAGATGCATGCGCGGGCGCGGCGGGGGCAAGGTGTCGCCTCGGTGCCCGAAGAGCGGAATGGGCATGCGGCGGTGCCGATCTTTTCCTTGGCCGACAATGCGATTTTGACGGCGCGGGACCGGTTGGGCATGGTGCGGGCGGGGTTGATTGATCCGAAAGCGGCGCGGACCTATGCGGGGGAAGTGATCGAGGCTTTTGCGGTGAAGGCCACCGGGCCGGGGGCTATGGCCGAGAGCCTGTCGGGCGGGAATTTGCAGAAGTACATCATGGGGCGGGAGATTTTGCAGAAGCCTTCCGTGCTGGTGGTGAGCCAGCCGACATGGGGTGTGGATGCGGGGGCTGCGGCGGCGATCCATCAGGCGCTGGTGGATCTGGCGGCGACGGGGTCGGCGATTGTGGTGATTTCGCAGGACCTGGATGAGCTTTTGTCGCTGTGTGACACTCTGGCGGTGATCAACGGCGGGCGGTTGTCCAAGCCGATGAAGGTGTCAGAGGCGAAGATTGACGAGATTGGCCTGTTGATGGGCGGCATACACGGCGAGACCGGAGAGGTGGCCCATGCGCATTAAGCTGGAAAAGCGGCGCGAGCCGAGCATGGCGATGCTGGTGATCACGCCGGTGGCCTCGGTGCTGTTGACGATGCTGATCGGGATCGTGGTGTTCGATCTGATCGGGATCAAGGGCTTCAAGGCGGTGGTGGACATCTTCCTGTCGCCCTTGCTCGCCAGCTACAAGTGGCAGGATGTGGCGTTGAAGGCGGCTCCGCTGATCATCATCGCCTTGGGGCTGTCGATGGGGAACCGGGCGCAGGTCTGGAACATCGGGGCGGAGGGGCAGTATGTTATTGGCGCCTTGTGTTCGGCGGGCGTGGGGATTGCGTTTGGGGCATCGGGCGGGTTTTTCGTCATTCTGCTGATGGTGCTGGCGGGGATGATTGGCGGCGGGGCTTGGGCGGCGGTGCCGGCGGTGCTGCGGACGCGGTATAATGTGAATGAGATCCTATCGAGCCTGATGCTGACCTATGTGGCCTTGCAGGTGCTGGGCTATCTGGTGGGCGGGCCGTGGAAAGACCCGAACGGGCGGAATTTTCCGGCAACGGCACCGCTGATTGACAGCCAGACGCTGCCGGTCTGGCCGGGGTCTACCGTGCATCTGGGGGTGCTGGTGGCTTTGGTGCTGCCGTTTGTATTCTGGGTGATCATGGCGCGGAGCGAGTTTGGCTATCAGGTGCGGGTTGTGGGCTCCTCGCCCACCGCAGCGAGGCATGGCGGGTTTGACAGCCGGCGGACGATTTGGGCGACGCTGATCATTGGCGGGGCGATGGCGGGGCTGGCGGGGTCGCTGGAGTTCACGGGCGTGTTGCACAAGATCGACCTTGGGTTTCCGTCGGGCTATGGGTTCACGGCGATCATCGTGGCGTTTCTGGGCAGGCTCAATCCGATTGGCTGCCTGATTGCCGGGATCGTGCTGGCGGTGACTTATGTCGGCGGGCAGATGGCGCAGACCTCGGTCCATATCCCGAACTCAACGGCGGGCATCTTTCAGGCGATGATGCTGTTCTTCATTCTGGCGAGTGACATTCTGGTGCGCTACCGCGTCAGGATCATCCCTTCGGCTAAGGCGGTGGCGTGAATGAGCCTGGATTTCATCATTGCGGCGATCATCACGGTGGTGGGGCTGACCACGCCGATCCTGCTGGCAGGGCTTGGGGAACTGGTGGTCGAGAAGTCGGGCGTGCTGAACCTTGGGGTCGAGGGGATGATGCTGGTGGGGGCCATTTCCGGCTTTGGGGTGACAGTGTTCACCTTCAACCCGTGGCTTGGGGTTCTGGGGGCGGCAGCGGGCGGGGCGGCGGCGTCGATGCTGTTTGCCGTGCTGGTGTTGCAGCTCAATTCCAATCAGGTGGCGACCGGACTGGCCTTGACGATCTTTGGCACGGGGTTGTCCTCGCTGTTGGGGCTGTCGTTCACCGGGCGGATCATTGTGCCGTTTCTGTCGGTGTTTCCGGACTGGCTGGCGAAAGACCCGGTGTGGCGGCTGTTCTTCGGGCATTCGCCGATTGTGTACTTTGCCATTCTGATGATCCCGCTGACGTCATGGTTCCTGAAATCGACGCGGGCTGGGCTGAT
>CANGHD010000292.1 GCA_947453525.1 Paracoccaceae bacterium | reverse complement strand
GGTCGCGGTGGTGTCCAAGGCCTCGGCCGATTGGGCGGATGGCACGCCGATGAAGACGATGACCGTGCGGGAAGCCCTGCGCGAGGCGATGGCCGAAGAGATGCGCGCCAATCCGACCGTCATGCTGATGGGCGAGGAAGTGGGCGAGTATCAGGGTGCTTACAAGATCTCCCAAGGTCTGCTGGACGAGTTCGGGCCGAAGCGGGTGGTCGATACGCCGATCACCGAGATGGGCTTCACCGGGATTGCGGTGGGGGCGGCCTGGGGTGGTTTGAACCCGATTGTGGAGTTCATGACCTGGAACTTCGCCATGCAGGCGATTGACCATATCCTGAACTCGGCGGCCAAGACGAACTACATGTCGGGCGGGCAGATGGGAGCGCCGATCGTGTTCCGTGGGACGAATGGCGCGGCAGCGCGGGTTGGAGCGCAGCACTCGCAGGACTACGCGGCGTGGTATGCGGCTATTCCGGGCTTGAAGGTGGTGATGCCTTACTCGGCAGCCGATGCGAAGGGGCTGTTGAAGACGGCGATCCGCGACCGCAACCCGGTGGTCTTCTTGGAGAATGAAATCCTGTATGGGCAGTCCTTCGACGTGCCCGATCTGCCGGATTTCACCATTCCGTTCGGCAAGGCTCGCATCTGGCGCGAGGGCAAGGACGTCACCATCGTCTCCTTCGGGATCGGGATGAAGTATGCCTTGGAAGCCGCTGATCTGCTTGCGAAAGACGGGATCAGTGCCGAGGTGATCGACCTGCGCACGCTGCGGCCCTTGGACTATGACACGGTTCTGGCCTCGGTCATGAAGACCAACCGGTGTGTGACGGTCGAGGAAGGCTTCCCGGTCGGCTCGATTGGCGACCATCTGGCCAGCACGATCATGCAGCGGGCGTTTGATTATCTGGACGCTCCGGTGGTGACCTGTACGGGCAAGGACGTGCCGATGCCCTATGCGGCCAATCTTGAGAAGCTTGCTCTGGTGACGACCGCCGAAGTGGTCGCCGCTGTAAAATCCGTCTGCTATCGCTGAGGGTGCATTATGGCTGTTGAAATCCTGATGCCCGCGCTGTCTCCGACGATGGAGGAGGGCACGCTGGCGAAGTGGCTGGTGAAAGAAGGCGACAAGGTCAAGTCTGGCCAGATCATCGCCGAGATCGAGACCGACAAGGCGACGATGGAGTTTGAGGCGGTCGATGAAGGGACCGTAGGCAAGCTGCTGGTCGCAGAAGGCACGGCAGGCGTGAAGGTGAACACGCCGATTGCGGTGATTGTCGAGGATGGCGAGAGCGTCTCGGCAGCGCCGAAGGTTGCTGCTCCGGCACCTGTCGCTGCCGCGCCGGTGGCGGCGGCGGCGAGCCAGTTCCCAATTACCGCAGCGGCCGCGCCGGTTGCAGTGAAGGCCGAAGGGGCGCGGGTTTTTGCCTCGCCTTTGGCACGTCGGTTGGCGGCGGAGAAGGGGCTTGATCTCACCAAGGTCGCAGGCTCGGGTCCGCATGGTCGCATCGTGAAGGCGGATGTCGAGGGGGCGAAGGCGGTTCCGGTCGTGGCGGCTGCGCCCGTGGCTCCGGCCCCTGCCCCGGTTGCTGCGACGGCGGCGCCTGCGGCGAAGGTCGGGATGCCCACGGGCATGTCGGCCGAAACCGTGATGAAGATGTACGCAGACCGCGCTTATACCGAAGTGCCGCTTGACGGCATGCGCCGCACGATTGCGGCGCGGTTGACCGAAGCCAAGCAGACCATCCCGCATTTCTATCTGCGCCGCGAGATCAGGCTGGATGCGCTGATGGGCTTCCGGGAACAGTTGAACAAGGGGCTGGAAAGCCGGGGCGTCAAGCTCAGCGTCAACGACTTCATCATCAAGGCCTGTGCCAATGCCTTGCAGGCGGTTCCCAATGCCAATGCGGTCTGGGCCGGAGATCGTATTCTGAAGCTGAAGCCCTCGGATGTCGCGGTGGCGGTGGCGATCGAGGGCGGACTGTTCACGCCAGTGCTGCGCGATGCCGACATGAAGACGCTGTCCGCTTTGTCGGCTGAGATGAAGGACTTGGCGGCGCGGGCGAAGTCCAAGAAACTGGCGCCGAACGAATATCAGGGCGGCAGCTTTGCCATCTCTAACCTTGGCATGATGGGCGTCGAGAATTTCGACGCCGTGATCAACCCGCCGCATGGGTCGATCTTGGCCGTGGGGGCTGGGATCAAGAAGCCGGTCGTGCTGAAGGATGGCACGATTGGCGTGGCGACGGTGATGTCGGTGACGTTGTCGGTGGATCACCGGGTGATCGACGGGGCTTTGGGGGCGGAGTTCTTGAAGGCCATCGTCGAAAATCTGGAAAATCCGATGGCGATGCTGGCCTGAGGCTTGAGCGGACAGGTAGGGTGGGGTTGAACCCCACCCTACGGTGCGCCGGACGGCAGACACGAAAGAACGGCCGGAGCAGACGCTCCGGCCGTTTTGTGTTTCAGCCTTGTCAGATTTCGCCAGAGATCAACTGGTCCATGGTGATGGAGGGCTGCGAACAGCCGGCTTCACCGATCACCTTGGCCGGAACCCCTGCCACGGTCGTGTTGTGCGGCACGTCATGCAGCACCACGGACCCGGCGGCGATTCGGCTGCAGTAGCCGACGTTGATATTGCCCAGAACCTTGGCCCCTGCCCCGATCAGCACGCCATTGCCGATCTTGGGGTGCCGGTCGCCATCCTCTTTCCCGGTACCGCCCAGCGTCACCGAATGCAGCATCGACACATTGTCGCCGACCACCGCCGTCTCACCGATCACGATGGAATGCGCGTGGTCGATCATGATGCCTTTGCCGATCCGGGCGGCGGGGTGGATGTCGACCGAGAAGACCTCGGACACCCGCATCTGCACGAAATAGGCCATATCCTTGCGGCCATGGGTCCAGAGCCAATGGCCGATCCGGTAAGCCTGAATGGCGTGGAAGCCCTTGAAAAACAGGATCGGCTCGATGAAGCGATGGCAGGCCGGGTCGCGGTCGTAGACGGCCATCATGTCGGACCGAGCCGCTTGCCCCAGTTCGGGGTCCTGCGCATAGGCGAGATCGGCGATCTCGCGCAGAACCTGCTCACCCATGTCGCTGGAAGCCAGCTTTTGCGCAAAGCCATAGGCCAAAGCCCGGTCCAGACTGGTGTGGTGCAGCAGGCTGGAATGGATCAGTCCGCCCAAGGCGGGCTCTTGGCGCAGGGCGGCCAAAGCCTCTTCCCGCACACGTTGC
>CANGHD010000291.1 GCA_947453525.1 Paracoccaceae bacterium | reverse complement strand
GGCACGTCAAATCCACCACCAAAGCGCAGCAGGGTCTCTACGAATACGACGCCGTGGCCCGCCTGCGCGACGGCCAGTTGGGCGAGGCCCGCGTGCACGATGTGGCCAACTACGTCAAGCCCGGCAAGCTTTGGACCGCCTTCACCGCCCCCGCCCGCGTGGTGCTGCTGATTGATGAGATCGACAAGGCCGACATCGAGTTTCCCAATGACCTGCTGCAGGAACTCGACCGGATGGAGTTCCATGTCTACGAGACCGGCCAGACCATCCGCGCCACGCACCGCCCGGTGGTGATCATCACCTCGAACAACGAAAAGGAACTGCCCGACGCCTTCCTGCGCCGCTGCTTCTTCCACTTCATACGCTTCCCCTCGCCCGAAGGCCTTGCCGCCATCGTCCGCCTGCATTTCCCCGGCCTGAAGGAAAGCCTGCTGGCAGCGGCGCTGACCCAGTTCTTCGAGATCCGCGAAGCGCCGGGGTTGAAGAAGAAGCCCTCGACCTCGGAAGTGCTGGACTGGCTGAAGCTGCTGCTGGCCGAGGATCTGGCGCCGGAAGATCTGAAGCGCGATGCCCGGACCAACCTGCCGAAGCTTTATGGCGCTTTGCTGAAGAACGAACAGGATGTGCAACTGTTCGAGAAGCTGGCCTTCATGGCGCGGCGCGAGCGGTAGTGCTGGTTTGCTGCATCAAGGCGGCAGGGGTTTCACACCCCTCCGGACCTCCCTGTGGAGTATGTCCAAAGGAGAAAATGAGGGGTGCGGGGGGCAGATGGCAGCGATGGGGTGGGCAAGGGCGGGGGCCCTGCGGGTAACGTTGGCGTGCCCTGTCTTGATAGGCGGGACGGCGCAGGATAAGGCTGCGGCACAGGTGAACAGAGGCGGTCTGACCGGTTCTGACGCAGGGCAAGACCGGGGTGGACCCGGCGCAAGGCAAGGGAATTCAAGATGATCTGGCTGCCAGCAATGATACTTGGCGCTGTCTGGGGCGCCTGGACGGCCCGCAAGCGGGGCGGGCGGCGGCTGGATATGGCGCAGTATGGTGCCGTCTATGCCATCGGGCTTGGGCTGGTGGCGGTTCTGGCCTCGATCCTGATCGACCGGCTGACGCACTGAGATGTTTCAGCCCTTCTTCCTGTGCCTACGGAAGACGGGCGTGCCGGTGAGTTTGTCGGAATATCTGGTGTTTCTGGCGGCCGTGGACAGCGGCCTTGTGACGCATGACCCGACCGGGTTCTACCACCTTGCCCGGCTGTCGCTGGTCAAGGACGAGCGGTTCTTTGACCGCTTCGATCGCGCTTTTGCCGAGAGCTTCGCCGGGCTGGAGGCGATCACGCCCGAGGCTGTGCTGGAGGCGCTGAACCTTCCCGCGGACTGGCTGACCGCGAACCTGACCCGGCATCTGTCTGAAGAGGAGCGCGCGGCGGTGCAGGCCCTTGGCGGGCTCGACACGCTGATGGAGACGCTGCGGCAAAGGCTGGAGGAGCAGAAGGGCCGGCATCAGGGCGGCACCAAATGGGTGGGCACCGGCGGCACGTCGCCCTTCGGCAATTCCGGATACAACCCGGAGGGCATCCGGATCGGGGGGGAAAGCACCCACAAGCGCGCGCTCAAGGTGTGGGAAAAGCGCGAGTTCCGCAATCTGGATGACGATGCCGAGATCGGCCCGCGCACCCTGAAGCTGGCCTTGCGGGCGCTGCGCCGCTGGGCGCGGGAGGGGGCCTCGACCTTCGACCTTGATGCCACGATTAACGCCACCGCGCGACAAGGCTGGCTGGATGTGCAGGAACGGCCCGAGCGGCGCAATGCCATCAAGGTTCTGCTGTTCCTCGACGTCGGCGGATCGATGGACGGCCATGTGCTGGCCGCACAGGCGCTGTTTGCCGCCGCCAAGGCGGAGTTCCGCCAGCTGTCGTTCTTCTACTTCCACAATTGTCTTTATGAGGACCTCTGGACAGACAACACCCGCCGCTTGACCCAGCGCACGCCCACATGGGACACGTTGCGCCGCTTTGGCCCCGACTACCGCGCCATCTTTGTCGGCGACGCCGCCATGAGCCCCTATGAGATCGACGCGCTCGGCGGCTCGGTTGAGCATTGGAACCCGGAACCGGGCCGGGTCTGGCTGGAGCGGGCCTGTCACCAGTGGCCGCGCCACCTGTGGATCAACCCGGTGCCCGAAGACCAATGGGGCTATAGCCGGTCCACCGCGATGATCCGGACAATCTTCGAAGGAAACATGGTGCCTTTGACCTTGGCAGGATTGGCCCGGGGGATAAAAGAGCTGCGATGAGGGTCCGGGACGTCCGCATGTTATGGCGCTTGCATCCTAAGGCGTTGAGCGGTTTTGTGTTGGCGGCGGCGGTCACTCTGTTCTTTGTGGTGCGCATCGTCCTGTCGGCGATCCACTGGAGCGATCCGGCGCATTTCCACGAACCGGTGAAATCCTGGATGACGATCGGCTATGTCGCGAAGTCATGGCATCTTTACACCAAGGACATCGACGCCGCCGCCGGTCTGCCGCCGCCGGTCAAGGGCCATCCTCTGACCATCCGCGCCATCGCGCGCCAACGCGGCGTGACAGAGGCCGAGATCATCAAGCTCGTCGAAGACGCCGTGGCCGCCTTGCGCAAGCCGGGCCCCAAGCCATGACCGACTGGCTTCTTGCGCTTGTGCCGACCTATGGGCTTTGGCTGCTGGCTTCCGTCACCTTCCTGGCCTGCCTTGCGCTTCCAGTGCCGTGCTCGGTCCTGATGCTGACGGCTGGCGGCTTTGCCGCCTCGGGCGATCTGGTGCTGTGGGAGGTGATTGCGGCGGCCCTGGGCGGTGCGGTGATCGGCGATCAGGTGGGCTATCAGATCGGCGTCCGGGGCGGGCATCCCTTGCTGGCACGCCTGTCGGCCACGCCGGCCCGCGAAAAGCTGGTACTGCGCGCCCTCAGCCAAATGGAAAGGCGCGGGGCGGTGGGCATCTTCTTCACCCGCTGGCTGATCACGCCGGTCGGCCCCTGGGCCAATTTCGCCGCCGGAGCCATGGGCTATCCCTGGACCGCCTTCACGATCTGGGGCGTGCTGGGCGAGGCGGTCTGGGTCGGCCTGTACTGCGGGCTGGGCTACGGCTTTGCCGGCAACATCGAAGCGGCGGGCGACATGGCGGGCTCGGTCCTTGGCATCATCGCCGGGGTCACCGCCATGCTGGCCTTTGGCTGGTGGCTGGTGGCAAACCTGCGGCAGGACCGCAGCGGGG
>CANGHD010000290.1 GCA_947453525.1 Paracoccaceae bacterium | reverse complement strand
TGCAACCACCTTGGTTTTCAATCGCATGCCGAGCGGGTGCATGGGCTGAAGGACCAGCTTGCCGCCTCACCCTTGACGGTCGCCGAGGTGGTGGAGGGCGGCGATGATGCCATCCGCTCGGAAGCCCGCCTGAAAGATGCCATTCGTCGCCATCCCGAAACGGTGGCCATCTACAACGTCGGCGCTGGCAACCGGGGCGTTGTGGCGGCGATCAAGGCGGACCTGTTGCCGCAGCGCCCCTTGTTCATCGGGCATGAGTTGACGGCCTTCACCTATGCCAGCCTGAAGGATGGCCTGATGACCCTGGCCATCGACCAAAGCCCCGAACTGCAAGCGCAATTCGCCCTTGAAGTCCTGATGGATCATTTCGGCTTCGACGCGGCGAGTGCCTCGACGCCGCCCTATGCCTCCACCGTGCCGATTGTGCTTTATGGGCCGCAGAACCTTCCCGATGCCGTGCCCGAGACCTTGCCCAACTGATGGCTTCCCATCAGTCTCGTGCTATGCTCTGCGCGCGGCAGCCCTTATGGACGGCAAAAGACAGGGGAGTGGCGTCATGCGGTATCGGTCGTTCGGGCGGACGGGCTGGCAGGTGTCGGAAATCGGCTTTGGCGGCTGGCAGATCGGCGGGCAATGGGGCCGCGTCGATGATGCGGATTCGATCCGCACGCTGCTGCACGCGTTTGAGAAGGGCATCAACTTCGTCGACACCGCGGAACTGTACGGCGCGGGCCATTCGGAAAGCGTGATCGGTCAGGCGCTGCGGCAATGGACCGGCAGCAAGGTCTATGTCGCCACCAAGGCACAGCCGACCGTCTGGCCGAGCCCAGACGACGCAGCCCCGCAAGTCCGTGGCCGCTTTCCGGAATGGCACCTGCGCGCCAATGTCGAAGCCTCGCTGCGCCGCTTGGGGGTGGAACGGTTGGACCTGTTCCAGTTGCATTCCTGGGGGCCGCAGGGCCACCGCGAATTGGATTGGCTGGAGACGCTGAACGACCTGCGGGCCGAAGGCAAGATCGACCAGATCGGCGTTTCCCTGCGCGACAACCACCCGGAGGAGGGCGTTGCGCTGGCGCGTCTGGGGTTGGTGGTGTCCGAACAGGTAATCTTCAACCTGTTCGAACAGCCGCCCCGTGATACGCTGTTTCCGGCGGCCAAGGCGGGCGGCACCGCGATCATCGCCCGGGTGCCTTTGGATTCCGGCTCGCTGATCGGCCACTGGACCGAAGACAGCTATGGCGGTTTTGAGCCGGGCTCGCAGCCGCACCAGATGTTCCGGGGCGACCGCTTTGCCGAGACCCTCGCCCGCGTTGCCGCCCTGAAAGCCGACATCGCCCCCTACTATCCCTCCCTCGCCGAGGCTGCGATGCGCTATGTTCTGGCGCATGACGCGGTGTCGGTGCTGATCCCCGGCATGAAGACGCCCGAGGAGGTCGACATGAACATCCGCTACAGCGACGGCGCCGCCTTTCCGTCCGACCTGCTGGCCAAGATGCCAAATCACTCCTGGGTCAGGAATTTCTACCGATGAAACAGATCGAACGTCTTCGCCCCCATCAGATCGAGGCTGCCTTGGCGGAACGCTCGCTGATCTACTTGCCGCTTGGCACGATCGAGTGGCATTGCCACCACCTGCCGGTCGGCCTCGACGCCTTGACCGCGCAGGCTCTGTGCCTGCTGGCCGCCGAAGAAACCGGCGGGTTGGTCTGGCCGGTGCTTTACTATGGCACTGGCGGCGGGCACGGTGGCTTCCCGTGGACCGTGATGATGCCCGACCGGATGGAGATCGAGTCGCTGTTGATGCAGACCCTGAAGCGGCTCGGCCAGATGGGCGTGGCGGAGGTCGTCCTGTTCTCGGGCCATTTCGCCGGTGAACAGTTGCAGATGATCGACGAACTGTCCGCCGCATGGAACGCCCTCAGCGCCCTGCCGCGCGTCAAGGCCTTCGCTGTCAACCGCACCGATGCGCGTGGATTTCCCCCCGATCATGCCGGCCTTTTCGAGACGACCCTGCTGGACGGCCTGACCGAAGGGCTGATCGCACTGCCCCGGCTTGGAACCGCCCCGGATGAGATCGACCGCTTCGATGGCGCCTCGCCGCTGTGGGGGATCGTCGGCGCAGATCCTAGACGGCCGCCGCCTTTGCAAAAGGAGCCGCTGGTCGCCCATATGGTTGCCTCCCTAGTGGCAGTGGCGCGGCAGGAATAGGGACAGCGTCATACAAGATAATCTGACGGCTCGCAGGTCTCAGTCAAACTCGCCCTAATGCCTGTCTCAGGACGACCACCCGAGCCGACAAAAGCGGCTGTGCGCAACCAATTTTGGTGCTTAGGTGTTAGATGCCACGGTTTGATGGTGCGATCTTTTTTGCAGGACTGGAAGCAAGCAAGATGGGACAAGTTCGTCACGGGAGCGCCACGACCACGCAAGCCGTCGCGCCGAAAAGAGCCTTTGCGCGAAGCGTTCCCTGCCTTTATTCGCCCGACAGATCATCCCGGAACCGATCCGTCTGATGCATGCGCTCATGTAGGATCGCTACGATGCCGATGTCGTCGTTCGACAGCCGTCGCCAATAGACGAAATGACGCGCATGCCGAAAATAGAAGCCTTCGATGCCAAATTCTGCCGGGATCGGTCGGGATGCCACGCCATGACCTTCGATCTGGTCGAAGGCCGAGCAAAGATCGGTGATGTTGCGGTCCGCCTGATCGGCACCCCAACGGTCGCGGGTGTGGCGATAAATCTCGTCAAGCCGCAGCGATGCGGTCTCCTGAACGCGCACCGACATTTCGTCAACCCCGGTTCCGGGAGATCACGTCCGCGGCGGTCAACGGGCGGTAGCTGTCCTCGGGAGCGGCGAAGGAGCGGGTCAGTTCTGCCTTCAGCCGGTCGAACGATTCACGCTCGATCCGCTCCTTGTCACGCCGGATCAGGTCGCGAACGTATTCGCTGATGTTCTCATAGGCCCCATTCTCGCCGACATTCGAGGCGACAAACTCGCTCAAAGCGCCACTGATCCGCACTGTCATCGTCGTTGTCGGGGACATTATGACCTCCACTCGCGCATCTGTCTTCAAGATAAGCAATAATGAAGACGGATGCAAGGTTTCCTGCGTTTTGGGAAACTGTCAATCTGTGGGATAGAAGGTCTGGCAGAGCCCCGACATTCGGCCGCTAAGGTCATGTCGAACGATCAGCGCACGGTTTATATGATACAGAATGTTGCGGGCAAGTTACGGGGGT
>CANGHD010000289.1 GCA_947453525.1 Paracoccaceae bacterium | reverse complement strand
TGTTCCTGCATGTGGGAACTGTTCTGGCAGCGAACGATCTGATCTTGTAACCCAACCCCGTTGCTGGCGCCGCGGCTCACCAAACCCAAGGACTCCCATGCGCTATCTGGCCACTCTTGCCTTTCTCCTCGCCATGCCCGCCGCCGTTCAAGCCGGTGCTGAACCCTGCCACGGCCAGAACCTCATCACGGCCCTGCCCCCCGCCGATCTGGCGGCGCTGAAGGCCAAGGCCGAGGTGCCCTTTGCCCATGGCAACCTCTGGCAGGCCAGCAAGGACGGGCACGAGATCATCCTTGCCGGCACCTATCACCTGAATGACCCGCGCTTTGCCCCGATCCTTGCGCTTCTCACCCCCCGCCTGGCCGCCAGCACCACCCTTCTGGTCGAAGCCGGCCCGCTGGAGGAAGAAGCCCTCAAGGCCAAGATCGCCAAAGACCCCAGCCTGATGCTGCTGACCAAAGGCCCCACCCTGCCAGAACAGCTTGCGCCCGAGGACTGGGACAGCCTCGCGGCCGCGCTGAAAGCGCGGGGCATGTTGCCCGCCATGGCCGCCAAGATGCAGCCCTGGCTCGTGGCCTCGATGCTGGGAATGCCCGCCTGCATGTTCCCCATGACCCCAACCAACACCGAGGGCCTCGACAAGCAACTCATCGCCATGGCGCAGGCCAAGGGCATTCCGATCAAGGCTTTGGAACCGGCCGACGCCATCCTGTCGATCTTCGGACAAATCCCGCCCGACCAGCAGCTTGAGATGCTGATGCAGACCGTGGCCATCGACGCCCAATCCGACGACATGGCCACCACCCTGTCCGACAGCTACTTCTCCGGCGAAAGCCGCCTGTTCTGGGAGTTCACCGCCCTGCAAACCGCCAGCCTGCCCGGCATGACCCCGGACCGCGCCGCCGCAGAAATGGCCCTCGTCGACCGCGCCATGATCTCCTCCCGCAACGCCTCCTGGATTCCCGTGCTCGAGGCCGCGGCCGCCAAAGGCCCCGTCCTTGCCGCCTTCGGGGCGCTGCATTTGCCCGGAGAGGCCGGCGTTCTGACTCTTCTGGCCCAAAGCGGCTGGCGCCTGTCGCCTTTGACGCCGTGACACCGCCGCAGGCCTGTTACCAAGCGCAGGCCATATCATGGCAGACCCAAGCCCACGGAGCCTCATGGCCCTGCCCCGCCCCACCCTCGGCCCAGACCACCGCACCGGCCTGATCCTCGTCTTCACCTCCACCCTCGCGTGGAGCACGGCGGGTCTCTTCACCCGGTCGATCCATGCGGATGTCTTCACCGTTCTCGTCTGGCGCGGGATGTTCGGCACCCTGGGCCTTCTGGCGGTCATGATCTGGCGGGACGGCAGCGCCAGCCTGCGGTCCTTTCTGACGCTGGGCCGCGCCGGTTGGGCCTACGCTCTGCTGTCCGGCGTGGGAATGCTCTGCTACATCACGGCTTTGCGGCTGACCTCGGTTGCCCATGTGGCGATCATCTACGCCACCGTGCCCTTCATGACGGCGGGTCTGGGCTGGCTGATGATGCGGGAAAGACCGTCCCGCGATGCGCTGATCGCCAGTTCGGCGGCCTTTTGCGGGGCGGTGATCATGGTCGGCCTTGGTGGCGACGGCACGGGGACGGGCGACCTTCTTGCGCTGGTCATGACCGGGACAATGGCGCTGATGATGGTCGTCGCCCGCAAACACCCCGAGATCCCGACCCTGCCCGCCGGCACCGCCTCCTCCATCATGGGCATCCTGATCTCTCTGCCTTTCGCAAGTCATACCCTCCCCGTCCCCGGCCAGCTTGTGCTGCTGGCAGGCTTCGGCCTGATCAACTCCTCGCTCGGCTTTGCACTTTTCCTGCTGGGATCGGCGAAGATCCCGCCGATCGAAACCGCGCTTCTGGGTGCGATGGAGGCCTCGCTGGCCCCGGTCTGGGTCTGGCTGGTGTTTGCCGAAACCCCGACCCTGCCGACGATGATCGGCGCCGCCGTGGTGCTGGCCGCCGTGACATGGCACATCGCCCGCGCCTATCGACGCTGATGCCGCAACGCGGCACCCAACCCCGTGACAAAACCCGCAGCCACTCCTATAACCCGGACCAAATTCCGCAGTTCAAAGGGCATCAGCATGACCATCAAGGTTTTCGGCCACAAATCCCCCGACACCGATTCCACCGGCTCGCCGATCATCTGGGCCTGGTATCTGTCCGAGGTCAGAAGCACCCCGGCGAAGCCGTATCTCTTGGGCGAACCCAACACCGAAGCGGCTTTCGTTCTGACCCACTGGGACCTGCCCAAACCCGAGATCATCGCGGATGTCTCGGCGGAGGACACCGTATTCATCGTCGACACCAACAACCCCGCCGAACTGCCGCCCTCGATCAACGAGGCGAAGTTGGTGGGGATCATCGACCATCACATGCTGGTCGGCGGCCTCAAGACCCGCACCCCCATCGACATCACCATCCGCCCGCTGGCCTGCACCGCGACCATCCTGTTTGACCTGATCGGCCATGACATCGCCAAGGCGCCGCGCGCCATCAAGGGCGCCATGCTGTCCTGCATCCTGTCCGACACGCTGGAGTTCCGCTCCCCCACGACCACCGACCACGACCGCGACGTGGCGCAGGAACTGGCGGCTGATCTGGGTGTCTCGATCCACGACCTTGCGACACAACTGTTCGAGGCGAAGTCCGACATCTCGGCCTTCTCGGACGCGGTGCTGCTGCGGTTGGACAGCAAGGAATACACCGTCGCAGGCACGGAACTCCGCATATCGGTGCTGGAGACGACCGCGCCCAAGGTGGTGCTGGACCGCAAGGCCTCGCTGATGGCCTCGATGGCGGATGTGGCGAAAGAAGACGGCGCCGATCAGGTGCTGCTGTTCGTCATCGACATCCTGAAGGAAGAGGCGACGCTGCTGATCCCGAACGACTTCGTCCGCCACCTGGCCGAAGCCTCGTTCGGCATCAAAGTCACCGGCGACACGGTGGTGCTGCCCGGCATCCTCAGCCGCAAGAAGCAGATCATCCCCGCGCTGAAGCTGTAACCGCGCCCGCTCGGAAGTTTAAAAAAACCGGCATGGGCCGACGGCCCATCCTACCCTTTCCCACGGGCCGGAAATTGTTTACGCCCCGTTAACCCTGCGTCCCGCGTGTCGGTACAGATGCCATACGGATGCCATACGCAAACCCGACGTTTATCCGACAGCCAAAGGCCGCCCCATGACCGAGCTTATCGCCTCTCTCGCCCAGATCGGCCG
>CANGHD010000288.1 GCA_947453525.1 Paracoccaceae bacterium | reverse complement strand
GTGCACCAGCCGACCACGTAGCCGTCAAGCCAGATCGGCTCCCATGCCACCACGTCGGCGTCGGATACATCGACGATGATCGGGACGAGTTTACGGGTCGGGCCTTTGGCCTTTTCAGCGGTGGCGGCGGCTTTGCCGATCCAGTCGGTGGGTTTGTTCCAGGCGATGAATTTTTCGAGACCGGTTTCGGCCGGGGTGTAGTCAGGCGAAAACTCGCGGCCCCAGGAGCCGAACCATTTGTCCAAGCGCAGCGACATCATGGCGCGCATGCCGAAGGGGCGGAGGCCGAGGTCTTGGCCGTGGCCGTTCAGGGTGTCCCAGACTTGGCGGACGGACATGTGGTCGCAGAAGATTTCATAGCCGAGGTCGGCGGTGTAGCTGACGCGCTGGACGATGCAGTTGGCCATGCCGACGGTCATCCGTCTGACGTCCATGAACTTGAAGGCCTCGGCGGAGACATCGGAGCGGGTCACGCGGGACAGGAGTTCGCGGGCTTTGGGGCCGGCGATCTGGAAGCCAGAGCGCGAGTCGGAGATGTTGTCGACGCGCACGCCGTCCATGGCGTTCTGCTCGAACCAGCGGGAGTGCCAGCCTTGCGCGCCGTAACTTGCGGTCAGCTGGAATTCGGTTTCCGAGAGGCAGGACACGGTGAAGTCACCGATGATCTTGCCGGAATGGGCGAGCATCGGGGTGAGGCTCAGGCGGCCGGGTTTGGGGATGCGGCCGGCCATGATCTTGTCGAGCCATTGGCGGGCGTTGGGGCCGGTGACAGAATATTTGCCGAAGTTCTGCAGCTCGTTGATGCCGACGCCCTCGCGGACGGCGTGGACTTCCTGACGGGTCGCTTCCCACGCGTTGGAGCGTTTGAAGGTGGGTTCTTCATAGCGCGGTTCGCCGGGCAGGGCGTAGTAATTCGGCACTTCCAGCCCGTATTGCTGGCCCCAGACGGCACCCAACTTGTCGTTCACGTCATACATCGGCGTGGTGCGGAAGGGGCGGGCCGCCGGGCGTTCCTCGTTCGGGTAGCCGACCGAGAAGCGCATCTGGTAGTTCTCGATGACCTTGGGCACGGTATAGCCCGGCGAAGTCCAGTTGCCGAAGCGGGCGACGTCGAAGCCGCGCGGGTCGCGTTCGACCTCGCCGTGGATCATCCATTGCGCCAAGGCTAGGCCCATGCCGCCGCCTTGGCTGAAGCCTGCCATGACGGCGCAGGCGCTCCAGTAGTTGCGCAGGCCGGGGACAGGGCCGATGAGGGGGTTGCCGTCAGGCGCGAAGGTGAAGGGGCCGTGGATCACGCGCTTCACGCCCGAGCGTTCAAGGACGGGGATGCGGCGGTAGGCGAAGTTGACGGAGTCTTCGATCTTGTCGAATTGCTCGTTCAGCAGTTCGTGGCCGAAGTTCCAGGGCGTGCCGTCAACCGACCACGGCTCGCAGGGCTTTTCATAGAAGCCGATGCACATGCCGCGGCCTTCCTGGCGCAGGTAGAACTCGCCACCCGGGTCCATGACATGGGGGAATTCGCGGCCCGTTTTCAGGATGTCCATGATTTCGGGGATGTCGTCGGTGACGATATACTGGTGGGCCATCGGCAGCAGGGGGAGGTAGACACCCGCCATTGCACCGACTTCGCGGGCCCAGAGGCCGCCGGCGTTCACCAGATGCTCACACGTGATGGTGCCTTTTTCGGTGACCACCTCCCAGCCTTCCTTGGTCGGGTTCGTCTCCAGCACGCGGTTGTGCAGGATGATCTCGGCGCCGCCCATCCGGGCTGCCTTGGCATAGGCGTGGGTGGTGCCCGAGGGGTCGAGGTGGCCGTCCAGCGGATCGTAAAGCCCGCCGATGATGCCTTCGACATTCACGAGGCCGTCGGTCAGCTTGTGGATCTCGGCGGGCGAGAGGATCTCGGTGTCCAGACCCATGTAGCGGTGCTTGGCGCGTTCGGCCTTCAGCTGTTCGAAGCGGGCCATGTTGTCAGCCAGGGTCACGCCGCCGACATGGTGCAAGCCGCAGGACATGCCTGTGATGGCTTCCAGCTCCTTGTAGAGGCGGATCGTATAGCCTTGCAGCGCGGCCATGTTGGTGTCGCCGTTGATCGTGTGGAAACCACCCGCCGCGTGCCATGTGGAGCCGGAGGTCAGATCCGACCGCTCGATCAGGGTCACGTCCGACCAGCCGAGTTTGGTCAGGTGATAGAGGACCGAGCAGCCGACGACGCCGCCACCGATGACCACCACGCGGGTATGGGATTTCATGATCGTTCCTTTGAGGCCGAGGTTTGCGCCAGAGAATACCGCGAGGGCGGCAAAGTCACGTCAGAGCGCGACATCGCACGTCGCGGATGGAATGGTTTGCCGTGCCACAGCCGTTGCATCGCCGCTGCCGCGTTAACCCGGCATTCACCTTTCTCAATTTAAGGTTGCAGCAACAAACTCTTAACCATACGAGGCTCCGGCATGGCGACGTTCAAGTTCTTTGAAGGCAACCTTGGGTTCTTTGGCTATTCGCAACTGGCAAATTACGTGGTGGCCCAGCGGTCGGACGCGACCACGGTGCTGGATTGGGACACAGGCCTTGGCACCTTGGACCCCACGCATTTCGCCGCCCATGTCACCCTGACTTACGCCAGCTATGCCAGCTATGTCATCGAGGATGGTGTCAATGCGGGGGAGACGCGGGTGACGGCGGGCACCTTGACCGGGGTCAGCTACTCCGATGCGGCGGGGGCCATGCTTTTGTCGATCACCGGCTTGTCGGTGCGGCTGCCGGTCTTCATGGCGGCACTGGGGCGGGGTGATTCCTTCGGGTGCTGGCAGATGCTGAACTCTGCGGGGTCCAGCATCACCGGGTCGAACTCGGCAGCCGGACCGGGCCATGCAGGCACCGGTGATGTGATCGAGACGACGATGGGCAATGACACGGTGTCAGCCCTTGGCGGCGATGACTTCGTGCAGGACCGCGGCGGGGCCGACAGCTATTTCGGCGGCAGCGGCTTTGACACGCTGTCTTATGACGGCTGGAACTTCCGGCCATGGGCCTTCGGGCAGGGCATTTCGGTCAACCAGCTGCTGGGCACGGTGCGCGGACCGGACGGGCAGATCGACCGGATCGCAGGCTTCGAGGACATCACGGGCACCTTCCTGAACGACTCGATGCGCGGCAACAGCGGGGCCAACCGGTTTGAAGGCGGGGCGGGGGCGGATTATTTCGACGGGCGCGGCGGGCGCGACACGGTCAGCTATGCCAGCGATGCCGG
>CANGHD010000287.1 GCA_947453525.1 Paracoccaceae bacterium | reverse complement strand
CCGAAGCGGAAAAGGTCGGGTTGCAGCCAGGGCAGGCCCAGTTCGTCTTTCAGGAGCGAGAGGTAGACGAGCGCATCCTTGGCTTTCGAGATGCCGCCTGCGGGTTTGTAGCCGACCTTGAAGCCGGTGCGTTCGTCATACTCGCGGATGCAGCGCAGCATGGTCAGGGTAACGGGCAGAGTGGCGTTCACCGTCTCTTTGCCGGTCGAGGTCTTGATGAAATCGGCGCCGCCCATCATGCAGACAAGGCTGGCGCGGGCGACGTTGCGCAGGGTGCCGAGTTCGCCGGTGGCGAGGATGGTTTTCATGTGGGCATCCCCGCAGGCGGCGCGCATCTCGCGGGTTTCCTCGTAGAGGGCTTGCCAGTTTTGCGTGAGCACGTGGCGGCGGGAGATGACGATGTCGATCTCCTGCGCGCCGGCTTTCACCGACTCGCCGATTTCGGCAATGCGGAGATGGTAGGGGGACAGGCCCGCCGGGAAGCCGGTGGAGACGGCGGCGACGGGGATGCCCGAACCTTCCAGCGCTTTGACGGCGGTTTCCACCATGTCGTGATAGACGCAGACGGCGCCGACTTTGAGGTCGGGCATGCCCAAAGCCTCCAGCATCTCGGCGCGGACGGGTTGGCGGGCCTTGGCGCAAAGACGCTCGACTCGGCCTTCGGTGTCGTCGCCGGACAGCGTGGTGAGGTCGATGACGGAGATGGCTTTCAGCAGCCATGCCGCCTGAAAGTCTTTCTTGACGCTGCGGCGGCCGCCCAAGGCGGCGCAGCGGCGCTCGATAGCGGAGGTGTTGGCTTGCACCGAGGCCACCCAGTCCAAATCCAGCGCCATGCCGGGATTGCGGGCATGGCTCAGTTGGGGAAGTTGGTGCCCGGTGGTCTGGGCGGTGAGCGTGGCTTCGGGGGTGAGGGTCTGCATCATGGCCTCCGCAGGGTCGGGCCACGTTTGCATGGCGGGCCTCCTGCTGGCAAGGTGCGGTTTGGGGCCTTGGGATTAAGTTTTACCAAAAGGTCAAGAGTGAGGGGGCCGTGTTGGATCTGACGGGGCATTGGGCGGGGCTGACCTCGCTGGCGATCTTTGTGGCGGCTTACGGGCTGGTCATCCTGGAAGAGGTCACCGGGATGGCGAAATCCAAGCCCGTGCTGATGGCGGCGGGGCTGATCTGGGGGCTGATCGGGCTGGCGTTTACGACCGCAGGGCAGGGCGAGGCGGCGCATGCCGCGGCCTTGGCGGTGATCGAGGAGTACGGCGAGTTGTTCCTGTTCCTCATCGTGGCGATCACCTACGTGAACACGCTGGAGGAGCGGCGGGCCTTTGAAGTCCTGCGCGGGGCTTTGGTGCGGATGGGGTTGAGTTACCGGCAGTTGTTCGGGCTGACCGGGGTGCTGTCGTTCTTTCTGTCGAGCGTGCTGGACAATATGACGACCGCTTTGGTGATGGGGGCGGTGGTGCTGGCTTTGGGGCGGGACAACCGCAGGTTTGCGGTGCTGGCCTGCATCTCGGTCGTGGTGGCCTCGAATGCCGGGGGGGCGTTTTGTCCGTTTGGCGATATCACCACGCTGATGGTCTGGCAGAAGGGCAAGCTGGAGTTCTTGGAGTTCTTCGACCTCTTCGTGCCGGCGGTGGTGAACTGGCTGGTGCCTGCGGCCTTTATGTATTTCGCCGTGCCGGCCGGCAAACCGGCAGCCTTGGCGGGGCGGGCCCAGGCCAAGCCGGGGATGTGGGGGGTGGTGGCACTGTTTGCGGCGACGATTGCGACCTCGGTGGCGTTCAAGAACTATCTGAACCTGCCACCCGCGATGGGGATGATGCTGGGTCTCGGCTATCTGCAGATGCTGGCTTACGGGCTGAGTGTGACAGGCGGGCGGCGGGGGAACGAGGACATGGTGCTCGACAGTTTCGCGCAGGTGCAAAGGGTGGAGTGGGATACGCTTTTGTTCTTCTTCGGCATCATCTTTGCGGTGGGAGGCTTGGGGGTGCTGGGCTACCTCGCGCTGGCGTCACAGGCTTTGTACGCGGGGCTGGGGCCACTGCCTGCGAACGTGATCGTGGGGCTTCTGTCAGCGGTGGTGGACAACATTCCGCTGATGTTCGCCGTGCTGACGATGGACCCTGCGATGAGCCATGGCCATTGGCTGCTGATCACGCTGACCTGCGGGGTGGGCGGGTCGATCCTGTCGATCGGCTCGGCGGCGGGGGTGGCGTTGATGGGGCAGGCGACGGGGACCTATACCTTTCTGGCCCATCTGCGGTGGAGTTGGGCGGTGGGGCTGGGCTATGCGGCCTCGATTGGCGTGCACTTATGGTGGAATGCGGGGCTGTTCTGATGGGAGCATGGGCAGATTGCCCATCCTACGGGGCAGGGATAGGTTAGCGCAAACTTGGGGGGAGTCGGATGTCATTTTACGAAAGCTATGATGCGCGGTTCGGGCACTATGTGATGTTCAACGCGCCGTTGAAGAAGCTCGCCACCGGGTTTGACTGGGTCGAGGGGCCGGTCTGGATGGGCGACGCCGGGTGCCTTTTGTTCAGTGATATTCCGAACAACAAGATCCTGCGCTGGACACCGGAGGTGGGCTTGTCGACCTATCGGGCGCCGTCGAACTATTCCAACGGCCACACGCGCGACCGGGTCGGTCGGCTGGTGTCGTGTGAACACGGGCTCCGGCGGGTCACGCGGACCGAGTGGGATGGGTCGATCACCGTCATTGCCGAGAGCTATGAGGGCAAGCGCTTGAATTCGCCCAATGATGTCGTGGTGAAATCGGATGGCTCGATCTGGTTTTCCGATCCGCATTACGGGATTGGCACCGATTACGAGGGCTTCAAGTCCGAACAGGAACTGCCGTGCCATGTCTACCGGGTCGATCCGGATGGCACGATCGAGGCCGTGCTGACCGATTTCAACTGTCCGAACGGGCTGTGCTTCAGCCCGGATGAGAGCCTTTTGTATGTGGCCGATACGGGCCGCATGTTCCATTCCGATCCGGCACATATAAGGGTGTTCGACATGGCCTCGGGCCGTCCATCAGGGGGCCGGGTCTTTCATGCGATCAGCCCCGGCGTGGCCGATGGGTTCCGGGCCGACAGCGACGGCAACATCTGGTCCTCGGCCGGCGACGGGGTGCATTGCATCGCCCCGGACGGGACACTTCTGGGTAAAATTCTGGTGCCGGAGATCGTATCCAACCTTTGCTTTGGGGGCCGGGCCAAGCATCAGCTTTACATCACCGCCACAACCAGCCTTTACAT
>CANGHD010000286.1 GCA_947453525.1 Paracoccaceae bacterium | reverse complement strand
GGTGCGGCCTATGCCTACGACCACGACCAAGAAGACGGCTTTTCCGGCCAGAACTACTTCCCCGACGACATGAAGCGCCCGGTCTACTACGCCCCGCCCGAACGCGGCTTTGAACGCGAACTCAACAAGCGCATCGAGTACTTTGCCAAACTCCGCGCCAAAAGAAACGACCTTTGAGCCTTTCATTCTGGTACAAATATCCCGGGGTGCGGGGCAGGGCCCCGCTCCGACATTGACAATCCCGCGCGCAGCACCCACGGAACCCTGATGATCTGGATTCTGACTCAAGTCGCCCTTGGCGGCGCGCTCGGCTCTGTGCTGCGCTATCTCACCGTATTTGCGGTGGGTGCTCCCTTGGCCACCTTGGCTGTCAACATTCTGGGCAGCTTTGCGATGGGGGTGCTTTACGTTTTGCTCTTTCAACGCACGCATCTGTCGCCCTTGTTGATGACCGGAGTACTCGGCGGCTTCACCACCTTTTCCGCCTTCTCGCTGGACGCACTGAAACTCTACCAGACCGGCCAACCTGGCACCGCGCTGGCCTATGTCGCAGGTTCCGTCGTCCTCTCCCTCCTTGCCGTCGCTTTGGGCGCGGCCCTCACCGAAAGGGTCCTCACATGAGCGCCGTTCAACTGATCACCGTGACCGAGGACGAGGGCGAACAGCGCCTCGACCGCTGGATGAAGCGCATGTTTCCCCAGATCACCCAAGGCGCCATCGAAAAGATGTGCCGCACCGGGCAGGTCCGGGTGGACTCGGGCCGCGTGAAAGCGTCCGACCACGTGCTGCCCGGCCAGACCGTCCGCATCCCGCCCTTGCCGGATGCGGCGGCCCCGGAATATGCCCCCGATGGCAAGATCAGCGCCGCCGACACAAAGATGATCCAGAACGCGGTTCTGTGGAAGGATGACCACATGATCATCCTGAACAAGCCTGCGGGCCTCGCCTCACAAGGTGGCTCCGGCATGGGCGACCGTCATGTCGACGGCCTCGCCGAGGCGCTGAAGTTCGGCTACAAGGACAAGCCCAAGCTGGTCCACCGCTTGGACAAGGACACATCCGGCCTTCTGATGCTGGCCCGAACCGACCGCGTCGCCCGCCGCCTGTCCGAAGCCCTGCGCCACCGCAACACCCGCAAGATTTACTGGGCGCTGGTCGCCGGTGTCCCTAACCCGAAACAGGGGTCCATCAAATACGGCCTGATGAAAGCGCCGGGAGGCCGGGGCGAGGGCGAAAAGATGCTCTGCATCCATCCCGCCAAGATGGCCGATTTCCCCGAAGCCAAACGCGCCCAGACCGATTTCTTCACCCTGTGGTTCCTTGGCGCCCGGATGTCCTGGATGGCGCTGGAGCCTGTGACGGGCCGCACCCACCAGCTGCGCGCCCATATGGCGGAAATGGGCCACCCGATTGCTGGTGATGGTAAATATGGTGGCAACACCGCCGACAACATGGGCGACGGCTGGGGTGCTTCCATCGGCGGCGACGTGTCGCGCAAGCTGCACCTGCACGCCCGCCAGATCACCGTTGAACACCCGGTGACCGGCGAGTTGATGACCTTCACGGCCCCCTTGCCCGACCACATGGTAAGGACCTGGAAAATGCTCGACTGGAACGAAAAGGACGTTCCGGCCGATCCTTTCGCGGGCCGCTGATGTCGAACTGGAAGCCGAAACGCTTTTGGACCGCCGCCGCCGTCGTCCCGCAGGACGGCGGTTTCACGGTGCATCTGGACAACCGCCCCGTCAAAACCCCGGCAAAGCAGCCGTTGCTGCTGCCCACCGAGGCGCTGGCGGCCCTCATTGCCGCCGAATGGGACGCCCAGACCGGCCTCGTGAACCCCGAAACCATGCCCGTCACCCGCATGGCCAACTCCGCCATCGACAAGGTCGTCCCGCAATATGACGAGGTCGCAACCCTGCTGACCGCTTACGGCGAGACCGACCACCTCTGCTACCGCGCCACCCATCCCGCCAAACTGATCGCCCGCCAGGCCGAGGCCTGGGACCCGCTGCTGCTTTGGGCGACAAAGGCCCTGCAAGCGCCGCTCAGGACCACCGCAGGCATCGTGCATGTTGCGCAAGACCCCGAAGTCATGCAGCACCTGCACCAAAGGGTTCTGGGATTGGGCAATTTCCGCCTTGCGGCATTTCACGACCTTGTGTCGATCTCGGGCTCTTTGGTGCTGGCTTTCGCCGTTGGGCACGGCCACCTGACCGCGGCAGAGGGCTGGCGGCTGTCTCGAATCGATGAAGATTGGCAGATTGAACTCTGGGGCGAGGATGAAGACGCCGCAGCCGCCTCTGCGCTGAAGCGGGAAGCATTTCACCTAGCGTCGCAATTTTATTCCCTCTGCGGGTAATTCACCTGCCAATTCGGCAGGCCAAAGCCTTGCCCTGCCGCGATCATGGCCATTTTCTTCATCACAACCGATGATCCCAAGCGCTTCGGGCTTAAAGACTTGACCTTTTAAACGGCAATGGCCGATGATCATCGATACTGGCGGCAAAAGCTGCCGGTCTCTGCCCAAAAGGCAGGCAAGCATAATCAACCCCCCAACCGGGGCTTCAGGGAGACATAGATGAAGAATACGGTATTCTTCGGCACGCTCGCCACGGGCGCCTTGCTGGCAGGCATTGCGGCCGCAGGCACGCTGGACGACGTGAAGGCACGTGGCGTGCTAAATTGCGGCGTGCACACCGGCCTGACCGGCTTTGGTGCGCCGGACGCCAATGGCGATTATCAGGGCTTTGACGTTGATATCTGCAAAGCCGTCGCCGCCGCCATCTTCGGTGACCAGTCGAAAGTGAAATACGTCCCCACCACGGGCGAAACCCGCTTCACCGCGCTGGCCTCGGGCGAAGTTGACCTGCTGGTCCGCACCTCGACCTGGACCTATTCGCGCGACACCGACTTGAAGTTCGACTGGGCTGGCGTGAACTACTACGACGGTCAGGGCTTCATGGTCCGCAAAGACCTCGGCGTGTCCTCCGCCAAAGAGCTTGATGGCGCCACGATCTGCATCCAGACCGGTACGACGACCGAGTTGAACCTGGCCGACTACTTCAAGTCCAACAACATCAAGTACACCCCCGTCACCGTGGCCGATGACGCCGACGCACAGCGCCAGTTCCTCGCCGGCGCCTGCGACGCCTACACGACCGACGCTTCGGGCCTTGCCGCCTCGCGCGCCACGCTGCCCAAGCCGGATGATTATGTGATCCTGCCGGAAATCATCTCGAAAGAGCCGCTCGGCCCGTTGGTGCG
>CANGHD010000285.1 GCA_947453525.1 Paracoccaceae bacterium | reverse complement strand
CCGAGCAGGCCCTGGATCACGCCGTCGTAGTCGGCCGGGGTGAACAGCTTGACCGGAACGCCCAGAGCAGCCTCGATGGCGGCGCGGTAGCACTCGTTGCCGGTGATGCGGTCTTGAGCGTTTTCACCGCCCAGAACGCCGATGTTGAACTGGGTGATCGCTTGGGCATTGGCAGCGCCAACGAGAGCGGTAGAAGCCGCGAGAACGGCGAGCAGCATTTTCATGGGTCGTCTCCAGTTTGGTGGCCCCAAGGTCGGGGCCGGGGTGGAACTCAGGTCAGCATCGCGTCGGCATAGGCGTCGTCGCCGGCCGGGGTCGGTGCTGCAATGGCGGTGGAGGTGGCGCTTTCGTTGAAGCTTTCGTCAGCGCCATAGATTTCGCGGGCAACACTGGTCGACAGCATGTCCGGCGTGCCGTCGAACACGATGCGCCCGTCGCGCATGCCGATCACGCGGTCACAGTAGCGGCGCGCGGTGTCCAGCGTGTGGAGGTTGGCGATGATCATCCGCCCATCCTCGTCATGGATCTTGCGCAGGGTGTCCATGACGACCTGCGCGTTCATCGGGTCCAAGGAGGCGATGGGTTCATCGGCCAGAATGACTTTGGGGTCCTGCATCACGGCGCGGGCGATGGCCACGCGCTGCTGCTGGCCGCCCGACAGGGCCTCGGCCCGTTTCGGGGCCTGTTCGGCGATCCCCAAGCGGTCAAGGATCGACAGGGCCTTCAGGATATCGTCCTTGGGCCAGACGTTGAACACGGTCGAGAGGGTGGAGCGGCGGTTCAAAAGCCCGTGCAATACGTTGGAGGCGACATCCATGCGCGGCACAAGGTTGAACTGCTGGAAGATCATCGCGCACTGGCTTTGCCAAGCGCGTTTGGCGGAGCCTTGCAGGCCCAGCACATTGGTGCCTTCAAAGATCAACTCGCCCGAGGAGGCGTCGGTCAGACGGTTCATCATGCGCAGGAACGTCGACTTGCCCGCCCCCGACCGCCCGATGATCCCCACGAAGGCCGAACGATCCACCACGAAGCTGGCGTTGTCGACGGCGGCTTTGGAGCCGAACATGCGGGTGACGTTTTTGACGTGCAGCAAGGGCTGGCCTCCGGTTGCGTTTGCCGGGAGGTAACGGGTTCCTGTGACGGATGGTTTTCAGTTGTGCGAAGCTTTTGTGACGGGTCAGACGGTCAGATTCTGCCGCAACCCGCACCGCAGTCCGCACCGTGGTCGTCGCCTGAGGTGCCGCGCTTGCCGGGCTGATCTGTCACTCAAGGCTTACGTTTGCGACATCGGACTGTCATTTGGCCCGGCTAGACCCCGGTCTCGCAACAGGTATGGAGAATGCGATGACACTTCCGGTGATCGGGGCGGCGCTGACGAATGCGGAATTGGCGGCCTATCAGGATTGGATTCTGGAGAAAGACCGCGATCTGGAGCTGCAGAGCTTCGTGAATGGCTCGGTTCTGGATGGCGACTGGTCGGCTTTGGCCGATGATGTCAAGCGTCTCTTGGCCGGCTACAAGGGCCGGATGGGCATTCACGGGCCGTTTTGGGGCTTCACCATCGCGACCTCGGACGCCTTGGTGCGCGAGGTCGTCCAGAAGCGTCTGGGGCAGGGGCTGGATGTCTGCGCGGCGGTGGGGGCCTCGCACATGGTGGTGCACTCGCCCTTCACGACCTGGGATTACAACAATCTGAATGGCCGTGTCGGCGCGCGCGACAACCTCTTTGCCCGCGTGCATGAGGTTATGGACCCGATCGTGAAACGCGCCGAAGTGCTGGGCGTGACGCTGGTGATGGAGAACATCGAGGACATCAACCCCGAGGACCGCAAGGAATTGTGCCAAAGTTTCGGCTCGCAGGCCTTGCAGCTTTCGATCGACACGGGCCACGCGCATTACGCCCATGGCTCGACCGGAGCGCCGCCAGTGGATTACTACGTGCGCTCGGCCGCCGAGATGCTGGCCCATGTGCACCTGCAGGACGCAGATGGCCATGCCGACCGGCATTGGCAGATTGGTCAGGGCAATATCCTGTGGCCCTCGGTCTTCGCCGCGATTGCCGCACTTGAGGTCAAACCGCGCCTGATTCTGGAACTGGAAGACAAGGCGGGAATTCCGGGGTCGATGGCCTATCTGGAAGCAAAAGGACTGGGACAATGACCGAAACGCTGAAGTTTGTCGTCATGAGCGATCTGCATCTTGTGGGCCACGGCGCCACCTCGATGACGCTGGACACTGCCGAGCGGCTGGAACAGGCGGTGGAGTGCATCAACGGGCGCTATGCCGATGCCGATTTCTGCATCATCGCGGGCGATCTGGCCGACGCGGCCGAGACCGAGGCCTACGAGCGCCTGAAGGCGATCGCCGGGGGCATCGCAATCCCGACCTATATCACCTTGGGCAACCATGATGACCGCGCGACCTTCCTGTCGGTCTTCGGCGAGGAATGGGCCGACGAGACTGGCAAGGTCAACCATGTGATCGACGCCAAGGGTTACCGGGTGATCGTGCTCGATTCTTCGGAACCGGGCCGGGTCGATGGCGTGCTGACGGCAGCGCAGATGGACTGGCTGCGCGCCCGTCTGGCCGAGGCGGCGGATCAGCCGGTGATCGTGGTGCTGCACCATAACGCCAATGCCCTGCATATCGAAGCCGACACGATCAAGCTGCTGGACGATGCACCTTTCATCGCGGTGCTGAAGACCCACAGCGACGTGCGGCAGGTGATCGCGGGTCATGTCCATCTGACCTCGACCGCCCTTTATCACGGCATCCCCTTCACCACCTTGGCGGGCGGGCATTACTCGGTGTCCTTCAACGCCGACAAGCCGAAGACCCCGTTCAAGAGCCTGACCGGGCCGGGGCAGATGGCCGTGGTTCTGGGGACGCCCCATTCAACCACCGTGCTGTTCGAGGATTTCATCGACGGCAACGCGATGATCGGCCTGCACACGCCCGACTGAAGCTGATTGTCTGCAGGAGGCGGCCCTGCGCACTGCGGGACCGCCGTCTTGTGTCCGGAGATGTCGTGTGGCTGCAATAAAGGCTTCTCCAAACTGTTTCAGTTGTGTCGATTGGCTGACATGAGCCGGGGCTACGACAGCCGAACGCGCCGGGTGCGCGGGCTGTTCAAACGGGAGAACGACGATGAACAAGACCTATCCGGCGCTGGTTGCGCTGGCGCTGGCCTTTGGGGGCACCACCGCTTCTGCTGAGAAGATCAAGTTCGATTACTGGTATGGCCTGTCGGGCGATCTGGGTGCCGTGCT
>CANGHD010000284.1 GCA_947453525.1 Paracoccaceae bacterium | reverse complement strand
GCCCGGCCTCCTTGCCAGCTTGCGATTGCGGTTTCTTCGGCATGGCGGCCTCCTGCGACACCGCCAGCATCCCCTGTCAAACCAGTTGACGCAATGGCGTTTTACGATAGACTTTCAAACATAAAATACTATTGAACATCCAACAAGGAACACCACAATGTCAGACGCACCGATGCTTTCGGGCGACCGCTTCCGCTTGGGCACCTTTTCCACCAACTGCTCCTCCGGCATGACCCCGACCCAAGCCCCCGACCGCTGGGTGAACTCGTGGGAGAACAACCTGACCCTCGCCAAGATGCTGGACGAGGCCGGGATCGACTTCATGCTGCCCATCGCCCGCTGGATCGGCTACGGCGGCCCCACCGACTTCCACGGCGGCGTGCTGGAGACGATGACCTGGGCCGCAGGCCTTCTGGCCTCCACCAAGAACATCTCGATCTTCGCCACCGTCCACGCCTCGGCCAACCATCCGGTTGTGGTGGCCAAGCAAATCGCCACCATCGACCAGATCGGTCAGGGCCGCGCCGGCCTGAACATCGTCGCAGGCTGGAACAAGCCGGAATATCAGGCCTTGGGTCTAACCCTGCCCGATGACCACGAAACCCGCTACGGCTATGCGCAGGAATGGTACGATCTGGTCCGCAAGATCTGGGCCTCCCAAGACCATTTCGACTGGGACGGCACCTATTTCAAAGGCATCAAGGGCCTGAAGGGCGACCCCTCCCCGATGAGCGGCGGCGTCCCTGTCATCAACGCCGCAGGCTCCCCGCAAGGCCGCGAGTTCGCCACCGACAACGCCAACTTCCTCTTCACCCCGGCCATCGACCTTGCCCGCTCCAAAGACGAAATCGCCGCCCTCAAGGCCCAAGCCGCCTCCAAGCAGCGCAAGGTCGGCGTCCTGACCTTCTCCCACGTCGTCTGCCGCCCGACCGAGAAAGAGGCGCGGGATTACGTCCACTACATCGTCGATGAAAACGCCGACTGGGAGGTGACCGACAACCTGATCCGCCTGCAACTCGCCCACGCCCTGTCCTTCCCGCACGACCTCCTGACGCAAATCCGCTACGGCTTCGCCTTGGGCCACGGCGGCTTCCCGCTGATCGGCACGCCCGACCAAGTCGCCGCAGGCCTGATCAAACTGCACGAGACGGGCTTTGCCGGCACCACCCTGTCTTTCGTCGACTACATCAAGGAATTCCCCTTCTTCCGCGACGAGGTCCTGCCCCGTCTGGAAAAAGCCGGCATCCGCTGACCGCAAATCCCGGCAGGGCGGCCCCGCTGCCCCGCCAAACCGATTCGCCAATTCATGGTTAACGCGGCGAGAACCCAGCGCGCGTAGAGACAGAAGGAAGACGCAAGCAAGACGGGAAAAAGACAGCGATTTCCCGGCAAAATCCGACGGTTAATCCAGCGCCCGCAAGGGCTTACGAACCGCCCTTGCCAAACCGTCTCCCGTTGCAGTCTTCCCCTTCACCCGGCGAGCGCCGCCACCTTCGCAGCCCACCCCGCCCCCTCCATCGGCCCGCGCTTGGTCACCGCCAGCGCCCCTGCCGCCGCCGCAAAGCGCAGTGCATGCGCGGGTGCCGCCCCCTCACACCAAAGCGCCGTGAACGCCCCGGCAAAACAATCCCCCGCCCCGGTCGGGTCCACTTCCGTCACCACAAACGCCGCCTGATCCAGCCGCCCATCGGCATCAAAATAGCTCGCCCCATCAGCCCCTTGCTTCCAGACCACTGCCTTGATCCCCCGCGCCAGATGCTCCGCCACCGCCGTCTCACGCCCAGCGCAACCGATGTACAACTCCTCTCCCGAGGGCAAGAACACATCCGCCAACCCCAGCATCGCCGCCACGGTCTCAGCTAACCCCTTCTGCCCCAACACTTCTTTCCGCAGGTTCGGATCAAAACTCACCGTCCCGCCCTGCGCCTTCACTTGGCCCGCCGCCGCCAAAGCCATCGCCTGCATCGGCACGGACGACAGCGAAGTCCCCACCACATGCAAATGCCGCGCCCTGCCCAACAGCGCCTCCGCCGCAGGCCCCATGGCAATCGAGGCACAAGCCGAATGCGCAATGTTGAAGACAAAATCCCGAGTGCCATCACCACGGTAGCGCACAAAGGCGCTCCCCGTCGGCCGCTCCGCATCCACCGTCACGGCAGACACATCCACCCCATCCGCCACCAACCGCTCCAGATTGACCTGCCCGAAATCATCCGCCCCCACCGCCGAGATGATCCCGGCGGCAGCCCCCATCCGCGCCACCTGAGAGATGTAGATCGCAGGCGCGCCCGAGGGGAAAGGTCCAGTCAAAGCAATAGCTTGCCGAAACCCCTCCCCCGGCGCATCCGCCATGATCTCCACCAGAATCTCGCCCAGCGTGACGATCATGCGGTAACGTCCACCACCACGCGCCCCTTGACCTCGCCCTTCAGGATCGCCGCCCCCAAACGCGGCAGGTCGGCCAAAGTCGCAGGCTCGATCATCGCCTCCAGCTTGTCCATCGGCAGATCGCTGGCGATCCGCGCCCAGGCCCGCTGCCGCCCGGCAAAAGGTTTCAGCACGGAATCGATCCCCAACAAATTCACCCCCCGCAGCAGGAACGGAATGACCGAGGCCGGCAACGCCGATCCCCCCGCCAAGCCCACAGCGGCAACGGACGCATTGTACTTCATCTGCCCCAAGACCCGCGCCAGCATCGCCCCGCCCACGGCATCGATACAGCCCGCCCAAGTCTCTGTTTCCAAAGGACGTTTCACCGTCTCGGCCAGATCGGCCCGCGGAATGATCCGGGCAGCTCCCAGCCCCATCAGATACTCCCCCGTCTCCGGACGCCCGGTCACAGCCGCCACCTGATAGCCAAGTGCGGCCAACAGCGCCACGGCCACAGACCCGACACCCCCCGCAGCCCCGGTCACCAGCACTTCACCGGCGCCCGGCACCAGCCCATGATCCTCCAGCGCCAGCACCGCCAGCATCGAGGTCAACCCCGCCGTCCCCACCGCCATCGCTTGCCGTGTCGTCAAACCAGAAGGCAATGGCACCAGCCAATCCGCCTTGACCCGCGCCTTGGTGGCATAGCCGCCCCAATGCACCTCACCCACGCGCCAGCCGGTCAGCACCACCTTGTCGCCGGGGGCATAGCGCGCATCGGAACTCGCCTCCACCGTGCCGGCAAAATCAATCCCTGCCACATGCGGCCAAGCCCTGACCAACCCGCCGCCATTGGCCGACAGACACAGGCCATCCTTATAGTTCAGCGTTGAATATTCCACCTTTACAGTCACTTCACCCGCAGGCAG
>CANGHD010000283.1 GCA_947453525.1 Paracoccaceae bacterium | reverse complement strand
GGCAGGGCGATGTCGGTGTCGATGGAGGGCTGGCGGGAGTTGGTGATCTCGGCCGCCAATTCGCGGCGTTTCCACATGGCGAGGCGTTGGGTGGTGTTCTGGGCGATCTCGGCATCCAGCACGGCCCCGGTCTCGATCAGGTGGGCGAGAGTGGTTTCGAGGAGGGTGACGATGGGGGTTTGGCCATGCTCGTCGGGGGTGGAGTCTTTCGGGGCGGTGGCGGCGAGTTCGACGAGGATGTTGGTGTCATAGCGTTGCGAGAAGGGCAGGCGGATGTCGGGGCGGGCTTCGCTGAGGCGCTGCATGTAGCTGCCGGGCATGTATTCGAAAGCCTCCACTGCGCCGCCTGAGGCTTCTTGCAGGGTGTTGAGGAGGTCCAGCGCGTCGGGCAGGGAGCGGGCGGCGAGGGTGGCAGTGGCGTAGGCTTTGGGGCGGGGGACCAGCTTCATCACGGCGGCGGTGATGATGCCGAGGGTGCCCTCGGCACCGATGAACATCTGGCGCAGGTCGTAGCCAGAGTTGTTCTTTTGCAGTTCGGACATGAGGTTGAGGATGCGGCCATCGGGCAGCACCACCTCCAGCCCGAGGCAGAGGGCGCGGGTGGAGCCGTAGCGCACGACATTGGAGCCGCCGGCGTTGGTGGAGAGGACGCCGCCGATCATGGCGGAGCCGCGCGCGCCAAACCAGAGGGGGAAGTAGAGGTTAGCGCGCTCTGCGGCGTCGTGGAGGGATTGCAGGATCACGCCGGCTTCCACCACGGCGATGCGGGTGGCGGGGCGGATGTCGCGGATCTTGTTGAGGCGTTCGACCGAGAGCATGAGGCCATGGGTCATGGCGGCACCGGTCAGGCCGGTGAGGCCGGAGACCGGGACGAGGGGCGTGGTGTGGCGGGCGCAGGCTTTGACGACTTCGGAGACTTCGGCGGTGGAGGCGGGGCGGACGACGGCTGCGGGCTCGGGGTGGTAGTGGCCGCTCCACTCGGTTTGGTATTTCAGCGTGTCGGGGCCGGTGAGGACGTGCTGGGGGCCGACGATAGCGGCGAGGTCGGTCAGGAGCGCGGTGGGCAGGGTCATCTGATTTCCTTCAGCAGGTCAAGCACTTGCGGGCCAATCGCTTCGACGATCACGGCGACGCCCTTGGCGTTGGGGTGCAGGTGGTCGTCTTGCAGGAACTGGCCCATGGCGGCGGGGTCGGGGTTCACGGCGAGGAAGGGGCCAAAGTAATCGGGGAAGAAGAGCGTTTGATATTGGCGGGAAAGGTCGGGGTAGATCGCGTCGAACTGGGTCTTGTATTCGGGGCCGTAGTTGAGGCTGGATCTGATGCCCACCAGAAGGACGGGGATGTGGTGGGCCGCAGCCCCTTTCAGGATGGCGTCGATGTTGGTGCGTGTCTGAGCCGGGTCTTGGCCGCGCAGCATGTCATTGGCGCCGATGTTCAGGATCAGCGCCTTGACGTCGGGGGCGAGGGTCCAGTCGAGCCGCGCCAGCGCCCCGGCGGAGGTGTCGCCCGAGACGCCGGCGTTGGCGATGGTGACGTCCTGGCCTTTGGCCTGGAGCCAGTCTTGCAATTGGGCGGTGAAGCCTTGTTCGGGCGGCAGGCCCAGACCGGCGGTGAGGCTGTCGCCCAAGGCGGCGATCGTGGTGGCCTGTGCCGGGGCGGCCAGCAATAACGCGAACGTTATGTTGCGAAAGATACGGATCGGCCCATATGTGAGGAAAGAAGCAAGGGCAGTTTTCATGAATACGGTTCTGGATTTGAGGGATGTACGGCTGAGCCTGAACGGCAATGCCGGGCAGGTGGAGATTTTGCGCGGGATTTCCTTGACGGTGCAAGCCGGCGAGAGCCTTGCGCTGATCGGGCCTTCGGGGTCGGGCAAATCCTCGCTCCTCATGTTGATGGCCGGGCTGGAACGCGCCTCGGGGGGAAATATCAGCGCCTTGGGACAGGACCTGACCGGGATGGATGAGGACGCGCTCGCACGTTTCCGCAGGGGGAATATGGGCGTGGTTTTCCAAAGCTTCCACCTGATTCCGACGATGACGGCGCTGGAAAACGTCGCCGTGCCACTTGAGATTGCCGGCGAGGCCGGGGCTTTTGCGCGGGCCAAGACGGAATTGGAGGCGGTGGGGCTGGGCGCGCGGGCCGGGCATTACCCGAGCCAGTTGTCAGGCGGCGAGCAGCAGCGGGTGGCTTTGGCACGGGCCTCGGTTGGGCGGCCGAAGCTGCTCTTGGCGGACGAGCCGACGGGGAACCTTGATACGGTGAACGGCGCTGCGATCATGGATTTGCTGTTTGGCTTGCGCGATCGGCATGGGGCGACTTTGGTGATGGTGACCCATGCGCCGGAACTCGCGGAGCGGTGTGACCGGGTGTTGCGGCTGGCGGATGGGGTGCTCGCGTGAACCTCGCATGGACACTGGCGCGGCGTGAGTTGCGCGGGGGACTGGCGGGGTTCCGGATCTTGATCCTGTGTCTGGCGCTGGGTGTGGCTGCGATTGCCGCCGTGGGGATGCTGCGGGCGGCGATCGAGGCGGGGTTGGCGGATCAAGGCTCGGTCATTCTGGGCGGCGACGCGCAGATGAATTTCACCTATCGCTTTGCCACGGTGGAGGAGAAGGCGTGGATGGCCTCCCATGCGGCGAAGGTGTCGGAGGTGGTCAGCTTCCGGTCCTTGGCGGTGGTGGGTGAGGATCGAGCGCTGACGCAAGTGAAGGCGGTGGATGATCTTTGGCCATTGCTGGGGACTGTGGGGCTGGAGGCCGGGACATCGGCCGAGGCCTTTGCCGTCAAGGATGGGCTGCCGGGCGGAATCATGGAGAAGGTTCTGGCGGATCGGCTGGGGCTGAAGCTGGGCGGCACGTTCAAACTCGGGACGCAGGTCTTCCGGTTGGGGGCGGTGTTGTTGAAGGAGCCGGATTCGGCGACTTCAGGGCTGGGGTTGGGGCCGCGGACCTTGGTTCGGACGGTGGATCTGGCACAGTCGGGGTTGATAGCACCTGGGACGTTGTATGAGACGGATTATCGGTTGCTGGTGCCGGGCGCGAATTTGGACGCTTTGAAGGCCGAGGCGGTGGCCGCATTTGGCGACAAGGGCATGCAGTGGAGCGACAGGCGGCATGCGGCGCAGGGGGTGGAGCAGTTCGTGGCGCGGCTGGGGTCGTTTTTGATTCTGGTGGGCCTCGCGGGGTTGGCGGTGGGGGGCGTGGGTGTGGCCTCCGCTGTGAGGGCCTTCATGGAGGCGCGGGTCGCCACGATTGCGACGTTGAAGGTTCTGGGGGCGGAAGGCTCCTTGGTTCTGCGGATATACCTGATGCAGATC
>CANGHD010000282.1 GCA_947453525.1 Paracoccaceae bacterium | reverse complement strand
ATTCGTCTTCGGGAATCTTGACCCTGAAGAATTTCATCATGTCTACATCCTCCTGCGTCCGACCATTAGAAGTCTTCGACTTCAACCAGGGCTGGCGCCTGATCCGTCGGCCTGGTTCTTTCGCCTTATTTCGTCCGCTCTAGCAAGAATGGCGTCGTCAAGACCCCGGCTAAGCTGACCGGATGGTGCCGTCGCTTGGTCCTTGAGCAAGTCGCCGGCCTTGGTAATCAAGTCTCGCACGTCCGCGAGGCTTTTCACGCTCGCGGGGTCCACGCGATCGTTCGGGAATATCCAGTTGAGCGCCTTGGTCAACTTCACAACAGTGCCCGTTCTCGGTGCGGCCGCTTGCCAGTCGTAGTATTGGTGAATCTCATAGAAGTTCTTGTATATCTCGCGGAGATGCCCGCCGCTGGGAGTTTCTAGGCATCCGACCTGCAGGAGTTGGGAATAGCCAACGTTGCTAAGCTTTGGCCCCGCGAAGGTAGTGATTTCCTGGAAGAACAGGGCGAGCCCGAGCCGGGTGCTCGAATCGTAGACGCCGTTAACCTCCTTTTCCGGTAGGCAAAGTCGTTCCTGAACGAGCTCCAAGTCGCGCTTCTTCTTGTCGTCGGCGAGAAATACCTCCTTGCAGCTTGGACAGTTGTCGGCACCGACGCCCGGCCTCACCTGCGTCGGCGCGTCGATGCGCGTCGCAGCGGTCACCGGGGCAAGCGTCGCGAATTGCTCGGCAAAATCGCTCCTGAGCTTGTCCGGGCTGCCCATGCTCGGGTCGCGGGTAAAGGTATTGGCATCGAGGACGATCGTTTGCGGCGTGCAGATCAGGAGATAGTTTCGGAGCGCAAACACCACGGATTCGCGCGACACGCCGCCTCGCTGCTCCGCGGCATAGGCATTGGCCGCCGTCCGGAACGCCTTCTGGCGCTTGTAGACGATGGACTTGATGGTCGAGGTCTCGAGCGCCGCGAGCAGAGACAGGTTGCTGGCGTCATACATGCTGCGGGCGAAATTGAATGCCGCCAGCACATTCGCAAAGGCATCGGCCCCGGCACCGCTCGCCGTGAGCCCGGCGCCGATCAGTGCCTCGGTCGCTCCGAGGCCACGTCCGAAGGACAGCGCCTCGATCCGCTTGCGGTCGATCCAGCCGAGATACTTGTCGCAACGCAGGTCGATGTCGTTGAACCCAGCCTGCATCAATGTGACATAGTGGGCACCCGTCAAGCCGACTGGGCATCCGACGTCGTTTTCGCCGCCGACGGTGGCGATGCCGGCCTGAATACAGAGCGCATCGAAGTAGGCCAGCAAATCCCGGGTCGCCTTGGGCGTTTCAGCGGTATACAGATCGTAGCCCGCGCCGCCGAAATTATAGCCACTCTCGTCGGCAACGCATGCGCTTAAGAAGAGCAGGATCGCAAAACGAGCCAGTGCTTTGAAGGACGGGCGCAAAACTGCCTCCTGTGACGGCTAAAGCCCATTACAATCCCTGATCCAAGATGTCGTATATGCGACCGCAATGATAGGACCGACTGAACCTCACCAAACTTTCCCAACCCTAATTTGCAAATTTGCAACACCATCATCTTCGCCGCGCTGTGAGCGAGCACTAAATAGCCCCGAGCATCGTGGCCGCATTCTTCGCCAATTCTAGGAAAGGACGGATGATGACCGGTAGCAGTTTCGACGACGAAATCAAGCGGGAGGCGGTCGCGCAGATCACCAAGTGAGGGTGCCCGTTTCGCCAAGTCGTGCGTACAGGGCTCCGCTCATGCCGACCGGCGCCGATCAGAGCTTCAACGTGGGTCTCCATGATCAGTTGCGGCACGACCTGGGAAATGCCGGGAAGAATGCCCCTGTCGTGCTTTGCCAGAAGCTCAGAAAGGTCCCTGTTGGTTTTGGTCATCCCACATCGGGCTATCGCGGCCCACGAAGGGCAACTGTCTCACTTTGCCCAGATATGGTCTCTGGTTGAAGTCGCCAAACTCCATCTCGATGGCCACCAGAGATCACAACGCCGACGGCGACGAAATTACACCCCCTCATCGGGCGCTAAACAGCTACCGCAGCTCCTATTGCCTTTCCATCCGCCAAACCGAACTTCTTGCCGATGCGGCGATCGGGCCTTTGGTCGGTGCCGTGGGCGACAGATGTTACAACGCTTTGGCCGAGACGATCAACGGCCTCTTCAAGGCAGAGGTTATCCACCGTCGCGGCCAATTGCGCAGCTTCGAGGCCGTTGAATACGCAACCTTGGAATGGGTGGACTGGTTCAACAAACGCCGGCTGGTCGAGCCCGTCGGGAACATCCCCCCGCGGAAGCCAAGGCAAACTTCTACATGACTTTGGAAACTGAACCCGTGGCCACGTAACGAACGCCAATCAGCCTCCGGCAAACCCGGCCCGGTGCTCAGGACTATTCAGTCCGACCCCGCTCATGCGGATTCATGAGTGCCAAGCCAAGTCTTGATCGAAGCGCCACTGGCAATCTGGTGGTGATCCGTATCATTCCGGTCGTACGCCATGGCGGTACTTTGACAGAGATAGCGCTATCTCGAAGGCTCGCGCAGATCCTTGTGCTTGGGCACATTGGCCTTTTTCTACGGGCTTGTTGTTGCCGCATTGGGTCGGCTTGAATTAACAGACTCGATCCAGATGATTCTATTGGGGTCGCCACTTTTTGCTGTGGTCGTGTTGTCTGATTTTTCCCTGATTATTGGCAACCTTGTGGTTGCCCCTGACGGTCGCTTGGTGAACAACTCTACAGCCCGGTTCCTCCAGACTGTTGTCTATGCGTTCATTGTTGCGTTGTTTATCATTTACTCAAAGGGTTTATTTCGTACCGAGCGCGTCTTAAGTCCGGACCGAGTGAAAATCCTGACAGGCTCGGTTGAGACGGTGCTCGGTAGATATATTGCGGCCATCAGGGATCGGCTTTTTGTCCCGCCGACTTGATCGCCCTTAGGAGCGAGGAGGTTTTGGCGTGCTCTTTTCTACCGTTATCTTCGCGTTTATGATCGCGGTAGGCGGCGATTTTGGATATTCAAGTAGCGCCGCACTCCCTTTTCATCCGAAATGTAGTGAGGCAGCGAGCGACCACAAGGCCTTCTTACTCGATTATGGTCGACCTGAACTGAGGTGCCGGGCCCGAGCGCTTGGAGCAATACTGCAGCACGTTGCTGGTCAAAGGGCATGCAATGCCTGCCACGCGAATGTTGAGGTCAACATCGGCACAGCGAGCGCGAAACGGATTTTAGAGCCGATGAAACAGCTTCTAAGTTCGGCTAAAGGAAATCTTCCGATGGATTGGATTTTCGAAAGATCTAGTGTCAATGGGCAATT
>CANGHD010000281.1 GCA_947453525.1 Paracoccaceae bacterium | reverse complement strand
CGCGCCACCGTGGCCACCGAAACGCCAAGCTCGGCTGCGGCAGAGGAAAAACTACCTGAATCGAGAACCTGCAGGAACGCACGGTTGGTCAACATCTCATCCATGCGCACCCCTCCCAAAGTTTTGCACTTGGGGAGAATTAACAGCATCGGGCGCAAAAGTGCAAAGGATTACCGCAGGTTCATCCCGGTATTAGCGACCAAAGGCGCAAAGGTCGGCGGGCAACGGCAAGGCATAGTGCCGTGCTGCGGTGCGCCAAAGGACATCGTGGCGGTCTTTTGCCGAACCCTCCGACAAAAGGCGCTTTACCGCGTTCAGCCCGATCCCCATGGCATAGCTGCCCTTGTCGACGGGAAAGTTGCTGCCCCACATGCAGCGCGCGGGGCCGAACAGGTCCAGCGCGGTCATCATCCAGGGGCGCCATATTTCGGCCAACTGCGCCGAGGACGGCGGCTCTGGCCGATCGTCAAAGCCAAAGGCAGACAGTCGCATCCCGAGGCCGGAGAGTTTGACCTTCACGTTCGGGCAGGCCGCAAGGGCTGCGAGACCCTGCCGCCACTCCGCAAAGATGTCCTGTCCCGCATGGGCCCCGGCGCGGATCACGCCGCCCAGATGATCCACGACGATGGGCAGGTCCGGCACCGCGCGCGCCATGCGGGCAAGCTGCGGCAGTTGCGCGTAAAACGCCCAGATTTCAAAGGACAGCCCCATGTCTTGCAGCACGGCCAGACCATCTTGGAAGGCGGCAGAGTCCGCCAGACCCCCTGAAGTCTTGTAAAAAGGGTTCAACAGGGTCGCATCCCGGTCCCAGGCGAGCGGCTGCCGGATGCCGCAGAACCGGCCTCCTGCCGCCGCGATGTGCCGTTCCAGCACCGGGCGCAGACCCGCGCCCAGACCAAGATCGACATGGCCGATGATCCCGGCGGCCACACGGGCCGGGCCGTAGAGGCCACTCGCGCTCATCGCGGCCTGACCGTTCAGGAATTCGGTTTCCCCCAAGGATGCCAGTTCCACCGGACCTTCGGCGCGCAGCATCGCGCGGGCCTGCACCGCGACCGAGGCGCGGATGGCATGGCCGCAATCCAGATCGGCCAGGTACTCCTCCAGCAGATAGCGCAGGCCGGGGCGGTGATAGAGGTGGTGGTGGCTGTCGATCACGGGCTGATCCGGGTCAATCGCAGGCTCGCTGTGCCTGGCCAGCCAATCGGGGCGCAGATCAAAGGCAGTTGGCGGTCGGGACATGGTGGGGGCCTGCATGAAACGGGCAAGTGTTTGCGAAGGGATGCGATGGCTTGATCCTGTCCGCAATGCCCACAGACTGCAACGCCCTGCGGCAAGAAACTGCCTTGCGCGGAAGGGGCTGATGCACCGGAGCGGCCGAGGCGCGGGCCGGACTTTGCGGGAATAGAGAAAGTGGTTTGCAGAATATACGGCTACTGCATGTGCAAGGTTTTGCTAGCGTCCCAGAACCCGCTTCCAAGCTCTCAAGATCGTCAAAGAAAGGCCTTGAGGGGCAGAAGTCGGTCGGGCCGCCGACACTTCGGCGGGCTCGTCAGTTTCGGATCGTCGTCAGAACCTCCGCACCAGACCTTATAAGATGCGGTTATAACGATGGTCTGCGGATGGCGTAAAGTAGCAGCGCCATCGTAGGACTTTGCTACAAGAGGGAGGGCGACCCAACCTGGAGGGGAGGTCGCAAACGGAGGGAGAATCTTATGAAATTCGCAAAGAACGTCGCGGCCAAGCTGGCCGCAGGCGCCCTGGTATCCACTGCCATTTTCGCCGGTCAGGCGATGGCCGAAGGCAAGACCTATGGCATGATCGTCAACAACATGGCGTTCCCCTATGACGTCGTGATTGCTGATGGTTTCAAGGCAGCCGTCGAGGCTGCGGGCGACAAGGCGGTGATCCTGGACTCCAAGATGGGCATGGACACCGAGGCCAACCAGATCGACGATCTGTTGTCGCAAAAGGTCGCGGGCATTGCCTTCATGGCCAATGACTCGGTCGCCGTCATGGCGCTCGTCGACAAAGTGGCCGAGGCGGGCGTTCCGATCGTGGCGAGCGCGGTTCCGGTCGGCGACCCGAACGTGAACGCGGTCGACTATGCCTATCCCAAGCTGAACGCGCTGGTGTCGACTCAGGACGTGATGGCCGGGCATGTGGCGGGCGTCTATGCGGCTGGGGTGCTTCCGAAGGACCGCGAAGTGAAGATCGCCGTGGTCGAAGGTGCGCCCGGCTTTGCCGTGGTCAAGCAACGTGAAGACGGGTTTGAAGCTGCGCTGAAAGAGGCCGGGATCAAGTACAAGATCGTCTCCTCGCAGCCTTCCGATTGGACGCCGGATTCGGGCGAAACCATCTGCGCCAACGCTTTGACTGCCAATCCCGACCTTGACATGATCTTCAGTCATGCTGACGACATGGCGCTTGGCTGCGCCAAGGCGATTTCGGCGGCGGGTTCCAAGGCAATGCTGATCGCCACGGGCGGCGGCTCCAAACTGGGCGCTGAAGCCATCAAGGCGGGCGAGATCGTGGCCTCGGTCTGCACCCAGCCGGGCCTGATCGGCAAACTGTCGGCCGAAACCCTGGCCGAAGCGGCCAAGGATCCCAAAGCCGCCAAGAAGGGCCAGTATGTCACCTATGACATGGTTGCCCTGACGAAAGACAACGTCGACAGCTGCCCGCAGTGGTAAGCTGTGCCTGACGGCATGGACGTAAAGAAACGGCGCTCTTCGGAGCGCCGTTGTACTCAGAAGCCCTGACATCGGTTGGTTGGCGTCTGAGTGTTTGCGGGGGAAACCAGTCATGATGTGGAACAGCTGATGCAGGCGATAGAGCCAATCATGCACTTGCAGGGCGTCGAAAAGACCTTTGCGAATGGAACAAGGGCGCTGCGCGGCGTCAACCTTCAGATTGCGCCGGGGCGCGTTCATGGCCTTTTGGGCGCCAACGGGGCGGGCAAATCCACCCTGATCAAGATCCTGTCGGGTGCCTACGCTGCCACTAAGGGCGATATCGTTTGGCGCGGCAAATCGGTGCGGTGGGACAGCCCCAAGGCCGCCAACCGGATGGGCGTGGCCACGGTCCACCAGCATATCCCGCTGGTGCCCACGCTCTCCATTCTGGAGAACATATTTCTGGACGATGACGGGCTGTGGCGCAGGTCCTCCGACCTACGCAAGCGGTTCGATGGCCTGTGCCAGCGCATGGGCTATTGGCTGAACCCCGATCTGGCGGTCAGCGATCTGTCCATCGGCCAGCGGCAGATGGTGGCGATCTTTCAGGCCCTTGGCACCGGCGCCGACCTGATCGTGCTGGATGAACCCACGGCCTCGTTGGCGCTGGATGAACGCGAACTG
>CANGHD010000280.1 GCA_947453525.1 Paracoccaceae bacterium | reverse complement strand
CTGCCAGATCCAGCCATTCTTCTGCGCCCATGCGGTGGTACAGGGGGCTATCTCCTCGCCTTCCTTCAGATCCACCCAGAACGGCATCGCCCGGTTCACCGGCAACATGCCGTTGTAGCTGATCCACTCAGCCCCCATTTTCGAGATGATCTCACGCCGGAACCCGGTGCAGTCGAGGAAGAAATCCCCCTCCACCCGCGCTCCGCTGTCCAGCAGCAAGGCGGAAATGCCGCCCTCTCCCGTTTCAATCCCCTTCACCTGATCGTCGATCAGATTGATTCCCTTGGCCTTTTTCCGCAACCAAGCGCCCGCCAGCGACTGGTCGAAATGAAACGCATGATGGAACGGCCCCGCAGGAATGCTGCGCCCGTCCTTCACCGCCACGGGCGCCCGGTTCCGGCTGAGCAAATGCTGGAACAGATGCGCCTCCCCCACCGACCGCCCCGCCGCCACCGCAAAGGTGTCCAAGGGTACGCCCGGAGACAGCAGCGCCGGGTCATCAATCGGCCCATCATAGCTATGCCCGACCCGCCGCCAATCCCGATGCCTGATGCCGTATTTGATGGTTGCCCCGGTCTCGCGCAGGAACTCTTCCTCGCTCAGCTTGAAGTGCTTCAGCATCTGACGGAACACGGCGGTTGAGCCCTCGCCCACGCCAATCGTCCCGATCTTCGAAGACTCAATGACCGTAACCCTGCCGCCCCAACCCTTGCGGGCTGCCACATCCGACAACATCATCGCGGCCAACCAGCCTGCCGTCCCACCCCCAACGATGACGATAGACTTCGGCAGCATGGCCAACCCCTTCAAATTTATCTAAAACTCTGCGCCCTTCATTCAGGTGCAAATATCCCGCGGGGGTGCGGGGGTGTGAAACCCCCGCTTCTGTCCTCAGGCCACTTTCGAGGTCTTGACCCGCGCCCATTCCGGCAGCCAGTCGCCATGGGCTTCCAGAAGATCATGGGTCAGGTCCCAGATCTGCTGCAGGTCCAGTTCGGCCCCGGTGTGTGGGTCCAGCATGGCGGCATGGTAGATATGCTCGGGGTTCTCGGTCAGCAAAGCCTGCACCGTCAGATCCTGCACGTTGATGTTGGTCCGCATCAGGGCGATCAGCTGCGGCGGAATATCCCGCACCACCGTCGGCTGCAGCCCCATATGGTCAACCAGCGTCGGCACCTCGACGGCGCAACCTTCGGGAAGCTGCGGGATATAGCCCTTGTTGCCGTGGTTGCCATAGATCACGGAAGGCTCGCCCGTCACGACCGAATTGACGATCTGGCTGGCGTATTCGTGGCTTTCCTTGACCTCGACCGTATTGGCCTCCTTCAGGCTGGCCGCTTCCTTCTTCCAGCGGGCAATCTGCTCGATGCAGCGGATCGGGTATTCGTCCAGCGGAATCCCGAATTTTTCAATCAGATCAGGCCGATCGCGCTTGATGAACCACGGGGTATATTCGGCGAAATGCTCCGACGACTCGGTGACGAAATAGCCAAGCCTCATCAGCATCTCATAGCGCACCTTGTTGGGGCAGCGCGGGTTCCAGTGGCTCGGCTTGGGGAAACGCCCCTCCCGGTAGCCCTGCTTCAAAGCCGGGTAAAGGTCGACATAAGACCCATCCGCCTGACGATGCTCGAAGGTCTTGTAGAAGGCCATGTGGTTGATGCCCGCAGCGATGTAGCGGATCTCTTCGACCGGAATATCCAGATCGCGCGCCAGTTCAAACGCCGTGCCTTGCACCGAGTGGCAGAGGCCGACCTGCTTGATCTTCGGATACTTCGCCGCAATCGACCAGGTGTTGATCGCCATCGGGTTGACGTATTGCATCATGATCGCGTTGGGAGCGACCTGCATCATATCTTCGCAGATCGACCACAGCGCCGGAACCGTGCGGATGCCCCGCATGATGCCGCCGATGCCCAGCGTGTCGGCAATCGTCTGGCGCAGGCCGAACTTCTTCGGGATTTCAAAGTCGGTGATCGTGCAGGGATCATAGCCGCCAACCTGAAAACAGCAGACCACAAAGTCAGTGCCATCAAGGGCTTGGCGCTGGTTGGTATAGGTCTTGACCGTGGCCTTGCCGCCCAGCGTCGAGGCCAGTTTGCCCACGATGATCTCGGATTCACCAAGCCGTTCGGGGTTGATGTCCATCAGGCGGATTTCGGCATTGGCCAGTGCGGGGCGGCTCAGGATATCGCCCGCGATGTTCTTGGTGAAGACGGCGGAGCCTGCACCAATGAAGGTGACTACGGGTTTTGCCATGGGTTTTCCTCAGGTTGGGTTTTCGGTTCCGGCGCCAAAGCGCCCATTGGGTGTGGCCTCAGGTCGCAATCTCGAACGCGGCGCGGACGAGACGTTTGGTGTAGTCGGTGGTGGGGCGCTCCAGCACGTCGGCCACCGGGCCCTGTTCGACGATCTGGCCGTTTTGCATCACAATGACCCGATGACACAGGGCGCGCACCACCTTCAAGTCATGGCTGATGAACAGATAGGACAGGCCGCGATCCCGTTGCAACTGGCGCAGCAACTCGATGATCTGGGCCTGAACCGAGAGGTCAAGCGCGCTGGTTGGTTCATCCAGAAGAATGAACTCCGGCTCCATCGCAATCGCCCGGGCAATCGCCAGACGCTGGCGCTGCCCGCCCGAGAATTCATGCGGGAAGCGGTTCAGGATCGTGTCCGGCATCCCGGCATCCCTCAGTGCCTTTTCCACCCGTGCGATGCGGTCCTTCGAGCCTGCGCCGATCCGGTTGACGATCAGACCCTCTTCGATGATCTGGCGCACCGACATGCGAGGGTTCAGACTGGCGAAAGGGTCCTGAAAGACGATCTGCATGCGAGAGCGCAGGGGCTTCATCTGGCCGCGGTCATAGGCCTCAATCCTTTGCCCAAGGAAGGTGACCTCGCCGCCAGACAAAGTGTTCAGCCGCAGCAAGGCCTGCCCGAAGGTGGTCTTGCCCGACCCGCTTTCGCCCACCAGCCCCAAAGTCTCCCCGCGCTTCAGGTCCAGCGACAGACCGTCCACCGCCTGCAGCTTGGAATAGGTGCCCCGGAATGCCCCGCCCCGGCGCAGCGTATAGGTCACGCGGATGTCCTTGCCGGACAGGACCGAGTCCGCCCCCACCTCCAGCGCGTTGGCGCGGCCCTTGGGTTCGGCACCCAGCAGACGCTTGGTGTAGGGGTGCTGCGGATTGGTGAAGATCGCTTCCGTCGGACCTTCCTCGCGCACCAGCCCGTGCTGCATGACATAGACATGGTCTGCGAACTGGCGCACCACGGTCAGGTCATGGGTGATCAGGATCACGGCCATGCCGGTCTTGGCCTTCAAGGCCTTGATCAGGTTCAGGATCTCGGCCTGCACTGTCACAT
>CANGHD010000279.1 GCA_947453525.1 Paracoccaceae bacterium | reverse complement strand
GGCGGAGACTTCGGCGAAGACGGGCAGGAAATCGGCGTTCAGGACGCCGCGGTCCGAGGCCAGTTGATAGAGGACGTGGCCGTTGTTTTCGTTGCATTCGATCAGGCAGGCGCCGTCGGGGACAAGAGCTATGTCCCAGCCGAGCAGGCCGTTGTTGGGCACAACGGAATGGCAGGCTATGGCGAGGTCGGTCGCCGCCCTGAAATGCGGCAGGGAGATGCCTTTCAACTGCACGCCGCTGACCGGGTGGGTTTCAACCCATTGGGTGTCCAGGCCGGAGCCGAGGCGGACCCTCTCGACCACGCCACTTTTCGGGTTGACCGAGGCGATCAGGCTGCCCGGTTGCCAGAAATTGTCCGACATCGCCGTCAGGGACGGCAGTTTCCACGAGGTATACAGCACCTCCGGCGTGCCGGAGCGGTTCACCGTCACCACGCGCAGGGTCGAGACGGTGCGCGAGCCGGTCAGGGCCTCGATGTCTGGTGCGACCTCGACCGCATCCTGGAAGACATAGCCGTAGGTCAGGTTTTGCGCGACCTCGGCGGCCAGTTGCGCTATGGCGACGCGGGTGCCGGTGGAGAGGCAGGCCATGTCGCCGTCAAGGCCGAGGACCATCACCGCGCCCATGGCCTGCGCGCCCTGGATCGGTTTGCCGAACAGCGGGAAGCGGGCCTTGGTGCGCAGGAAGGTTTCCACCTCGTCTGCCGTGCGCAGGGTCGGCAGAAGCCCAAAACCACGGCTGGGCGAGAAGGCGGCCTGCGCCCTGGTGGTGGGCAGGCCAAGACCGGCCATCATCGTGGTCAGCCCGACCTTGTCGGCCAGAAAGTTGCGCATATGGGTGATGTTGGGGGGCGCCATCCGCAGGTTCAGCGCCAGCGAGCCCGTCTCGCCTACGAATTCCCTCTTCTGAACCGCGGTCAGGTCGGTGCGGAACAGCTGGTATTCGTAATATTCGCGCGGGTTGATCTGGGAGGCTCCGCCGCGCAGGCGGGCCATGTCGGCGAACTGCCGGAAGGGCGAGACCTTGAAGCGTTTGGCCGTCTCGACCATCAGGCTCTGGCCTGTGCCCGCCTTCGGGGCGTTGGACTGGGTCAGCGCGTTGGGTGCAGTGATGTCGGCCATGGTCCTCTCCCGGATTGTTTCGGGATCAGAAACTGCCTGCGGATCATGGGCGAATTATGGCGCCACAGTGCAAAAGTCGCCGCATTTCCGGGAATTGCCCTACTTGGGTGCGGTCTGAATGACGACCCCGGCTTTGGCCGTGCCATGCAGCGTCACGCCTGCGGGGGCTTGAGGGGCGCCCTCGGCACCACAGGCGGCGAGGGCGAGCAGGGCGAGAAGGGCTGTGCGCGACATGGGTCACCTTTCGGCTTGGGTGGTTCGCGCCAGCCTAGGTCAGGCTAGGGTGGCTTTCCAGCGAGCAATCTGGGCGCGCACCTGATCCGGCGCGGTTCCGCCATAGGAGACGCGGCTGCGGACCGAGTTTTCCACGCCGAGTACGGAATAGACCTCTTGCGTGATGCCGGTGTGGGCCGAGTGCATTTCCACCAGGGTCAGGTCGGGCAGGTCGCAACCTTTCGATTCCGCCAGCGCCACGAGGCGGCCGGTGACGTGGTGTGCCTCGCGGAAGGGCAGGCCGAGCGCGCGGACCAGCCAGTCGGCAAGGTCGGTCGCGGTGGAGTAACCCGAGGCGGCAGCGGTTTTGAGCGCCTCGCGGTTCGCCGTCGTGTCGCTGACCATGCCGGTCATGGCGGCGAGCGACAGCATCAGGGTGTCGGCGGCGTCAAAGACCTGTTCCTTGTCCTCTTGCATGTCCTTGGAATAGGTCAGCGGCAGGCCCTTCATCACGGTGAAAAGCGCGACCGTGGCGCCAAGGATGCGCCCGATTTTCGAGCGCAAAAGTTCGGCGGCGTCGGGGTTCTTCTTCTGTGGCATGATTGAGGAGCCTGTGGTCCATTTGTCCGACAGCTTGACGAAGCGGAATTGCGCGGTGGACCAGATCACCAGTTCCTCGGCAAAGCGTGACAGGTGGGTGGCGCAGATCGCAGAGGCGCTGAGGAATTCCAGCGCGAAATCGCGGTCGGATACCGAGTCCAGCGAGTTGGCGGTCGGGCGGTCGAAGCCCAAGGCCGCTGCGGTCATGTGGCGGTCGATGGGGAAGCCGGTGCCGGCGAGGGCTGCCGCACCGAGGGGAGATTCGTTCATGCGCTTGCGGGCATCGGCAAAGCGCGATCGGTCGCGGCCCAGCATCTCGACGTAAGCGAGCATGTGGTGGCCCCATGTCACGGGCTGCGCCACCTGCAGGTGGGTGAAGCCGGGCATGACCCAGTCGGCCCCTGCCTCGGCCTGGGTCAGGAAGGCCTGCATCAGGGTCGTCAGGCCTTGGATCGCTGCGTCGCATTGGTCGCGGACCCAGAGGCGGAAGTCGACCGCCACTTGGTCATTGCGGCTGCGCCCGGTGTGCAGGCGTTTGCCGGGCTCGCCCACGATCTCGGTCAGGCGGGATTCGATGTTGAGGTGAATATCCTCAAGATCGGTGCGGAAGGTGAATTTCCCGGCTTCGATCTCTGACAAGACCGTGAGCAAGCCTTCCCGAATCGCCTCGGCGTCGCCATCTGTGATGATAGCGCAGGCGGCCAGCATGGCGGCATGGGCGCGGGAGCCCGCGATGTCTTGTGCGTAAAGGCGCTGGTCAAAACCGATCGAGGCGTTGATGGCCGTCATGATCGCATCCGGCCCGCTGGCAAAGCGCCCGCCCCACATGGTATTGGCGCCCATGGACTTAACGGGCTTGTCGGACTGGGTCATGGTGGCCCCCTTTGCGAGGTATGGATGCGGATCATTCGGACTTTCCTTTATACGGGCTTTCTGGCCTGCGCAAATGTGGCGTCTGCCGGGGCGGTGGACCCTGCCCTGTTGACCGGGGCGATGGAGAAGCTGGTGCTGGAAGAGCCCAAGGCCCTGCCTGCGGCGACTTTGCAGGATCTGACCGATCAAGGGGCGAGCCTTGAGCCCTACAAGGGCAAGTGGCTGGTTCTGAACCTGTGGGCGACCTGGTGCATGCCTTGCCGGGAAGAGATGCCGGCGCTGGACAAGCTGGCGTTGGAAAGCCCCGATATCGCGGTGGTGGCGGTGGCGACCGGGCCGAACCCGGTGCCTGCAATCAACAGCTTTCTGGACAAGGCGGGGGTCAAGACCCTGACCGTGCTGCGCGACCCGTCCCAGGAACTGGCGCATCAGATGGGCGTGCTTGGGCTGCCGGTGACGGTGATCGTCAATCCGGACGGCATGGAAGTGGCGCGGTTGCTGGGCGGGGCGGATTGGAGCTCGGCCGAGGCCAAGGCAGTGTTCGAGGCCTTGAAGCAGTAACGCTCTGCGGACCCGGAGCCGGGGGGG
>CANGHD010000278.1 GCA_947453525.1 Paracoccaceae bacterium | reverse complement strand
AGGCCGGGCATCAGGTTCAGCGACACATGCCGGGCATTGGGGCCAAGCTGAGTTGAGAACGGGTAATTGCCGTCGGCGATCAGGATTTTCGAACTGTGACCGGCGCGGGCGAGGGCCTCAAGGATCTCGGGGTGCAGGAGTTTGGAGTTGAGCATGGGTTTTCCTTTGAGAAGTCAGCAAACGGTGTGGAACCGGTCCAGACAGGTGGCGATGACCTCGGGGCCGGGGCGCTGCCACCAATTGCCGGCCGAGAAGATTTCCACCTCCTGCGGGCCGTGAAAGCCTGCGGCCTCGATCCAGCGGCGGAGTTGGGGAAGGTCGATCACGCCGTCGCCCATCATGCCGCGGTCAAGAAGCATATCGTTGGTCGGCACCAGCCAGTCGCAGATGTGGTGCGCAAGGATGCGCCCTTCGCGTCCGGCGCGGGCAATCTGGGCCTCAAGGTCGGGGTCCCACCAGACGTGATAGGCGTCGATTGCCACGCCGGTGCCCGGGCCAAGTTCGGCGCAGAGATCAAGAGCCGCACCCAGGGTGTTCAGGCATGACCGGTCGGCGGCATACATCGGGTGCAAAGGCTCCAGCGCCATCGGCACGCCACAGGCGCGGGCATGGGGTAGGATCGCGGCCAGCCCCTCGGCCACCATCGTGCGGGCGGCTGCGATGTCGCGCGAGCCTTGCGGCAGGCCACCGACCACAAAGACCAGACAATCGGCGCCCAAGGCGGCAGCCTCGTCAATGGCGCGGCGGTTGTCGTCGATGGCGGCTTGACGGCCAGCGGCATCGGCAGCCGGGAACATCCCGCCCCGGCAGAGGCCGGTGACACGCAAGGCGTTGGCGCGGACGATCCTTGCGGCCTCTGCAAGCCCGATAGCATGGACCTGATCGCGCCAAGGCGAGATGGCGGTGATGCCTTGGGCCAGACAGGCCTCCACCGCTTCGGCAAAGCCGTACTGCTTGCGTAGGGTGGCGAGGTTCATCGAGAGGTTCGGGTCGGTCATCCCAAGCCTCCGACGGCCAGAAGCTGACCCATCCGTTTGGCCGCCAAATCCGGGTCGCGCAGGCAGCGTGCCTGATCTGCCAAGCGGAACAACTCGGCAAAGTGCAGCAGCGAGCGTGCGCTTTGCTGTCCACCCAGCATGGTGAAATGGGTTTGAAACCCGTTGAGCCAAGCCAAAAACACCACACCCGTCTTGTAGAACCGGGTCGGCGCCTTGAAGATATGCCGCGACAAGGCGACCGTGGGTTCAAGGATTTGGTGGAACCCGGCCTCGTCCCCCTTGGCCAGCCGCGCCAACCCCTCGGATGCGGCCGGAGCTATCGCATCGAATATGCCCAGCAGCGCGTCCGAATGGCCAAATTGATCACCGGCGATGAGATCGGCGTAGTTGAAATCATCGCCGGTGTACATGCGCACAGGCCGGAGGAGACGGCGGCGCATGGCTATTTCCTTCTCGGCAGAGAGCAAGGAAATCTTGATGCCATCGACCTTGGCGGGATTGGCGGCGATGACGTCCAGACAGGTCTCCATCGCCTGCATGTGGTCGGCATTGCCCCAGTAGCCCTTCAGGGCGGGGTCAAACATCTCGCCCAGCCAGTGCAGGATGACCGGGGACTGCGCCTGCCGCAGGATTCGGTCATAGACGCGGGCATAGTCGTCGGGGCCCTTGGCGGCATGGGCCAAAGCGCGACTGGCCATCAGGATGACGCGGCCGCCTTGCGCTTCGACAAACTCCAGTTGGGTTTCATAGGCGCGGATCACGGCGTCGATCGTCACATCCGGGCCGGGGGGCAGGTGATCGGTGCCGACCCCGCAGGCGATCAGGGCGCCGCCGTGGTCGCGGGCGGCGGCGAGCGAATGGCGGATCAGGTCTTGCGCGGCGGGCCAATCCAAGCCGCCGCCGCGTTGAGCGGTGTCCATCGCCTCGGCCACGCCGAAGCCAAGGTCCCAGAGGTAGCGGCGATAGGTCAGCGTCGCCTCCCAGTCGATGGGGCAATCGCCCCACGGGTCGGCATCGGCACCGGGATCAACGACGACATGGGCGGCCGCAAAGGCCACGCGGTTGAAATCGGCGGGTTTGCGGGGGGCCGAGGTGATAGGCGTGCCGGTCAGGTGATAGTGCAGAGGAGAGCCGCCTGCGGTGGGAAGGGTGATCTGCATGTCAGGCCACCAAGTCCGGCACCGACAGCCAGCGCCGCTCAGCCCAGCTTTGCAGGCCAAGTTCGGCCAATTGCACGCCCTTGACCCCCTCCATCAGGCCATATGGCCAAGGCGTGTCGTCCACGACATGGCGCAGGAAATCCTCCCATTGGGCCTTGAACCCGTTGTCATAGACCTGATTGTCCGGCACCTCGTCCCAAGTCTTGAAGAAGTCGATGGTCTGCGGCTGATCCGGGTTCCAGACCGGGCGTGGGGTGTTGACGCGGTGCTGGGTCCAGCATTTCGTCAATCCCGCAACGGCGCTGCCATGGGTGCCATCGACCTGAAACGTCACCAGATCATCGCGGCGAACCCGGACATCCCAGCTGGAGTTGATCTGGGCGATCACGCCGCCCTCCAGTTCAAAGGTGGCATAGGCGGCATCATCGGCATCGGCCTTGTAACTGCGCCCCATCTCATCCACGCGCTGCGGGATGTGGGTGGCGCCAAGGCAGCTGACCGCCTGAACCTTGCCGAACAGGTTATCCAGCACATAGCGCCAGTGGCAGAGCATATCGAGGATGATCCCCCCGCCATCCGCCTTGCGGTAGTTCCACGAGGGACGCTGCGCTGGCTGCCAGTCTCCCTCGAACACCCAATAGCCGAACTCGCCGCGCACCGAGAGAATTTTGCCGAAAAAGCCCGCGTCGCGCAGCATGCGGATCTTGCGCAGGCCCGGCAGGTATAGCTTGTCCTGCACCACACCGGTTTTCACGCCGTGTTGTGCTGCCAGCCGAACCACGGCCATTGCATCGGCGACGGTCTCGGCAATCGGCTTTTCGCAATAGACATGCTTGCCCGCCCGGATCGCATCGGACAGAAAGCCCGCCCGCATCTGGGTTGATCCGCCATCGAAGAACACCGTGTCCGCCGGGTTGGCCAACGCCGCCGCCATATCGGTTGTGGTGCGGGTGATGCCATGCTTCTTGGCCACGGCCGTGATCTTCTCGGCATTGCGGCCGACGAGGATCGGGTCCGGCATGATCCTGTCCCCGTTGGCCAGCGCCACGCCGCCCTGATCGCGGATGGCACAGATGGAGCGGACGAGGTGTTGGTTGTACCCCATGCGTCCCGTGATGCCGTGCATGATTATTCCAAGAGTCTTGGTTGCCATCGTCTTTTCCTGTGAAGAGCCCTTGGGGCGAGCGGGTTTAGGTCAGGACAGTCGGGTGCCGTCCGCAGCGAAGAGGTGAAGTTGTGT
>CANGHD010000277.1 GCA_947453525.1 Paracoccaceae bacterium | reverse complement strand
TTGGCAAAGTACTCGATGCGCTTGTTGAGTTCGCGTTCAAAGCCGCGTTCGGGCGGGGCGTAGTAGACCGGGCGCTTCATGTCGTCGGGGAAGTAGTTCTGGCCGGAAAAGCCGTCTTCTTGGTCGTGGTCGTAGGCATAGGCCGCACCGTAGCCGAGCGACTTCATCAGCTTGGTGGGGGCGTTGCGGATATGGAGCGGTGGGGGAAGCGAGCCGGTCTGGCGGGCGGCCTCTCGTGCGGCGGCGTAGGCCTTGTAGACGCCGTTCGATTTGGGGGCGAGGGCGAGGTAGACGAGGGCTTCGGCCAGCGCGAGTTCGCCTTCGGGGGAGCCCAAGCGTTCATAGGTCTGCCAGCTTGCGAGGCAGATTTCCTGCGCCTGTGGGTCGGCGAGGCCGATATCCTCCACCGCCATGCGGGTGATGCGGCGGGCGAGGAAGCGGGGGTCCTCGCCGCCTTCCAGCATGCGGGCGAACCAGTAGAGGGCGGCGTCGGGGTCGGAGCCGCGGACGGATTTGTGCAGGGCGGAGATGAGGTTGTAGTGTTCTTCGCCGGACTTGTCGTATTTCGAGGCGCGGCGCATCAATCGGGTGGAAAGTTGGTCGGTGGTGAGGGGCTTGGTGACGGTCCAGGCCATGATCTGCTCGATCAGGTTCAGAAGCGTCCGGCCGTCGCCGTCGGCCATTTCTACCAAGGTTTCCCGCGCCGGGCCGTCGAGTGGCAGGGCGCGATTGACGTCTTTTTCGGCGCGTTGAGCGAGGCGTTCGAGGTCGGTGGGGGTCAGGCGTTCGAGGACGATGACTTGGGCGCGGGAGAGCAAGGCGGCGTTGAGTTCGAAGCTGGGGTTTTCGGTGGTGGCCCCCACGAGGAGGATGGTGCCGTCTTCCATATAGGGCAGGAACCCGTCTTGCTGTGCCTTGTTGAAGCGGTGGATTTCGTCGACGAACAGCAGCGTGCCCTGGCCGTTCTGGCGGCGGATCTTGGCGGTCTCGAACACTTTGCGCAGGTCGGGGACGCCGGTGAAGATGGCGCTGATTTGAACGAAATTGAGGTCGGTTTCCTGCGCCAGAAGGCGGGCGATGGTGGTCTTGCCGACGCCGGGAGGGCCCCAGAGGATCAGCGACGACAGGGAATGCGCGGCGAGCATCGACCCCAGTGGGCCTTCTGGGGACAGAACATGGAATTGGCCGATCACCTCGGCCAGCGTGCGGGGGCGAAGGCGGTCGGCCAGCGGGCGCGGCGCCTCGGGCGCGGTGGAGGGGGAGTCGAAGAGGTCAGCCATGGGAAGAGGTTACCCTTGGCCGACCGCAAGGGCCAGTGGTCAGAGGTCGAAGGTGGCAAAGACCGGGACGTGGTCGCTGCCCTTCTCCCAGCCGCGCACCGGGCGCAGGATGCGGCTGCCGTGGGCGGCGGTGGCAATGTCGGGCGTGGCCCAGATGTGATCCAGACGGCGGCCCTTGTCGCCCGCATCCCAATCGGGGGAGCGGTAGGACCACCAGCTGTAAAGGTTGCCTTGCGGTATGTCCTGCCGGGTCACGTCGACCCAGGTGCCGGAGTCCATCACGTCATGCAGGTGCGCCACCTCGATCGGCGTGTGCGAGACGATCTTGAGGAGTTGCTTGTGGTTCCAGACGTCATCCTCACGCGGGGCGATGTTGAGGTCGCCGACCAGGATGGCGCGGTCGGGACGCTCCCAGCGGAAGTGGTCGCGCATCTCGGTCAGGAAATCGAGCTTTTGGCCGAATTTCTCATTCTCCGTCCGGTCGGGGATGTCACCGCCAGCGGGGACATAGCAGTTGTGGATGGTAATGCCATTTTCCAGCCGGGCCGCCACATGGCGGGCGTGGCCGAGGGAGGCGAAATCCTTCTCTCCGGCATCGACGATCGGCAGTTTCGACAGGATCGCCACACCGTTGTAGCCCTTTTGCCCGCGTGCCACCATGTGACGGTAGCCTAGGGCACGAAACTGCTCCACCGGGATCAGTTCTACCGGGCTTTTGCATTCCTGCAGGCAGAGGATATCGGGCTGCTCCTCCTGCATCAGCCGCGCCACCAGCCCTTCGCGCAGACGGACGGAGTTGATGTTCCAGGTGGCGAGGGTGAAGGACATGGGCGCGGCTCCAGATGCAGACGGCAGAGCCTAGGCTCTGCCGTGCGAAGCCTCAAGGCTTCATCTTTGGGTGCCTGACGTCTGGAACGGCAAGACTGCCGCGCCGCGAAGATCAGTCGTGGAAGGTGAAGGTTGCCAATTTGCACATGTCTTGCGTCGCATCCACCGTAATGCCGTCGCCGGTGACAAAGCGGATGTCATAGTCACAAACCGTTTCACCGTCAGCAATCGCGATCGTGCCCTGCGTCCCAGCCGGAATCGACGGGACGGACAGGATGTTCGGACCCCAGGTGTCTTTCTCGTGCGGCGTCAGATACATTTCGACGATGTCATGCGAGGACGTGTTGATCAGGGTGAATTGCAGGTCCTCGGCGATGGCCGGTGCAGCGACGAAAACGGCAAGAATGGCGGCGACGGTTAAAAGGCGCATGACGCTCTCCAAGTTGATGTGGGTCGTTTTGTCGGGGGAGGCCCCTCTCCCGCAAACTAGTGCCACATAATTTGGCTCTGGGAAATTGAAATCGACGAAAATCTTTAAGACTGCGGCCAGCTTGACTTGGTTGGGACGGGTCAGCAGAGTTGCGCCGTGCTGCATGAACCTCGAAGGCGGACCCGCAATTTCCGGCAGGCCTTTGGCGTGTCGATGTTGAGCCATCCGGGCAACGGAGTTGACGGTGTTGGCTTTCCGTGGGTTGCCACTTTGTTGGCGCGCAATCCTGCGTTGATTGGCGTGGTGGCCATGGCGCGGCAATTGCCTTGGGTGTTCTTTTCCTCGCCTGCCGGGGTCAGGACCGACCGGCCGGACCACCGCGCCACCAGCGTGCGGGCCAATCTGCTGATGGCGTCGATGACGGCGGCGGTGGTGGCCTTGGCCCTGTGGGCCCATGGAGAGCTGCGACGGAGGGCCGATATGCCGCTGCTGTTCAACGTCCTTTCCGAGACGGTCTGGTCCGTCCTGGTGCTCTATGCGCAGGATATGTATCTGAACGCGGCCCAATATGGCGGGGTGTCGTCGGCTTGGCTGTCAGCACGGCTTGGCCCCAGGCGCGGGCTTCCGCTGTCGATCCTTGGCATTTGTCGGGCGATCTGGGCCCTGACCTTCACCGACACGCCTTGGGTTGCCGGAGCGTCGCTGTTTCGCGAGGCCTTCACCCGCATGTTTTGGACCCTCGTAAGTTCGGTCTGAACAACCTGATCAGGCGGTTTTGGTGGGTATATCGGCCGGTCTTGTCGCGCGAAGCGCCGACAGGATGGCTGCGAAGATGAGCGCAAGTATCGTCCTGAGGTAGGCCAGGATCTTTCGGATGTTGTGGCCACAGCCGC
>CANGHD010000276.1 GCA_947453525.1 Paracoccaceae bacterium | reverse complement strand
CACACGCTGATCGGCATCCCACCGATCTTCGGCCTTGATGCGGCTGCGCGAGAGGGCACCCGTTTTGTTGGCCCCTTCACCGCGATCTGGTATGTGGTGTTCATGGTGCCGTTCTTCCTGTGGGTGCATGAAAGCGGCCGCAAAACCCCAGTGAAACTCGGCCAGTCGCTGAAAAGCCTCTGGGACCTGATCAAATCCCTGAAAAAGCGCCAAAGCCTTGGCGCGCATCTCCTTTCCTCGATGCTGTACCGCGACGCTTTGAACGCGCTGTACGGGATCGGCGGCATCTATGCCTCGGGCGTTCTGGGGTGGAGCATCACGCAGATCGGCATCTTCGGCATCATCGCGGCGATTTCGGCGGCGGTGTTCACCTGGGCCGGCGGGCTGATGGACTCGGCCAAGGGGCCAAAACCGGTGATCGTGCTGTCGATGTGGGTCTTGATCCTGGTCTGTCTGGTGGTGGCAGGCATGTCGCGCGACAGCTTCTTCGGGATACCGCTGGCCCAAGGCTCCAGCCTGCCCGACATCATCTTCTACATCTGCGGCTGCGGCATCGGGGCTGCCGGCGGCAGCCTTCAGGCGGCCAGTCGCACCATGATGGTCTTCCACACCACGCCTGACCGCGCCACCGAGTCCTTCGGGCTTTACGCCCTGTCCGGCAAGGCCACGACCTACCTCGGCACCATGGGCATCGCCGTCTTCACCTACGCCACCGCCTCCTCACGCCTTGGGATCGCGATACCGTTGATTGCCTTGTTCATCTTGGGGATGATAACCCTCGCTTGGGTCAAACCGATGGGAGAACGTGAATGAAGCGGCTGTTTCTTGTTCTGCTGCTGGCACTGACCCCACCCGCCCATGCCGAGCAACTTGCCGCCAAGCTGTTCTCCAGCAAAGACCTGCCGACTTCGGGTCCGGCCAGCCCGATCGGCACCTATGCGCGCGGCTGTGCCTCGGGCAATGTGGAACTGCCGGAAACCGGGCCGACCTGGCAAGCCATGCGCCTGTCGCGCAACCGCAATTGGGGCAATCCGGTGCTGGTCAGCTATCTGGAGGACCTCAGCCAGACCGTCACCGCGTTCGGTTGGAAGGGGCTCTATATCGGCGACATGGGCAATCCGCGCGGTGGCCCGATGATTTCCGGCCATGCCAGCCACCAGATGGGGCTGGACGCCGATGTGTGGTTCCTACCGCCCGCTCGTCTGGACCTGACGGCAAAGCAGCGCGAGAAGATCTCCTCCATCGCCATCCGCACCTCTGATCAGCTTTCGGTCAACGAGAATTACAATGACAGCTACCGCGAAGTTTTGAAGGCCGCCGCCTCGGACCCGCGCGTCGACCGCATCTTCGTCGCCGCCGCCATCAAGCTGGAGTTCTGCAAGACCGCGACCGCCGCCGATGCCAAATGGCTGCAACACATCCGCCCCGAAGCCAACCACGAGGACCACTTCCACGTCCGCTTGAAATGCCCGCCCGGCTCGCCGCTGTGCCAGACACAAAAGCCGACCGTGTCGGACCTGTCAAAAGGCGGCAGCGGATGTGACGAGACCCTGGCCTATTGGGTGTCAGACGCGTATCTGCACCCCAAGCCGGTCAAGAACCCCGGCCCGAAACCGCCTCACAAGAAGGGGCCGCGGGAATTCACCATGGCCGACCTGCCCGAACAATGCTCCGCCGTACTCTCAGCAGACTGACCCTTCTGCTGATCGTAGCGGGATTTCGTGGCAGCGCAGAGCCCTTGCCTGCGGCAGGCTTCCTGCAGGACATCCCGTTTCACGGCCATGGCGCTCTGTTCGGCGGATTTTCCGCGCTGCATGTCTCGGCGGACGGCTTGCGCTTCGTAGCGGTATCTGACCATGGCGCCTTCGTCACCGGGCAATTCAAGCGCGATGGCGCGGGACGGATCCTGTCAATCGCCACCGGTGATGTGACGCCGCTTCTGGGCCGCAACGGTAAGCCCCTGCAACCGGGTCACACCGACAGCGAAGGGCTGGCGATGGCGCCCGATGGCACGACCTTCATCTCGTTCGAGGGACCGGCGCGGGTGCTGCAATATCCGGTCCTTGGTGGGGCGGCCAAGATGTTGCTCTCGCACCGCGACTTCGACGCGATGGACAGCAACGCGTCGCTGGAATCTCTCGCGCGGGATGCGTCTGGGGCGCTTTACACGCTGCCGGAGGATCCCGGCCTCGCGCGCACCGTCTTCCCGGTCTACCGCTTTGCGCATGGGGTCTGGGACCAGCCGTTCTCGCTGCCGCGCCGGCGCCCGTTTCTGGTGTCGGACGCCACCTTCGGTCCTGACGGAAGGTTCTATATTCTGGAGCGGGCGTTTCTGGGCTTCGGCTTTGCCACGCGACTGCGGCGGTTTGATCTGACGGCGGACGGGGCCACCAAGGAGACAACGGTCCTGCAGACCGATCCGGGCACCTTCGACAATCTCGAAGGCCTGTCCGTGTGGCGCGACGCCAAGGGCCTGCGCGCCACCATGGTGACGGACGACAACTTCTTTCCCCTCTTGCGCAGCCAGATCGTCGAGTACCGCTTGCCCGATTGACAGGCCGTTCATCCGCAGCTAAACGCCCCCGTCCTCATGGGGAGGGCCAAGTCTCCGCGACCTTGTAAAAAACGGAACGCAAAATGAAAAACCTTCTTCCGGGCATCCTTGGCATGGCGGTCATCGTCGTGGCCTCCAACATCCTCGTCCAGCATCCGATGGGCGCGTATCTGACCTATGGCGCGCTGACCTATCCGCTCAGCTTTCTGGTCAATGACATAACCAACCGTCTGTCCGGCGTGCGCGCGGCCCGCACCGTCGTTCTGGCGGGCTTTGTCGCAGGCCTGGTCTGCTCGGTCATCGGCACACAAATCTACAATGATTTCGGGCCTTTGGTGACCCTGCGCGTGGCTTTTGGCTCTGCCACGGCCTTCCTGGTAGGTCAACTTCTGGACGTCACGATCTTCGACCGTCTGCGCCGGGCCGAGTGGTGGCGCGCGCCCTTGATCTCCACCCTCATGGGGTCCACCATCGACAGCGTGATCTTCTTCACCATCGCTTTCGCCGCGTCCCTGACCTTCCTTGAGCCTTGGAATGACGTCTCTTGGGCCGCCGCCCCCGGCCCGCTTCTGGGCCTTGGACCGCAGGTTCCGTTCTGGATTTCGCTCGCCCTCGCCGACTGGTGCGTAAAATTTGGGATCGCTTTGTTCGGCCTGCTGCCCTTCCGTTTGATTATTGCAAGAATGACCACACGGGTAGCGTAAAAGGTTTTGACAAACACAAAATCTGTGGCACCCTCTCTTTATCGGCAACAATTTCGAAAGGAGGTGATCCAGTGTCTAGAGTGATATTGGAGAGTGGTGTCGGGACAGCTGGAGGGCTCGTTTTCTAGGGGCAACCCCCTTAAAGACAGCCAAAGGTTGGATGGATGCCCTAACTGGCCCATCTCCTTGGAACTCGGGAAGGGTCGCTGGCGAAGCGGCCCTTTCTCATTTAAATCAACAGCATGCTGCACATCACCGACGCCATCCAAATCGCTGACTGGGAACTGTCAGAGCAAT
>CANGHD010000275.1 GCA_947453525.1 Paracoccaceae bacterium | reverse complement strand
TAGGACATCGGCGGCAGCACGACTCGGGCGAAATCCGATTGCGGCGCGCTCAACGCGTCGCGCACCGACAGGGTCGGCCTGCGGTTCGCCTTGGTCTGGAAACTGCCCGTCACATGGCACGACCGGATTCGCACCATCAGCATCACCGGAGAATTGCTGGCCTCCGACAATTCAAACCCATCCGCGACGGCCTTGGTGATGCTGGTCAAATTCGGCCTTGGGTCCAGCAGCCAGAACTGCGACTTCATCGCGAAGGCATGGCTGCGCTCCTGCATGATCGAGGAGCCTTCGCCGTAATCCTCGCCCACGATGATCAGCGCCCCGCCATTCACCCCAGACGAGGCCAGATTGGCCAAGGCATCCGACGCCACATTGACGCCCACCGAACCCTTGAACGTCACAGCCCCCCGGATCGGATAATGGACCGAGGCCGCCAGCATCGCCGCCGCTGCCGCCTCGTTGGCGTTCGCCTCAAAGCGCACACCAAGTTCCCCCAGCAACTCCTCGGCATCCGCCAACACATCCATCAAGTGGGAAATCGGCGCGCCCTGATAGCCGCCGACATAGCCCACGCCATTCTCAAGCAAAGCCTTGGTGATCGCCAGAATCCCCTCTCCGGTGAAGGTCTCGCCCTCCCCCAGCCGCAGATGTTCGACTTCCGCCTTGAACGAGCGTTCCGCCATGTCAGACCTCCGATTTGCGGGTGTTGGCGTGGATCTTCTGCAAGGTCGCCACAAATGCGCGCTGTTCCTCCGGGTCAATCCCGGCGAACATGTCCTGATAGGTGTCGGCCATATGCGGCCACAGGCTTTCGAACGCCGTCCGACCGGCCTCGGTGATGAACACCCGCACCGACCGGCTGTCTGCGGCATCAACCTGCCGCCGCACCAGCCCCTCGGCCTCCAGCGCATCCACGGCCCGGGACAGCGTGGATTGCTCGACAATCGCATGGACCGCCAGTTGCCCGATCACCTGCCCGTCGATCACCGACAGCACCGCCAGCGCCCGCATTTTCGGCGTGGTCAGGCCCAGCTTGGCCATCTCGGCCCGAATGGCCGCGTTATAGCGCCCCATGATGCGGTTCATCAGGTAGGGCGGATAATTCGCCAACCCAATCTCGCCCAACCGAGGCAGATCGTCCCTCATGCCCCCAGCCTCTTTGCCGCAAGATAGCCCGAGCCGCCGCCCAGCCCCGGCCCCGGATGGGTCGAGGCGCCGATGTGCTGCAGGCCCCGCACCTGCGCCCCGGTCGCGGGCCCGTAAGGCCTCCAGATGAAGAACTGGTCGATCGAGCAAAGCCCGCCATAGGGATCGCCGCCCACCAGATTGACGTTCATCCGCTCAAGGTCCTTGGGCGAATAGGCCTTGCGGGCCAGCTTGATCGCCGCGAAGTCCTTGATGTGCCGGGACAGGATCGCTTCCAAACGGTCCGCAAACGCCTCGCGCACCTCATCCCAATCGCTGCCCGAAATCTCTCCGGCCGCGTCGCCCTTGATCATCCTCGGGGCATCCGGGATCTGCAACCAAAGGATCGCCTTCCCATCAGGGCAACGTGAGGGGTCCAGCCGGTGCGGCTGACCCACGCAGATCGTCGGCACCGCAGGCAGCATTCCCCGTTCGGCCTCATTCGCGGACTTGGACACGCTATCAATCCCATCCGCCAGATGGATCAGCGCCACATCATCCAAGCCCGGCGACAGCCACTCCGGATGCTGGTCGAGCGCATAATGAAGCTGGAAATTCCCCCGGCCATGGCGGAATCCCTCCGCTGCAGCCTTCTCCCCCGGCAGATTCACGTCGCGCAGCAACCGCGCCTGCAACTGGCCGGGTGCGACAGGTGCCAACACGGAAGCGCAAGCAATCTCCTCACCCGAGACCAAGGCGACCCCCGTCACTCGCCCGTCACGGACCAGAATCCGGTCGACATCCGAGCCGGTGCGAATCTCTCCGCCCTTCTCCTCAATCAGCTTGCGGAATGCCTCCGCGGCCTTGCCAGCCCCGCCCTTGGAGATCGGCGCACCTGCAGCCTCCAGCGCAAAGGCAATCACCTTGCCCATCTGGCCGCCGTACGCGCTTTCCGGCGTCAGCCCGCAATGCAGCACCCAAGGCGCAAACAGGGCCTGCACCGTCGGGCTTTGGAAATCCGTCTCCAGCCAGCCCCGCGCCGGAGCAAGAGCCTTGCCGAACCACGAAGCCAGACCTTTCAGCCCGCGTTTCCGCGCTTGGGCAAACAAGAGCTTGAAGGTCGCCCAAGACCACAACTCTCCACCCAGCAGCGCGAACAGGAACGGCGCATCTGCCCCGATCCCGTCCACAACCGCCGCGTGGGCTTCGCCATCGCCGTCAGCCTGCGCGTTGAAGGCCGCGATATTCCGCGCCCGGTCCATCGTCAGAACCAAGGCCTCGCCACCCGGCCGCACTACGGCGGTCGGATGCGGCGTATGGCAATATTCAAACCCATGCCGGGCCAGATGCGGCCCCAAGGCAGCCCCCGCCGGCCCGGTCATGAACAGCACGAAGGTCGCGGCCATCACGTCATGCTGAAAGCCCGGCAGAGTGATCTCCTCTGTCCGCAGACAGCCGCCAATGCGGTCAGACCGCTCCAGCAGCAGCACACGGTCGCCCTTGATGCCCAGCATCGCGCCAGCCACCAAAGCGTTGATCCCCGAACCGATGATGACGTGATCAGGCCGCATCTTACCCTCGCGGAACCAGCGCCAGCGCCCGGATCGGCGAGCCCGTGCCGTTCTTGATCTTCAACGGTGCCGCAATCAGGATCGCCCCCTTGGCAGGCAGCTTGTCCAAGTTCGCCAGCGAGGCCAGACCGAAGCAGTTGTTCTTGTGCAGCAGGTTATGCGCCGGGAACGGCGGGGTCATGCCACCGGCCTGCCCTGCATCGGTGCCGATGCACTGGCTGCCCCAGCCGACAATGCCCTTGGACAGCAGGTACTCAATGACCTCGGCGGTCGGCCCCGGCGTGTGCGGCCCGGTGGCGTCGGCGTTCAGGAACAGGTTCTCGTCATGGCTGCGCAGGTCCCAGTCGCTGCGCAGCACAACCCATTCACCCGCATTGATCGCGCCATGCTCGGCCTCCCAGGCTTTCACATGGTCGATGGTCAGCAGGAAGTCCGGGTTGGTCCCGCACTCGGCGGCGAAGTCCAGCACGTTGACCGGGGCGACCAGACGCTGCACGGCCAGCGTGTCGGTATAGCCGTCGGCATAGTCCTTGCCGGTGATCCAGTGGTGCGGCGCGTCGAAGTGGGTGCCGGAATGCTCGCCAACCTTCAGCCAGTTCCATGCCCAGAACGGCCCGTTCTGGTCATAGTTCGAAATCGTGTGGATCTCGATCTTCGGCGTGTCCTTGGCGAAATCCGGCGGCAGCTTCAGAAGCGGCGTGTCCGGCCCCAGAACCCCGGTGCAATCCACCACCTCAACCCCGCCCGAGGCCAGCATTCCAGCCAAGTTGGCCAGCACATTTGCAGATGTCATTGATACTCTCCCAGCGTTGCAGACGTCACGTCGCGTCTTTTTGTCTTCACCAAAGGAAGACAGAAGGAAGACGGAAAGAAGACACCGCCAACCTGCC
>CANGHD010000274.1 GCA_947453525.1 Paracoccaceae bacterium | reverse complement strand
TGGGCAGATTGCCCATCCTACCCTTTGCCGTGTCGGGAATGAGGTTGCGGGGAAGGGCTTCGGGGGCTATCCCGCCTCTCATGAAAATACTCTTTCTCGGCGATGTGATGGGCAAGACCGGGCGCACCGGGGTGGCTGAAAGGCTGCCTGCGCTGCGCTTGGCCTGGGGTCTCGATTTTGTGGTCGTGAACGGGGAGAATGCCTCGTCAGGCGCAGGGCTGACGCCGGAGCATGCCAAGCTGATCCTGGCGGCCGGGGCGGATTGTGTGACTTTGGGGGACCATGCCTTCGATCAGAAGGACATGATGTCTTTCATCGAGCAGGAACCGCGGATTTTGCGGCCTTTGAACTTCTCGAAGATCGCGCCGGGACGCGGTGCCAAGGTGTTTGAGGCGACGCAGGGGCGCAAGGTTCTGGTGACGCAGGCCTTGGGGCAGGTCTTCATGAAGCGGCCGTTTGATGATCCTTTCAGCGCAGTGGAGGCGGTACTGAAGACGCATCCCTTGGGTGGGATGGTGCAGGCGGTAGTGGTGGATATCCATGCCGAGGCCACGTCGGAGAAGATGGCGATGGGGCATTGGTGTGACGGACAGGCCTCTCTGGTCGTGGGCACGCATACCCATGTGCCGACGGGCGACGCGATGATCCTGAACAAGGGGACGGCCTACCTCACCGATGCTGGGATGTGCGGGGATTATGACAGCGTGATCGGGATGGAGAAGCTGGAGCCTTTGCGGCGCTTCATCACCGGCATGTCTTCGGGGCGGTTTGAACCGGCGGGGGGTGAGGCGACGCTGAGCGGCGTTTATGTCGAGACGGATGACCGGACGGGCAAAGCGCTGAAGGTGTCGATGATCCGGCAGGGTGGGCGCTTGCAGCAGGCGGCGCCATGACGCGGTGGCAATCGGTGGGCGCGCTGGTCTTGCTGGGCGTGGGCTGGGGATCTACGCAGCCTTTGGGCAAGATTGCCGCATCTTCTGGCCATCCGCCCTTTGCGCTGATCCTGTGGCAGACGGTGATCTGTGTGGTGGTGCTGGGCGCGCTGACGCTGGTGCGGGGCAAAGGGCTGGTGCTGACCCGGCGGGCCCTGGGGTTCTACGCCGTCGTCGCGGTGTTGGGGACGCTGGTGCCCAATGCGGCGTTCTATATCTCGGTGCATCGGTTGCCAGCGGGGATCATGTCGATCCTGATCTCGACTGTGCCTCTGATGGCGTTTCCGCTCAATCTGGCGCTGGGGTCGGATCGGTTCGAGGGCAAGCGGTTGGTGGGATTGCTGCTGGGGCTGGCGGGGGTGGCGATCATTGCGGCACCGGGGGCGACGCTGGCGCCGGGGATGGTGGCGTTTTTGCCGGTGGCGTTGATCGGGCCGTGCTTTTATGCGCTGGAGGGAACCTTTGTCGCCCGCTACGGCATGGCGGGGATGGACCCGGTGCAGGCGATGTTCGGCGCCTCGCTGGTGGCTTTGGCTTTGTGCCTGCCGCTGGTCTGGGTGACGGGGTCCTGGGTGAGCCCGATGCCGCCCTGGGGCCGGGCGGAGGGGGCGCTGCTGCTGTCGTCCGCGCTGCATGCGCTTTTGTATGCGGGCTATGTCGGGCTGGCGGCGCGGGCGGGTGCGGTGTTTGCCAGCCAGTCGTCCTATATTGTCACCGCCGCGGGGCTGTGCTGGGCCATGGTTTTGCTCGGAGAGCGGTTTTCGCCGCTGGTCTTTCTGGCTTTGGCCGTGATGCTGTTGGGTGTGACCCTGGTCAAACCGCGGATGCGGGCTGTTTCGGTCGTCACTTGACGCAGGTTGTTGCGCCAAGATGAAGCGGGGCCCGGCTTCAGTGGTCGTGGGCTTGCGGCGGGGGCGGGCGCTGGTGTAGAGGACGGCAGCACCAAAACTCGGGGATTATGGGTCATGTCAGGGCATTCCAAGTGGTCGACCATCAAGCACAAGAAGGGCAAGACTGACGCGATCCGCTCGAAGACCTTCTCGAAGCTGAGCAAGGAAATCACGGTCGCGGCCAAGATGGGCATGCCCGACCCGGACATGAACCCGCGTCTGCGTCTGGCCATCAAGGCCGCCAAGGCCCTGTCGATGCCCAAGGACGTGATCGACCGGGCCATCAAGAAGAGCCAGATGGGCGATGCGGCGGATTATACGGAAATCCGCTACGAGGGCTATGGCGTCAACGGCATTGCCATCATCGCCGAGGCGCTGACCGACAACATGAACCGCACCGCGTCAAATGTGCGCAGCTATTTCAGCAAATGCGGTGGAAATCTGGGGCAGACTGGCTCTGTCAGCCACTCCTTCGACCGCGTGGGCGAGATTTCCTATCCGGCCAAGGTCGGTTCTGCGGATGACGTGATGATGGCGGCACTGGATGCCGGGGCAGATGATGTGGAGTCGGACGAGGAAAACCACTGGATCTATTGCCAGATGGAAGATCTGTCTGCCGTATCGGATGCTTTGGAAAAGGCGCTGGGGGAATCCACCGAGTCCAAGCTGGTCTGGAAGCCGCAGACCCTGACCGAGGTTGATCTCGACACCGCGCAGAAACTGATGCGGCTTATCGATATGCTGGAAGAAGATGACGACGTCCAGTCGGTCACCCATAACTTCGACATTCCCGAGGATGTCGCCGCGCTATTGTAAATTGTCATCGTCTTGTCACGCAACTGAGTCATTGGCTTTAAGATGAAGCCAGTGGCTTTACCGAAAGGGTATCGCAATGATCGATCAGGACGCGGCAGAGTTCTTTGACCTGCCGCCGGAGCCGGAAACGGCACCTCAGATCGGGCCGATGTTCACCTATTCCACCCCGCAGATGCCGTGGTTTCGCCGGACGATGATTCGCACGGTTGAACGGCTGAGCGGGCGGGCTGGGTTTGAGCGGCTCTATCGCGACTGGCAGAAGAAGCCGCGCGATGCGGAGGCCACGATCTTCACCGAGGCGATTCGGGAACTTGGCCTGACGGCGGACACGACGGCCGAGGAACTGGCCCGGATTCCGGCGACGGGGCCCTTGCTGGTGGTGTCGAACCATCCCTTCGGCATCATCGACGGGCTGTACATCGGGCATCTGATCGGGTCCGTCCGCAAGGATGTGAAGCTGATCTGCCATTCGCTGCTGTGCCAACCGCGTGAAGCCCGCGACGTGCTGTTGCCGATCGACTTTGGTGCTGGTCCGGAAGCGCGCCGCACCTCTGCCGAGACACGGCGCAAGGCGGTGGAATGGCTGGACGAAGGCCATGCCCTGATCATCTTTCCGGCGGGCGGGGTGGCAACCTCGGTTACGCCGAACGCGGCGACGGCCTCGGATTTCGAGTGGCATCCCTTCGTCTCGCGTCTGGCGCGGCGCGCCGGGGTCAATACGCTGGCGCTGTATGTCAGCGGGCGGAATTCCCGGATTTTCCAATGGGCGAGCCATTTCTCTTATGGCCTGCGCGTGGCGCTGATTTTCTTTGAGACGCGCCGCAAGATGAACCGTCCGGTGACGGTGCGCGTGTCTGAGCCGGTCGCCTGCGAGAAGATGGGCAAGGCCGATGTGGTGGATTGGCTGCGCGAGCGGACCTATGCCATGGCCGAACCGGGCGGGCCGCAGGC
>CANGHD010000273.1 GCA_947453525.1 Paracoccaceae bacterium | reverse complement strand
TAGGGCATCTGGTTGCGGCCGATGGCGAAGGCGCTCCAGAACCAATCGCTTGGCACGTTGTTGACCATGGCGAGGAAGGTGTTCAGGTCATCGGGGGCACCCCACGGAACGCCCATGCACAGTTGCACGAGGGTCGGGGCGGGGATCACGCCCTCTTTCGCCAGTTCCTTGGCGAGCCAGAGGTGGCCGGTGTCGAAAGCCTCGATCTCGATGCGGACACCCGCCGCCGTCATCCGCCGCGCCATGTCACGCAGCAGGCCGGGGGTGTTGACCATGACGTAGTCGGCCTCGTTGAAGTTCATCGTGCCGCAGTCGAGGGTGCAAATCTCGGGGCGGCATTCGACGACATGGGCGACGCGTTCGGTCGCACCGGCCATGTCGGACCGGGGACCCATGACGTTCATCGCCTCGGAGCCTTCGAAGTAGATGTCGCCGCCCATGCCTGCCGTCAGGTTCAGGACGACATCGGTACCAGCGTCGCGGATACGCTCCGTCACTTCGCGGTACATTCTGCCGTCGCGGCTGGGTTTGCCGGTTTCGGGGTCCCGCACATGGCAATGGACGACGGCAGCCCCGGCCTTGGCGGCGTCGATGGCGGATTTGGCGATTTGCTCGGGCGAGCGCGGGACATGGGGGGAGCGGTCCTGCGTGCCGCCCGATCCGGTCACGGCGCAGGTGATGAAGACTTCGCGGTTCATGGCGAGGGGCATGGGATTCTCCGATTGGGCTTTGGGCACCATAGCGGGCTTGGCAACAGACGCTTGACGATTTACGAAGCGGATATGGCAAAAAACGCATCAATCTTCGCCGCATCGCAGCAGCCCTTAACGCTGGCGCTGCTGGTTTTGCCGCAGTCCTCGATCCTCGAGGTCGCCTCGACACTGGACCCGATGCGATCAGCCAACCGGCATCTGGGGCATGAGGCCTATAGGTGGCGGGTGGTCACGCCGGACGGGACGGCGGTGCCCTTGACCTGCGGGATCGAACTGCCCTCGTCGGGGCCACTGGCTGCGGCGGAGGGGGCGGATGCGTTGGCGGTAATTGCCGGGTTCCGGCAATCAGAGGTGGCCACGGTGCCTTTGATCCGCGACCTTGCGAGGATGGCGGGGCGGTTTGCGGCCGTGGGCGGCATTGATGCGGCGGCCTGGGTGCTGGCGCGGGCCGGGTTGCTGGCCGGGCACCGCGCGACGGTGCATTGGGAGGATCTGGAGGATCTGGCCGCCGCCCATCCGGAGGTCGAGGTGGTCCCCGACCGCTGGGTCATCGACGGCAACCGCTTTACCGCCGGCGGGGCTTCGCCTGCGGCGGACCTGATGCTGCATCTGATCGGCAGCCGGCACGGACCTGCCCTGGCGCGGCAGGTGGCGGCGTCATTCCTGACCACGCCGCGCCCGGGGTCCGAGCCGCAGATTGCACCGGCAGGTCCGGCGGACTCGCGGCTTGATCCGCGCGTGGCGCAAGCGGTGACCCGGATGGAGAGCCGCATCGATGCGCCCGAAACGGCGGCCGAGACGGCCCGCGCCATAGGATTGTCGCCCCGCAGACTGGAGACGCTGTTCCGCGCGGGCTTGCAGACCACGCCGGCGGCCTTTGCCCTGTCACTGCGGTTGCAGGCGGCGCGGCGGGTGATCACCGACACGCGGCATCCTTTGGCGGAAGTGGCCTTGCGCACCGGATTTTCCAGCGCCTCAACGCTCAGCCGGGCGTTTCGGGCGCAGTTTGGGCAACCGCCAAGCAGGCTGCGCTAGGGTCTGGCCGGTCGCCAGAGCGGGGGCCCTCTGCCCCCGTGCCCCAAAGTGTATTTCGACACAGGGCAAATGGGAGGCGCTTGGGTTAGAGGGCCAATCCGTCGACAAGGGTGACATGGGCCTCGCAGGCCCCGTCACGCGCCACTCGAGCGGCAGAGTATTCCGCTGAGGCATAGCAAGCGCGGGCGGCAGCGAGGCTGGGGAATTCGATGATGACATGGCGGTCGAGGATCGGGCCTTCCATCACGGAATGGTCACCGCCCCGCGCAAGGAATTTGCCGCCGTGGGCAGCGAAGGCGACCGGGGCGAGGGCTTGGTAGCCCTTGTAGCGCTCGGGGTCGGTGACGGTGACATGGGCGATCCAGTAGGCGGGCATCAGGTACCTTCCGCTTTCAGCAGGCGTTCCGCGATGGATGCGGCCTCGGTCAGATGGTCGCGGACGGCTTGCGCTGCGGCCTCGGGGTGGTTCGCCAGAATGGCGTCGTGGATGCGGGTCATGCGGGCGAGGCCGGAGACGTTGCGCTCTTTGGTGGCGAGGGTCAGGGCCCGCAGGCGGCTGATGCGGCCATTCAGACGCTGGACGATCTCCCATGCGATGTCTTGGCCGGCAGAGCGGAAGATCACTTCATAAAAGCCGGTGGTCGCTTCGGCCAAGGTCAGGCTTTGGCCCGAGGCGAAGGCGGAAGCGATGCCCTGCAGCGCCTCGGTCAGTTTGGCTTTGGTCACGGCATCGGCCATTTCGGCGCAGGCGCAGGCGGCGGATTGTTCCAAGAGCAGGCGGATGTCGTAGATTTGCTTTGCGCGCTGCCAGTCCAGCGTGGCAACCATCGGCCCGCGATTTGGCATGGTTTCGACCAGGCCTTCCGCTTCCAGGATCCGGATCACCTCGCGGACGACCGAGCGGCTGACGCCAAGCTGGTCGCACAGCGTGCGTTCCACCAGCCTTTCCCCGCTCGCGAAGCGGCCCGACAGGATCGCCCCGCGCATCCGCCCCAGAACGATCTCGCGCAGGGTTTGCGGCATCTGCTCGATTTTAAGGTCATCATGGGCGGTCATCATGGCCAGAGATTAGCCATGTGTCGCAGGTCGCGCAAGAATTCTTGACATGTCATCTTATGGTATACCAAGATCAGACAACCGAGACCCGAGTCTGAGGACATCATGCCCGCCCTGATCCGCAAAACCCTGACCTATGTCGAAACCACGCTGATCGAAGGCGGCAAGGCGGCACCGCAGCCGCTGGTGCTGATCGCGGCGGCGGCGGTTCTGAAGAATCCCTGGGCCGGGCGCGGCTTCGTCGAGGACTTGGGGCCCGAGATCCGCGATGTGGCACCCGAACTGGGCAAGCTCTTGACCGCCATGATCCTGGAGCGCACGGGCGGCGGCGAAGCGGTTGAGGGCTATGGCAAGTCCGCCGTCGTGGGTCTGGACGGCGAGGTGGAGCATGCCTCGGCCCTGATCCACACGCTGCGCTTTGGCAACCATTACCGCACCGCCGTGGGCGCCAAATCCTATCTCAGTTTCTGCAACACACGGGGCGGAGCCAACGCGCCGATCATGATCCCTTTGATGCACAAGGGCGACGAGGGCGCGCGCTCGCATTACCTGACCATCCACTTCGCCATTCCGGATGCCCCGGCGGCCGATGAGATTGTCGTCGCACTTGGTGCCTCCATCGGCGGGCGACCGCATCACCGGATCGGCAATCGCTACAAGGACCTGGAGGATCTGGGCCATGAAGCCGCAAACCCGGCAGGGCTCTGACGGCGCCATCCTGCGCTGGATCGAGGCGGGTACCCAACCGCTTTCGGGCGAGCCCCTGGTGCTTTTTCATGGCGTGGGGATGCGGGCCGAGG
>CANGHD010000272.1 GCA_947453525.1 Paracoccaceae bacterium | reverse complement strand
TCTCGGACGAGGGTTTCAGGATGATCGAACAGCCCGTGGCCAAACTGGCGCTGATCTTGCGCGACGGCGCGCTCATCGGGACGTTCCAGGGCGTGAAGGCGGCAACCGGGCCGATGGGTTCACGCACGACGTATTGGGTGAACTGGCCTTCTGAGGGGACAATGCGGCCGTAGTTGCGCTTCAACTCTTCGGAGTCCCAGTCGAGGAAAGTCGCCGAGCGTTCGATTTCGTTGCGAACCTCGGTCAGGGTCCGGCCGGATTCCTGCACGAAGATCGGAGCAATCTCTTCGACACGCGCCCGCACCAGCGCCGCCGCCCGCCGCATCAGGGCCGAACGCGCCGAAGGCGACGTCTTGCGCCACACCTCAAACCCCCGGGCCGACGACTCCAGCGCCGCCTGCAAATCCGCCGCCGAGGCGCTGGGCACGGTGCCAAGGATGGCCTCGGTCGATGGATTCTCGACGTTGCACAGCACCGGGCGGTCGTAAATCCATTCCCCGTCGATCAACAGGCCAATACGAGGATAGGGCATTTGCGCAAGGTCGGTCATGGGAGGTCCTTCATAGATTGAGATAGGCCAGCGCCTCGGCCTCGATGATCTTGGCGGCGCGGGCGCGTTGGCCCCAAGTCTGCGCGCCGATATGAGGGGTCAGAATGACATTGGGCAGGGCGGCCAGACGGGCGGGCACCTGCGGTTCGGTTTCCAGCACGTCCAGAGCAGCCCCCGCGATGGTCTGGTGTTCAAGCGCTGCGATCAGCGCGTCGGTGTCGACCAAGCTGCCGCGCCCGACATTGACCAGGCGGCCCTTTGGCCCCAACGCACTCAGCACCGATGCGTCAATGCCATGGTGCAGATCATCGCTGCCGGGGACGGCCAGCACCAGCACATCGCTCGCCGCGGCAAGGTCGGCCCAAGTGTCGTGCAGCACACCAAGCCCCTGATTGGACGCCCGGTTCAGCCCGGCAATCTGCATGCTCGACACCCGCGCCCGCGCGGCAATCGCCTGCCCGATCCGCCCACTCAGGCCAGCGATGCCCATGGTCATGCCGTGGATGCTGTCACCCAGATCAAAGCGCGCCGCAGCCCACGCTCCACTGCGAGCGAAGGTGTCGGCCAGCACCAGACGGCGACACAGCATTTGCGTCAGCACCATCGCCAGATCGGCCACATCCTCGGTTTGCGTCTCGCCCACGGGGCGCAGACGGATGCCGCGGGCGGTCAAGGCGGCCACGTCAATCTTGTCCAGCCCCACGCCTTGGCTGATCACAAGGCCAAGGTTCGGCAACAGGTCCAGAAGTGCGGCGGTGCACCCGCGCGAGGCGCTGGTCATAAGCACGCGGACGGCCTGGCGCTCGGCCTCGGGGACAGCAGCCAAAGCCTCTGGCCCTGGCAGAAAGCGCACGGCTTCAACAGCCTCCAACCCCGGAAAGACCATGCCCGCAAGTGCCGGAAACGCGAGGATCGGATGCATGGGGACCTGTCCAAAAAGAATGGACAAACCCTAGCCAAAGGCCCGTCCCGCCACAATGAAGCGACAGCTTTGCGCGGTGTGTGGGTAAAGCATAATGTTATAACTTAGGACCACCAAGAACCGCCGGACCGGCTCGCAAAACCTGACCTTTCCCGGCAAGGCACGCTAGACTGAGCCAGACTGTAAAAGAGGCCACCCCATGTCCGCCCCACGCGACCTTGTCCACGATTTTGCCAACCACGCGGCGCAGATGCGGTATGACGACCTGCCCGACGCTGCGCGAGAGGCGGCGCAGAAGTCGATCCTCGACACCATGGGCGTGATCCTTGCCGCCAGCGGGATGGAGCCTGCGGCGCGCGGCGTCATCGACATTGTCCGCGAAAGCGGCGGTGTGGCGCAAAGCACGGTTCTGGGCTTTGGCGGCAAGGCCCCGGCGCTGATGGCGGCGCTGGCCAACGGCGCTTTGGCGCATTGTCTGGACTATGACGACCAGACCCCTTGGGGCCAGCATTGCGCCAGCTCGATCATCCCTGCGGTTTTTGCCCTGGCGGAACGGCGCGGCGGGGTCTCGGGGCGCGAGGTGATCACGGCGGTTGCAGTGGGCCAGGACATCTTCGCCCGCCTGCGCTGCAACGTGGTCTGGCGCAAGGATTGGAACCTGTCGACCGTGCTGGCCGTCTATGCCGCCACGGCGGCGGCGGGGCGGGTGGCCGGGCTGTCGGCGGCGCACATCGGCCATGCGATGGGCATCGCCTCCATGCAGTCCAGCGGCATCATGGAGATGGTGGCCGGGCGCGGCAGCGATCTGCGCGGGCTTTATGCGGGGTTTTCAGCCAAGGGCGCTGCTTTGGCGGTGATGATGGCCGAAAAGGGTGTGACCGGGATCGACCGGCTGTTCGAGGGCACCTACGGCGTCTTTGCCAGCCATTTCGGAGGCGGCTACGATCGCGACGCGATGGTTGCAGGTCTTGGCACTGACCTTTTGGGCAGCGGCACGCTTTACAAGCGCTGGCCCTGCGTCGGCACGGCGCACAGCCATATGAAAGCCGCCATCGACATCATTTCAGAGAATGACCTGACCGTGGCGGACATCGCCGAAATCAGGCTGCATGTCGGCGATTATCACGACCTGATGTGCCAGCCGCTGCAGGAACGCCGCGCCCCGGCCACCTTGGCGGATGCCAAGTTCAGCCTGCCCTTTCTGGTCGCCGTGGCCGTGGTCCGGCGCGGGATGAGCGTTACCGACTTCACCACTGCCGGGCTGGCAGACCCCGAAATTCTGGAGGCAGCCCGCAAGATCACCCTCGTCCCGGACCCCAGCCTTGACTGGACGCTGGACCTGCCGCCGGGCCGGGTCGAGGTTCTGGCCAAGGACGGGCGGCGCTGGCTGGTCGAAGGTCAGCAGGTGCCGGGCAACGCCGATGCACCGCTGACCTGGGACGATATCTGCGCCAAGTTCCGCGAATGCGCCGCTGTCAGCGTCAATCCCGTGCCGCCGGACCGGCTGGCGCGGGCCGAGGAAATGGCGCGGGGGCTGGCCGATCTGGACGATGCGACCGATCTGATCCGCTGTCTGGCGTAGCGCCTAGATCCCCGCCGTCTGCGCGCCATCGGCCACCAAGGCATGGCCCGTGATGAATGCGCCGGAGTCCGAGCAAAGGAACAACACCGTCGCCGCAATTTCCTCGGGGCGGCCCATGCGGCCGACGGGTTCCTGTTTGATGATGCGGGCGCGGCCCTCGTCTGTGCCGCCGGTGTAGCGGGCGATCATCGGCGTGTCGATGATGCCGGGACAGAGCGCGTTGACGCGGATACCCTGATCGGCAAACTCCAGCGCCGCCACCTTGGAGGCCACAGTAACGCCGAATTTTGAGGCGCAATAGCCCGACTGGTTGCGGATGGCGATGACCCCGGCCCCCGAGGAGGTGTTGACGATGGCCCCGCCGCCATTTTGCAGCATCAGCGGGATCTGATGCTTCATGCACAAGAACACGCTTTTCAGGTTCACCGCCAGAACCCGGTCCAGCATCTCCTCTGTCAGATCGACAATCGAAGCGCCGGGCTGTTCGATGCCTGCGTTGTTGAACGCCGCGTCGAGGCGGCCAAAGGCGGCGATGGTCTGATCCAGCGCAGCCTTGATGTCGGCCGATTTCGTCACATCGCAGCGCAGCGCCAACCCCTTGGC
>CANGHD010000271.1 GCA_947453525.1 Paracoccaceae bacterium | reverse complement strand
GTCATGGTGTGTCATCCATGATGTGCAGGGCATTGGGGGGGAAGTTCAGGGAGATCTGGGTGCCTTCGGGCGGGATCGGTTGGCCTGCGGGGAGGAAGGCTGCGAGTTCGGTGCCTTGGGCTGTCAGCGTGATCCGGGTGCCGGTGCCGAGGTAGCGTTGCGATTGGACGGTTCCGGTGAGCGGGCCGGTTTGTGCAAGGCGCAGGGATTCGGGGCGCAGGGAGGACCACTTGGCGGGGCCGCCCAGCGCTTGGGTGAGGGTCGGGGGCAGGACGTTGGAGGAGCCTACGAAATCGGCCACGAAGCGGGTGGCGGGTTGGGTGTAGATTTGGGCGGGCGTGCCGATTTGGGCGATCTTTCCCTGGTTGAAGACGGCGAGGCTGTCGGCCATCGACAGGGCCTCGGATTGGTCGTGGGTGACGAAGATGAAGGTGATGCCGAGGCGGCGTTGCAAGGCCTTGAGTTCGTCCTGCATCGCCTCGCGCAGTTTGAGGTCGAGGGCGCCGAGCGGTTCGTCGAGGAGGAGGACGCGGGGTTCGTTGACCAGCGCACGGGCGAGGGCGACGCGCTGGCGTTGGCCTCCGGAGAGTTGGGCGGGTTTGCGGGAACCGTAGGCGTCAAGCTTGACGAGGGCGAGCATGTCCTCGGCCTTGGCGTAGCGTTGGCTGCGGCCCATGCCTTTGACCTTCAGGCCGTAGGCGACATTGTCGCGCACCGTGAGGTGGGGGAAGAGGGCATAGTCTTGGAAGACGGTGTTGACATTGCGCAGATGGGGCGGGGTGGCCGAGACATCCTCGCCGAAGATGCGGATCTGGCCGGCGCTTGGCTGTTCGAAGCCGGAAATCAGGCGCAGGCAGGTGGTCTTGCCGGAACCGGAGGGGCCGAGCATGGCGAAGAAGGCGCCCTCTGCGATTGTCAGGTCAACGGAGTCGACCGCCTTGACCGGGCCGAAATGGCGGGTGACGGCGCGGAATTCGACGGCAGGGGGGGCGGCGGGGGGCATGAGAACCGGCAGGGTCAGAGGGCGGAAGGGCAAGGGGGGTCGGGGTAAGCCCCGACCTACGGGCGGGGAGCGTAGGGTGGGGTTGAACCCCACCCTGCCTTCAGTTGCCGCCGACCACGGCCATGTAGTCGGTCACCCATTGGGCATAGGGCACGCAGGCACCGTCGCCCGCCGCGCAGTTGGCGATGGGGGTGGTCCAGAAGTGGATCTTGTCGAAGGTCTCGGACCCGTTCGCCTTGCAGCCCTCGGCGGTTTGCTGGCCGGACTTGTCGGTGCATGCGGCGGGCACGACCGGTACCGAGCCGAACCAGACCGACAGGTCGGATTGCAGGTTGGAGTTCAGCGTGTGCTCCATCCACTTGTAGGCGCAGTTCGGGTGCGGGGCGTCGGTGGCCAGCATGGTCGTGTCGGACCAGCCCGTGGCGCCTTCGGACGGGATGGTCGAGCCGATCGGGAACTTCTCTCCCAGCAACAGGTTGACCTGATAGGGCCAGGAGGTGGAAGCGACGATCCCCTCGTTCTTGAAGTCATCGGTCTGCACGGCCGAATCGCTCCAGTAGCGCGAGACCAGCTTGCGTTGGGCGCGCAGCAGGTCCAGCGCTGCGGCATATTGCGGCGGAGTCAGTTCGTAGGGGTTGGTGATGCCGAGGTCAGGTTTGTGGGCCATCAGGTACAGGGCGGCATCGGCCACGTAGATCGGGCCGGCATAGGCTTGCACACGGCCGGAGTTGGTCTTGCCATCGGGCAGGTTACCGTCCTCGAACACCACCGACCACGAGGTGGGGGCGGTCTTGAAGACGTCGGTGTTGTACATCAGCACGTTCGGGCCCCACTGGTAGGGCACGCCGTAGTGCTTGCCATCGACCGTGAACCAGCCGCCGTCCTTCAGTCGCGGGTCGAGCTTGTCCCACGACGGGATCAGGCCGGTGTTGATTTCCTGCACCTTCTTGCCGGCGATCAGGCGCAGCGAGGCGTCTCCGGATGCGGTCACGAGGTCAAAGCCGCCCTGATTCATCAGGCTGACCATCTCGTCCGAGGTGCCGGCGGTCTTGGCGTTGACCTTGCAGCCGGTTTCCGTCTCGAACTTGGTGATCCAGTCATAGGCCGGATCGCTTTCGCCGCGTTCCATATAGCCGGGCCAGGCGACGATATTAAGCTCGCCTTCGCCAGCGCCCACGGCGGTGACTTGGGCCAGAAGCGGTGTGGTGGCAAGGGCCAGGGCGAGAAGGCCTGTGCCCATCAGTTTCATGGTTTGCATGTTAGGCTCCCTGATCTGCGCGCAAGCTGCGCGGTGCCGCTTTGCGCGGGCTTATGATCAAATTACGGAGTGCGGGGCGGGAAGCAAGCAAATTCCGGTGGTGGTTCAGGCCGGGTGGCTGAAACGGGGCGGATTTGGCGGGCCGTTCTGGCCGTTGCCTTGGCGGGGATTGGCGGTAGGCTTGAGGTCCACAGCCAGAGGGACCAGAGCCATGTCACCGAACACCCCAGTCTTCACCCTCGACGCCGATCCCGAGGCGATTTCCTCCGATGTGGCGCGGTTTGGCGATGTGATGATCACGACGCAGATTCCGACGCGGGTCGATGGGTCGCTGGAGTTGGGGGATATCACGGCGCAAAGCGAAGAGACCCTGCGCGCCCTGAAGGCGGCGCTGGAGGTGGCAGGTTCCACGATGGACCGGGTGCTGCATCTGACGATCTACCTGACCGACATGGCCGAGCGACCTGCCTTCAACGCGGTCTACAAGCGCTATTTCCGCACGCCCTATCCGGTGCGCTGTGCGGTGGGGGTCAAGGACCTGGCGGTGCCGGGGATGAAGGTGGAGGTGACGGCGATGGCGGCCCCTTTGGTGTAAGGGTGGCTGGGGAAAATCCGCTTCCCAAATGGCGCGGCGCGGCCTAGGTCAGCGGCATCTCAACCCAAGGCCATGACATGCGCTTTCCCCATCTGTTTGCCCCTTTGACCCTGCGCGGCGTGACGCTGCGCAACCGGATTCTCTCCACGGGCCATGACACGACGCTGCCTTCCGATGGCACGGTGAATGCGGCTTTGATCGCCTATCACCGGGCGCGGGCCAAGGGCGGGGCGGGGTTGATTGTCACTCAGGTGGCTGGGGTACATGAGACGGCGCGCTATACCTCGCATCTGTTGATGGCCACGTCAGATGACTGCATTCCGGGGTATCGGGCGCTGGCTGAGGCGGTGCATGCGGAAGGCTGTGCGATCTTTTCCCAACTGTTCCATCCGGGGCGCGAGATCATGGAAAGCGCGGATGGGCTTTTGGCGGTGGCCTATGCGCCCTCAGTCTCGCCCAACGAGCGGTTCCATGTGATGCCGCGCGCCCTGCCCTTGTCGATGATCAAGGAGATCGTGGCCGGCTATGCCTCGGCCGCGCGGCGGATGTGGCAGGCGGGGCTGGACGGGGTGGAGGTGGTGGCGAGCCATGGCTATCTGCCGGCGCAGTTCCTGAACCCTCGGGTCAATCGGCGGGTCGATGGGTATGGCGGCAGCGGTGAGGGGCGGTTGCGCTTTCTGCGCGAGGTGCTGGAGGGCATCAGGGCTGCGACGGATGAGCGGTTCGTGGTGGGCCTTCGGATCAGCGGCGGCGAGCGGGACGACGAAGGGCTGACGCTGGACGAGGCTTTGGCCGCCTGTGTCGCGGTGGAGCCGGGTCT
>CANGHD010000270.1 GCA_947453525.1 Paracoccaceae bacterium | reverse complement strand
CTGATGACCTCGGGCCACTTCCTGTTCACCGCAGCTTACCGAGAGGCACCGGCTTCGGTGCTGGCGCCAATCACCTATCTGCAACTGTTCTGGGCCGGTGGCCTCGGCTGGCTGATCTTCGGCCATATCCCGGATGGGTGGAGCCTTGCGGGGATGGCCTTGGTGATGGTGGCAGGAGCGACAATCGCGCTGCGGTCGCATTTCGAGGCGCGACGGGCGCGGGCGGCCTAGGCTTTGGCGACCAGATGGCCCTCGCCGATGTCGATGAGGGTCTGTTTTACGGGTCCCCGCCCTGTCGGATGCACCGGGCTGGGGACTTCGCCCGCCAACCGCGCCGTGAAGGGGCGGATATGGGTGGGGTCCGGCACCGGGACGGCTTCGATCAGGCGTTGGGTGTAGGGGTGCTGGGGGTTGGTGAAGACCTGTGCGCGGGTGCCGGTCTCGACGATCTGGCCGAGATACATGACGGCGACGCGGTCTGAGATGTTTTCCACCACCGCCATGTCGTGGCTGATGAACAGGTAAGCGACGCCGAATTCCTTTTGCAACGCGCGGAGGAGGTCGAGAACCCGGGCCTGAACGGAGACATCCAGAGCCGAGACGCTTTCGTCGGCGATCACCAGTTGCGGATTCAAGGCAAGGGCGCGGGCGATGCAGATGCGCTGGCGCTGGCCGCCGGAGAATTCATGCGGGTAGCGGTCGAGTTGATCCGGTGACAGGCCAACGCGGGTGAAGAGGTCGGCGGCTGTGGCGCGGCGGGAGGCGGCGTCGCCAATGTTGTGGATCAGCAGGGGTTCGGAGACGAGGTCTGCAACGCGCATGCGGGGGTCAAGGGCGGCCATCGGGTCCTGAAAGACCATCTGGACGTGGCGACGCAGGGCTTTTTTGCCAAGGGTGTCGAGGTCTGACAGGGCTTGGCCTGCGATCTCGATGCGACCTTCGTGCGGGACGAGGCCGACGATGGCCTTGGCGATGGTCGACTTGCCGCAGCCGGATTCACCGACAAGGGCGAAGGTTTCGCCTTTGCGAATGGAAAGGGAGACGTCTTCGACGGCGTGGACGTTGTGGGTGTGGCGGTTGAGGAGCCCGGTGCGCATCGGGAAGCGGACGGTGACATTTGACAGTTGGGCGACGATGTCACCCAGCGGTTCGGGGCGGGGGGCGGAGCCCATGCGGGGGACGGCGGCGAGGAGCGCTTGGGTATAGGGCTGTTGCGGCTGAGCGAAGAGCGTGCGGGTGGCGGCGGTTTCGACCTGCGCGCCATTTTGCATGACGATGACGCGGTCGGCCATTTCGGCGACGACGCCCATGTCATGGGTGATCAGGATGATGGCGGTGCCAAGGTCGCGTTGCAGGTCGCGCAGCAGGTCAAGGACTTCGCGCTGCACGGTGACATCTAGGGCGGTGGTGGGTTCATCGGCGATCAGAACCTCGGGGCGCAGGGCGAGGGCCATGGCGATCATCACGCGCTGGCGCATCCCGCCGCTGAGTTCATGGGGGAATTGGTCGAGGCGGCGTTCGGGTTGGCTGAGCCGGACGGCCTTCAGGGCTTCGAGGGCGCGGGTGCGGGCTTCGCCGCGCGAGACCGGGTCATGCGCGCGGATCGCTTCGGTCAGTTGAGCACCGATGGACATGACCGGGTTGAGCGAGGTCATCGGCTCCTGGAAGATCATGGCGATACGGTCGCCGCGCAGGGCGCGCATCTGGTGTTCGGGAAGTTTGGTCAGTGAGGTCTGGCCGAGGGTGACCGATCCTTCGGTGACCGAGACGTTCGGGGGCAGAAGCCCCATGATGGCCAGCGAGGTGATGGATTTTCCGGAACCGCTTTCGCCAGCGATGGCGAGCGTTTCGCCTTTGCGCAACGAGAAGGACAGGTTGCTGACCAAAGGTCTCTGGCCCGTCTCGGTGGCGACCGAGACGGTGAGGTTTTGCACGGTCAAGACGGGGGTATCCGGGGCCTGTGCGGCCCCGGAAATGGGTTCAAGAACGCTCATTCGAAAACGCAGCGCGGGAAGTAGAAGGAGACGACCCAGTTGGGCATGTCGACGATTTCCGAGATGCGCAGGTCGCCGCAGGTTGACACCAGCATATAGGCGTCAACCGCCGCCATGCCGCGTGTGGCGCAGAGGAAATCGACCATGTTGGAGACGGCGTCACGCGAGGCGCTCATCAGGTCGGGGCCGATGCCGGTGGTGACTTCGTAGCCCTTGGCGTCGAGGTGGCGGGTGACCGGGCCGGGGGTGGTGAAGCGCGGGGTCTTCAGGGCGTAGTTCTTCACCAGATCAAGCGTCAGGACCACGTCCATCGGGCTTTCGATGGCGGTGCCGCAGACCTCGCCATCGCCTTGGGCGGCGTGGGTGTCGCCCACGCTGAACAGGGCTCCGGCGACTTCGATGGGCAGATAGAGGGTGGTTCCGGCGTTCAGATCGCGGATGTCGAGGTTGCCGCCAACCCGGCGCGGCGGGACCACGGAGTGGTGGCCCATTTCCGCCAGCGCGTTGCCGATGGTGCCTGCGAAGGGCTTCAGCGGCACGCGGGCTTCTTTCCCGAAAAGGGCCGGGCCCATCTGGCCGGGGTCATAGCTCCAGATATGCAGGGCCGGGTCGGTGAACTGGTCAGCAAGCAGGCCGAAGCCGGGGATGTTCGCCGTCCAGCCGAAGCCGCGCCCGTCGAAGGCGCGGGGGGCGAAGCTGTCGATGGTGACTTTCAGCACGTCGCCGGGTTCAGCGCCCTCGACATAGATCGGGCCGGAGACCGGGTTGATCTTGCTGAAATCCAGCGCCTTCACATCGGCCACGGTCGACGACGGGCCAAGTTGGCCCGCCGAGGAATCGTTGCAGTGAAACAGGATCGTGCTGCCGGGTTCCACCCTTGCGGCCGGGGCAAAGGTGTTGTCCCAACCGAAGTGGTGCTGCGCGCCGTGGATCGTGTAGTTGCAGGCTTTGCACATATTATTGCTTCACATAGATGTAGTCGAAGTTGATCGGGGTCGAAACCGGGTCAGCGTAGAGATCATTGGCGCCGCCCAGACGGGGGCCGTGCATCGTGTAGCGCGACTCGTTGAAGACCGGGACCCAAGGCGCGTCGGCCATGACTTTGCCCATGATGTCGGACCAGGCCTTCATGCGGGCCTCGGTCTGTTCTGGCGCGGTCATGGCATCTGCGGCTGCGGCTGCCGCGTCGAGGTCCTTGTTGCAGTAATGCGCCCAGTTCCAGCCGCCGGGTCCGCCGGATTGGCAGGACAGGATCGGGCCGTAGAAGTCGGACGGATCGGGGAAGTCCGCTGCCCAGCCCATGCCACCGGACCAGATCATCGGAGCCGAGGTCGGTTCGCCGCCGGCCTGAATCACGTTGGCTTGGGCGAGCGATTGCAGCGCGGCCTTGATGCCGATCTTGGCGAGGTCTTGCTGGATGGCTTGGGCTATCCGCGGGTTCGGGTCGGTGTTGTAGACGAACAGTTGGGTTTCAAAGCCGTCCGGGAAGCCTGCCTTGGTCAGCAAGGCCTTGGCGGCGTCCGGGTCGTAGGCGAAGCCTTTGAAGTTCGGGTCATAGCCGGGCATGCCGGGGGGCAGGACCTGACCGGTCGGCTTGGCGCGGCCGTTGATGATCTGGGTGATCCGGTCCTTGTTGATCGCCATGTTGACGGCCTCACGCACTTCAAGCTTGTCGAAGGGAGCGACGTTGAGGTTCAGCGTGATGTAGCCGGTTTG
>CANGHD010000269.1 GCA_947453525.1 Paracoccaceae bacterium | reverse complement strand
CTGTGCCGCCCGCATATCCTCCGCATCGTCGGGGTGGCAGAAGCACAGAACCTTGACGACATGCTCCAGCGGCCATTCCGACAAACCGCCGAAGTCGGGACCGATCTCGGGCTCCAGCGTCAGGGGGCGCGAGGTCGGCCATTCCACCGGCCGCCCGATCCACAGTCCCTGCCCTGCCGCGCGGTACAAGGCAGTCCGGCCCAAGCGGCTGTCACACAGCAGACCGTACCCCTCGCGGCCTTGGGCGACCGCGACCGTGGCATCGACGCAAAGTTCCTTGAAGGCGGCGATCTTGTCGGGGGTAGCCCCCGGCAGGTCCTCCATCTGGATGCGGTGGTCATAGGCAAAGGCCTTGACCTCACCCCATTGCTTGCGGCGGTTGGTCGACCAGTGGATCTGCTCCAGCGCCAAGTCTTTGCGCAGGGCCTTGGTCACGATGCCGCGTTTCAGGAAGAATTGCATCTCGGTCCATGAGGGGTAAGCCGGGGTACAGCCGTGGCGAGATACCGCGAAGGCCCCGCAGACATTGGCATATTTCAGGGCCGTCGGCCAAGGCTCATCGTCGAGCCAGCCTTTCAGCAGACCCGACATGAAGCCATCGCCAGCGCCCAGCACATTGAAGACCTCAATGGGGAAGCCCGGACCGGTCTGGCCATCGTCAAGGCTGTCGGGCACGGCATCGGTGAAGGCCACGGCCCCCATCGGGCCGCGCTTGCAGACCAAGGTGGCGTTCGAGACGGCACGGACGGCCCGCAGCGCGGCGATGGTGTCGGTGGTGCCGCCGGCGATGTGGAACTCTTCCTCGGTCCCAACGATGAGGTCGAAAAGATGCAGCGAAGTCTGTAACTTGGCCGTCACCTTGGCACTTTCGATGAAGCGGCTTTCACCGTCGCCATGGCCTGCCAGACCCCAAAGGTTCGGGCGGTAGTCGATGTCCAGTGCGGTCCGCGCGCCGTGTTTGCGAGCCAGCGTCAGGGCTTTCAGCACGGCAGTTTCTGTGCGGGGATGCGACAAATGGGTGCCGGTTGCCACGACAGAGCGGGATTCGGCAATGAAGCCCTCGTCGATGTCATCTTCACACAGCGCCATGTCTGCGCAGTTTTCCCGGTAGAAGATCAGCGGGAACTGCTTTTCATCACGGATTCCCAGTAAAACCAAGGCAGTCAGGCGTTCTGGGTCAGTCTTGACCCCGCGTACATCAACGCCTTCCTTGACCAGTTCCTCGCGGATGAAACGACCCATATGTTCATTGCCGACCCTTGTGATCAGCGCCGATTTCAGCCCCAGACGCGCGGTGCCTGTCGCGATGTTGGTGGGAGAGCCGCCGACATACTTCTGAAAAGAGGCCATATCCTCCAGCCGCCCCCCCACTTGCGCACCGTAGAGGTCGACGGAGGAGCGGCCGATTGTTATGACATCCAGGGTTTTCACGCAAAAGACTCCCAAATCCGGGCAGGGGCAAGACTCAGGGCCACGCTGCTATTTTGGAATTTTTATTCTATTTTCGGCGGAAGGCAAAGCACTTTCTTCGCCATCTCAGCCGCCACGTGCCGAGCCAACGGCCACAGCCAGGGCAATGGCCATGGCGATGGTGGCCGAAAGCGAGCGGAAGGCGCCGAAATCGACCTCGGGCACGGTCAGGATCGCGTCGGAAAACCGCACCAGCGGCGAGGTCATGCGGTCGGTCAGGGCCACCACCGGCAGTCCACGCGCCTTGGCGTCTTGCGCGATGGCGATGGTTTCCTCGGAATAGGGCGCGAAAGTGATGGCCAGCATGGCGTCGCCGGGGCGCAGGGCAAAGCGGTGATCCAGCTTGCCCACGCCGTCGTGCAGCATGGCGGGCACGGACATCTTCTCAAAGACGTAGGCCAGATAGCTGGAGACCGGGAAAGCGCGGCGAAACCCAACGATATGCACGGTTTTCGCTGCTGCCAGCACCGCCACGCACTGCACAAGCGCCGCTTCATCGGCGGATTTCGCCAAAGCCTCCAAGGACAAGCGGCCAGCCTCGATGAATTCGGCCAAAAGGGCGGAAGGCGAGCCCGCGCCGCCCTCTTTCAGGTTCTTCAGGCGCGTGGTGTAGTCCGGCCAGCCCGGCGTATAGGCCTCGCGGAACAGGCGCTGCATTTCGGAAAAGCCCGAGAAGCCGAGGATCTGGCAGAAGCGCATCAGGGCCGATGGCGGCACGTCCGCTCCCGCCGCCAGTTCGGCCACGGTCGAGACGGCGATGCGGTCGGTGTTGGCGGCGATGTAATCGGCGCATTGCCGCAAGCGGCGGGGCAGATCGTCCAGCACATCGGCCAGTCTGGCGCGGAACTCTTCGACGGACGTGGGGGCAGAGGGCGCCAGATCGTCGGGGTTCAGGCTGTCGGGGCTGAGTGTGCCGGGGGCGCGGGTCTGGTCCATGGTCTTCCTGGTCGGGTTTGGCCAAGGCTAACAGTCTGGAACGAATATTCCAACCACAAATGAAACATAAGCGGTCTTGAACGCGTCTTGCTTGCGTCTTCTTTGCGTCTCTACGCGCGTGAAGACACAAGCCGTGGTTCGGGCCGTAGATCGGGCCCTAGTTCGGGTCCTGGATCAGGTCCAGATAGACGCCGTTCGTCCAGCCGAACCCATCCTGCAAGGCATACTCACCGCCGCGCGAAGCGGCCAGCGGGTCAAGGACATTGTACTTTTCCACGAACTTGCCCGAGGCGGCAAAGACCGCGTCGCAGGTGGCAAGCCAGCGTTGGCGCAGGCCCTCGGCCAGGTCATCAAAGCCGTAGCGGCGCAGGCCCTGAATGGCGATCCATTGCAGGGGGGCCCAACCGTTCGGGGCGTCCCATTGCTGGCCGGAGGTGATGTCGGTGGTCAGAAGCCCGCCGGGGGCGAGCAGGTGCTCGGTCATCCATTCGACGGTCCGGTCGGCTTGGGCGGGGGTGGCCGCCCCGGCGTAAAGCGGGAAGAGGCCTGCGGCGGTGGTCAGGGGGACGGGCTGGCCGGTGGCGATTTCGACGTCGCAGAAGAAGCCTCGGGTCTTGTCGAAGAAGCGCTGCGAGATGGCGGCGCGGCGGACGTTGGCGGCCTTGATGAAGCGGGTGTGGCCGGTGGCTTGGGCGAGGATTTCCTCATACCGCAGCAGAAGGCAGTTCAGGTCCACCGCCCAGAGTTTGGTGGTGCGGATGGTGCCGAGATCGGCGGGATCGGTCAGCCAGCGCGAGGAGAAATCCCACCCGCTTTCACAGGCCCCGCGCAGGTCGCGGAAGAAATCGGGGTGCTGTTCGGTGTGGTGCTGCCAAGCAAGATCGGTGCCGTACATCTCGATCCTTGGGCCATCGGCCTCGTCCCAATAGCGGGCGAGGCCACCGACCGTATGGTCCGAGGTGGTGAAATAACGGTATTCGGCCTTCATGGCGGGCAGGTATTTCGCATAGGCGGCAGAAAGATTGCCCGTCGCGCGGCCATAGTCCTGCACCATGGCGGCAAAGAAGGGCGGCTGCGAGCGGGTCAGAAAATAGCTGCGAAAGCCGTTGGGGATATGGCCGATGGTGGCGATGGCATGGGCGAAGTTGTCGAGCATCTGCCCGACAAGGTCATGCTGGCCAGTCTTCAACAGGCCCAACTGGGTGAAATAGCTGTCCCAGTAGTAGGCTTCCTGAAAGCGGCCTCCAACGACCACGTAAGGATGCGGCAGGGGGATGCGGGTGGAGCGTTCAGTGGGGTCGTCGGCGGGGCGTTT
>CANGHD010000268.1 GCA_947453525.1 Paracoccaceae bacterium | reverse complement strand
GATCGTCTCTGTCCTGTCGCTGGCCTTGCCCTATCTGGGCCGGGCGTCAGGCTGGCTGGGGCTGGTGCCTTTGCCGTGGCATCTGATGGTGGTGGCGATTGTCATTGTGTCCGCCTATATCGTGGCGACCGAGGTCACCAAGTCCCTCTTCTACCGGTCCAAACGATGGGCGATTGGCTGAGCGCCCACCCTTGACGTCCACTTTGGCCTTCCGTTACAGGGGAAGGCTTGCGCTGAGGGCCCCTTGGGTCTATCGGCAGTCGCGTCCCATCAGATCGGTTTTGCCATGAAATTCCTCGACCTCACCAAAGTCTATATCCGCTCGGGTGGCGGTGGGGGTGGCTGCGTGTCGTTCCGGCGGGACAAGTATGTCGAATACGGCGGTCCGGATGGCGGTGATGGCGGGCATGGCGGGTCAGTCTGGGCCGAGGCGATGGAGGGGCTGAACACCCTGATCGACTACCGCTATCAGCAGCACTTCTTCGCCAAGTCCGGTCAGCCCGGCATGGGCAGCCAGAAAACCGGCAAGACCGGCGAAGACATCGTCATGAAAGTGCCCTTGGGCACCGAAATTCTGGACGAAGACGAGGAAACCGTCATCGCCGACCTGACCCGTGTCGGCCAGCGCGTCTTGCTGGCCGAGGGCGGCAATGGCGGCTGGGGCAACCTGCGCTTCAAATCCGCCACCAATCGTGCTCCCGCGCGGGCCAATCCGGGGCAAGAAGGTGTCGAACGCACCATCTGGCTGCGGCTGAAGCTGATCGCGGATGCCGGGCTTTTGGGGCTGCCGAATGCGGGGAAGTCGACTTTTCTGGCCGCCGTGTCGAATGCTCGACCGAAGATCGCTGACTATCCGTTCACGACTTTGGTGCCGAACTTGGGCGTGGTGGGCATCGATGGCGCGGAATTCGTGATGGCCGATATTCCGGGCCTGATCGAAGGCGCTTCGGAGGGTCGCGGCTTGGGGATGCAATTCCTCGCTCATGTGGAACGCTGCAAGGTGCTGCTGCATCTGGTGGATGGCACGTCTTCGACGATCACCAAGGACTACCGCACGATTGTGCATGAGCTTGAGGCCTATTCCGAGGTTCTGGGCGACAAGCCGCGGATTCTGGCGCTCAACAAGGTTGACGCGATGGATGCCAAGCAGATCAGCGACCGGCGCCGGGCTTTGGAAAAGGCTTCGGGCGGGGAGGTGCATGTGATCTCGGGCGTGGCGGGCCGGGGTCTGCAGGACGTGTTGCGCGTGATCATGGCCGATATCAAGAAGGGCAATGCCAAACCCGAAGAGGTGACGCCGTGGCGGCCCTGAGCCATCTGTCTGCGCCCGATATCCGCAACGCCCGCCGTCTGGTGGTGAAGATCGGCTCGGCTTTGCTGGTGGACCGCCAGACCGGGCTGAAGCAGGCTTGGTTGAAGGCTTTGGCGCTGGATGTGGTGGAAGCCAAAGGGCGTGGGGCGGATGTGGTGCTGGTGTCTTCGGGTTCCATCGCCTTGGGGCGCAAGGTGCTGGGCCTGCCAGATGGCGCGCTGACTTTGGAACAGAGCCAAGCCGCAGCGGCGGTTGGGCAGATTCAGCTGGCCCGGGCCTACGAAGAGGTTCTGGCGCCGCATGGCATTATCGCCGGGCAGATTCTGGTGACGCTGGAAGATACCGAGGACCGCCGGCGCTATTTGAACAGCCGGGCGACCATGGAGACCTTGCTGGGTCTGGGCGTGGTGCCGATCGTGAACGAGAACGACACGGTGGCGACGGATGAGATCCGCTTTGGCGACAACGACCGACTGGCGGCGCAGATCGCAGTGACCGTTGGAGCGGATCAGTTGATCCTTTTGTCGGATGTGGATGGGTTCTATTCGGCCAATCCGAAGGAAGACCCTGACGCGCAACGCTTTGATCTGGTGGAGAAAATCACACCGCAGATCGAGGCCATGGCGGGTGACGCAATTTCGGGCATGTCGAAGGGCGGCATGAAGACCAAGGTTCTGGCCGCCAAGACGGCGGTGGCGGGCGGCTGTGCCATGGCGATCATGGAGGGGTCCGTGTTGCGGCCCTTGCAGGCCTTGGCCAATGGCGCGAACCGGACGTGGTTTGTCGCACATACCGACCCGCAAGCGGCGCGGAAACGCTGGATCAATGCGATGAAGCCACGGGGTGAGTTGCGGCTGGACGCCGGGGCGGTCAAGGCAATGGCCTTGGGCAAAAGCCTGTTGCCGGCGGGGGTTGTGGCGGTGTCGGGGAATTTCGGGCGCGGTGATCCGGTGGCGATCGTCTCGCCCGAGGGGGTCATCCTCGGCAAGGGGCTGGTGCGGTATACCGCCGTAGAAGCCAAGGCGATTGCCGGGCATCGGTCGGGGGAGATCGAGGCTATTCTGGGCTATCAGGGCCGGGCAGCCTTGGTGCATCGTGACGATATGGTGATCTGATCCCACATGCCGGGGGTTTCACACCCCCGGACCCCCGTGGGATATTTTCGCCTGAATGAAGGGGAAAGAGATGGACGGGCAATTTTCCGATCTGATGGACGATATCGGCCGCAAGGCGCGGGCGGCGGCGGCGGACTTGGCTTATGCGTCACAGGAGCGGAAATATGCAGCACTGGTCAGTGCGGCACATTTCGTCTGGGAAAGCCGGCAGGCCATTCTGGACGCGAATGACGAGGATATGGCTTATGGTGCGTCCAAAGGGCTGAGCCCAGCGATGATGGACCGCTTGCGGCTGGATGATAACCGGTTGCGCGGCATTGTCGATGCCTTGCGGGCCGTGGCCGAGCAGCGCGATCCGGTGGGGCGGGTGCTGGCCGAGTGGGATCGGCCGAATGGATTGCATATTCAACGGGTTAGCACGCCGTTGGGCGTGGTGGGCGTGATCTACGAAAGCCGTCCGAATGTGACGGCGGATGCCGGGGCGCTGTGCCTGAAGGCTGGCAATGCGGTCATTCTGCGCGGCGGGTCGGAGAGTTTTCATTCCTCTACCGCCATTCACGACTGCTTGGTGCGCGGGTTGCGGGAAGCACATTTGCCGGAGGCGGCGATCCAGTTGGTGCCGACACGGGACCGCGAGATGGTCTCTGCGATGCTGAAAGCGGTTGAGTATATCGATGTGATCGTGCCTCGGGGTGGCAAGGGGCTGGTGGGGCTGGTGCAGCGCGAGGCGCGGGTGCCGGTGTTTGCGCATCTGGAGGGGATTTGCCACGTCTATGCCGACAAGGATGCGGACTTGGAGAAGGCGCGGCGCGTGGTGATCAATGCCAAGACGCGGCGGACGGGGGTTTGCGGGTCTGCCGAGTGTCTGCTGATCGACTGGAAGTTTTACACTCAACACGGCGGTGTGCTGATCGAAGACCTGCTAAAGGCCGGGGTCGAGGTGCGGGCGGAGGGGGAATTGCGGAAGATACCGGGGACGGTTCCGGCCTCGGCTGACGATTTCGGCAAGGAATTTCTGGATATGATCATCGCCGCCAAGCTGGTCGATGGGGTGGATGAGGCGATTGCCCATATCCGCAAATACGGATCCAGCCATACCGAAAGCATCCTGACCGAGAATGACGAGACGGCGGCCAAGTTCTTCCAGCGGCTGGATTCGGCGATCCTGATGCGCAACGCCTCAACCCAGTTTGCCGATGGCGGCGAGTTTGGCATGGGGGGCGAGATTGGCATCGCCACCGGAAAGCTGCATGCGCGAGGGCCGGTGGGCGCGGAACAATTGTGCAGTTTCAAATACTTGGTGACCGGAGACGGGACGATCAGAAGCTGAGT
>CANGHD010000267.1 GCA_947453525.1 Paracoccaceae bacterium | reverse complement strand
GAAGCCTATGTCGCCCGCACTGACACCTATATCGAGAAGGAATCCCAGATCAACGAACAGATCGACCGGATGCGCCACTCGGCCACCCGGGCGCTGTTGGAGCGGGATGACGTGATCATCATCGCCTCGGTGTCGTGCATCTACGGCATCGGCTCCGTCGAGACCTATTCGGCGATGACGCAGGACCTGATCGTGGGGCAAAGCTACGACCCCCGCAAGGTGATCGGCGAACTGGTCGGGCAAGCTTACCGGCGCAATGAAATGGCCTTTGCCCGGGGTTCCTTCCGGGTGCGGGGCGATACGATTGAACTGTGGCCCGCTCACCTTGAAGACCGGGCCTGGCGGTTTTCCTTCTTTGGCGAAGAGCTTGAAGCGATTATCGAATTTGACCCTTTGACCGGGGCGAAGAGCGATGTCTTCAAGCAGATCCGGATCTATGCAAACTCGCACTATGTGACGCCGCGCCCGACGCTGCAGCAGGCGGTGAAGGGGATCAAATTTGAGTTGCAACAAACTCTGGACCGGTTTGTGGCGGAGGGAAAGTTGCTGGAAGCGCAACGGCTGGAGCAACGCACCAATTTCGACGTCGAGATGATCGAAGCGACCGGGGCCTGTGCGGGCATCGAGAACTATTCCCGCTATCTGACGGGCCGCGCGCCGGGCGAGCCGCCACCGACGCTGTTCGAGTTCATCCCCGACAATGCCATTGTTTTTGCGGACGAATCCCACGTCTCGGTCCCGCAGATCGGGGGCATGTACAAGGGCGACTTCCGGCGCAAGATGACGCTGGCCGAGCATGGCTTCCGCCTGCCGTCCTGCATGGACAACCGCCCCTTGAAGTTTGAGGAGTGGGACGCGATGCGGCCCCAGTCGGTTTTCGTCTCGGCCACGCCCTCAGCTTGGGAGTTGGAGCAGGCGGGTGGCGCCTTCGTGGAACAGGTGATCCGGCCGACCGGTCTGGTCGACCCGATGGTGGAAATCCGCCCCGTCGAGATGCAGGTGGATGACCTGCTGGACGAGGTGCGGAAGGTGTCATTGCGGGGAATGCGGACGTTGGTCACGACGCTGACCAAGCGGATGGCGGAGGATCTGACGGATTATATGCACGAACAGGGCATCCGGATCCGCTATATGCACTCGGACATCGACACCTTGGAACGTATTGAAATCCTGAGGGATTTGCGGCTGGGTGCGTTTGATGTGCTGGTGGGGATCAACCTTCTGCGCGAAGGGTTGGACATTCCGGAATGCGGGTTGGTGGCGATTCTGGATGCCGACAAGGAGGGCTTCCTGCGGTCCGAAACCTCGTTGATCCAGACGATCGGGCGGGCGGCGCGGAATGAGGAAGGCCGCGTCATCATGTATGCCGACCGGATCACCGGCAGCATGGAACGCGCCATGGGCGAAACGGATCGCAGACGCGCCAAGCAGGTGGCTTACAACCTTGAACACGGCATCACACCGCAAACCGTGAAGAAGAACGTCGAGGACGTTCTGCACGGGTTGTGGCAAGGCGATACCGATCAGGCGCGCATCACAGCCAAGGTCGAGAAGGCCAATGTCGGTCAGAACCTTGCCGCACATCTCGATGCCTTGCGCCTGCAGATGCGCAAAGCCGCCGAGAATCTGGAATTCGAAGAGGCCGCGAGGATGCGGGATGAGGTTAAGCGGCTGGAGGCTGTGGAACTTGCGGTGGCAGATGATCCGCTCGCGCGGCAAAGCGTGATTGATGAGGCGGTCGACGAAGCGGTTTCGAAATCGGGACGCTCGACCGCAGGGCGGGCCGGGCAGCGCGGGGGCAACAAGCGGCGGCGATAGGCACACCTCCTTTTGTCGGAGGCTGAGAGCCTGTCTTACTCCAAACCGCTTAACGCATGCTTAATGGCGACTGTGCAAAAGGTGGCACAGCGGTTGAAAACCGGTAATTTTTGGCACATTCTGCAAGGAATGCAGAGGAGATAACCATGGGACGACTTCTCAACTGGACTATGTCACTGGCGATCGGCGTTGCGCTGGTGGCCGGACCGGTGTCTTCGGAGACGCTGAATTGCAAGGCGCCGCGGGTCGAATCGGAGGCGCTGCTGTGTCAGGCGGAAGTGATCAAGAAACGCCGGGTCCAGACGGTGGTTGCCGGAGCGGTGGTGGGCGCGCTTTTGGGCAACCTTTTGGCCAAGGGCAACGGGGGTGACCGGACGGCCGCCACGGCGGCGGGAGCGCTGGCCGGGGGGCTTACGGGCTATTGGCTGAGCGTCGAGAATGAGATCAAGGCGACCAAAGCCTCTGACAAGGCTCGAAAATCCGAAATTCAGGCTCGAGCTTCGGCGGAAGCCAAGCGGCAGAAAACCAGCGCCTCGCATCTGAATGACGAACTGAAAGTGGCGCTCTTGCGCTCGCCTTCCGCAGCCGACGATCCCAAGAAACGCGAGGCGCAGTTGGCGCAGATCGCCAAGGCCGCCAATCTGGGCGCACAGCAGGCGCAGGATTCCGGACAGGGCTATACGCAGGTTGCCCAGCACTTGGACGCGCCGGTGGATGCCCGCCCGATGTTTGCCCCGGCAGCGAGTTCGTTCCAAAGCACCAAGGCTAAGGCCTGCAGCCAGATGCAACATCCGGGCAGCTATTGCAGTTGAACCGCTAGGGGTTGTAGTGTGAGGCGCGGCGAGCGTGCCGATCAGGATGGGAAACTGCGTGACGGATCAAGACTGGGCTAAGCGGCATCGCAGGTGCGCGACGTGACCCCGCGCAAACCATTGATCGACCCGGATCACCCCATGTTTACCAGGACTTGGGTTCGGGTTGTGACGACCGTTGTGCCGTTGGCATGGGCGGGGGTGGAATTGTGGATGGGAAACCCGATGTGGGCGCTGCTGTTTGGCGCGGCAGGGGTCTATGCCGGCTATAAATTGTTCATTTACAAGCCGTAAGCGTGCCCCGCGCCTCTCCACCATCCCCCGTTTCGACCTTGGGCGTGCAGCCGGTGACCTTGGTCACGACGGCCAGCATGGTGGCCTCGATCTCGGGCATCTCTGACCGCTTGGCATAGCCCAGACGCACCACCTCAAACGCCTTGTCGCGGCGCCAGACGGTGTAGTCATGGGCACCGACCGTGACGGTAACCTTTTGCGCGCCCATCATCAGGGGGGCGGGGGAGGCGGCGCAGGCAGCCAGCAGAAGGGTGAGGGATATCAGGCGCATGGCGCTGGTTTTTCATCTTTAGGTTAATTTGGGGTTAAGATTTGGCCCCGGTCTTCCTTGCGTCTTCCTTCTGTCTTCCTTGCGTCTCTGCGCGCGTCTTGGTGGGAATTGGTTAACCGCCCTGCCCCATCCTGTACGCAGGAGGGCACCATGACCGATCTCAAGCACCAGAACGCGACGCAAGCCAGGCACTACACCTACATGTCGGACGTGATGCGCCGGCTGGAGTGGGACCTGCACAACACCATCGAGATGACCGGCCGCATCCCCGAGGAGTGGCACCAGATCGCCCGCGCCACGCCGGAGGCGGCGGGGGTCAAGGTCAACCTGCGGCTGGAGGCCGATGTGGTGAAATTCTTCAAGTCGATGGGCGAGGGCTATGGGCCGCGGATCAACGCGGTTCTGAAAAGCTACATGCATGCGCGGCTGGCGGGGGTGATCAAAGGGGCGGAGACTTTGGCGCATTACTGTATCGACCCACTGAAAATCTGCTCATGCTACAAAGGAGAAGGTAGCAATGAGTGTGACGATGGAAGACAGCATCAAACGGTGGACGGCGAAGCGGAAGATGGCGCTTGTTGTCGAGATCATCCAGGG
>CANGHD010000266.1 GCA_947453525.1 Paracoccaceae bacterium | reverse complement strand
TTCAAGATGTCCAAGCGCGCCGGGACTTTTGTCACGCTGCGCGACGTGGTCGAACAGGCGGGGGCCGATGTCACCCGCTTCATGATGCTGACCCGCAAGAACGACGTGGCGCTGGATTTCGACTTCGCCAAGGTGCTGGAGCAGTCGAAGGACAACCCGGTCTTCTACGTCCAATATGCCAATGCCCGGATCAACTCTGTCCTACGCAAGGCACAAGCGGCGGGCATCGACACATCGGATGCCGCCTTGGCGCAAGCGGACCTGGCCCAGCTGTCGCACCCGGCGGAAATCGACATGGCCCAGCAGATTGCCGAATGGCCGCGTGAGGTCGAGATTGCCGCCAAGGGTAACGAGCCGCACCGGATCGCGTTCTTCCTTTATGAACTGGCGTCCGAATTTCACGGGCTTTGGAACAAGGGCAACGACGAAGCCAGCTTGCGATTCTTCCAAGAGGGCAATGTGACGACCACTTCGGCGAAAATCGCGCTCATTCGTGCGACGGGCGTTGTGATTTCGGCCGGATTGGCTATCCTTGGTGTGACACCGGTTGAGGAAATGCGCTGAAAGAGCGCCCCGACCGAAACTTAAGATGACATGTTCGGGCAAAACATGCAGACTTGACGGGCAGTAAAAGCGGGGGCGACGATGTATCGCACCTGCAAGTGAGGCGACATGGCAGTTTTCAATTATGACGAGCTTGGCTCGGTTTACGAGGAGCCCCATGCGACGAATCCCGGCCTCGCTGAAAAAGCGCGGCTGTGGGTGAATCTTGCGGGTGCAGTCTGTTCGGTGACGCTTTTGATCGGTGTGGCCTTCTGGGGGTACCGGTTGGCCGTGCGCGATGTGACTGGGATCCCGGTCATGCGGGCGGCGGTGGGAGCAATGCGGATTGCCCCTGCCGACCCGGGTGGCCAACAGGCGCTGAACCAGGGCCTGACGGTGAACGCGATTGCCGCCATGGGCACTTCGGCGGCACCCGCCGATCAGATCACCCTCGCCCCGGGGGCAGTAGCCCTGCAGGACGCCGACGTGCCGCAAGTCACGGCCACGGCTGCCGCCTCTGCCCTGCCTGAGGCCGCCCCTGTGTCGCCGGACGCCAGCCCGACCCTGACGGCCAATGCCGAGGTGCAGGCCGCTGCAAGTTCCCTGCTGCCGGACGGTGCGGCACCCACTCTGGACGCCACGGTCGAGCCTGCGACCATTGTCACCACCGACCCCAACGCCATCCGCCACTCGCTGCGCCCGCAGCCGCGCCCGGACGGCGTGGCGGGTAAGGCGGCGCCATCCAAATTGCAAAGCGTGTCGGCGCAGGTCAAAGCCGCCAGCCCGGCCACCAAGGAACTGGACCCGGCCTCGATCGGTGTCGGCACAAGGCTGGCGCAGCTTGGCGCTTTTGAGACACCAGACCTCGCCCGTGAGAAATTCGCCGAACTTCAGGTCACTTTCGGCGATCTGATGCTGGGCAAGGACATGGTCATCCAGTCGGCCACCAGCGGCGGACGCACCTTCTACCGCCTGCGTGCCCATGGTTTTGCCGGCGACGCGGATGCCCGCAGCTTCTGCTCGGCGCTTCTGGCCGAGGAGGTCGACTGTATCCCGGTTGCCCAAAGATGAGCGCTTACGGTCGCGGTGCTGCGATCTTTGGCTGTGAGGGTCCGGATCTTGGTCGCGACGAGGCGACCTTCTTTCGCGACTTCGACCCCTGCGGTTTCATCCTGTTTGCCCGCAACGTCGAAACCCCCGACCAGGTGCGCCGCCTGACCGCCGCCTTGCGTGAGACCGTGGGCCGCGATGCGCCGATTCTGGTTGATCAGGAGGGTGGCCGCGTCCAGCGTCTGCGCGCGCCGCATTGGCGCGAATGGACCCCGCCCTTGGATTTCGTCGCCGCCGCGGGTGCCAAGGCGCCCCGCGCCATGGAACTGCGCTATCATATCATGGCGCGCGAGTTGCGCGCCGTCGGCATCGACGCGAACTGCGCGCCGGTGTGCGATCTGATCACAGGCCTCACGCATCCTTTCCTGAAGAACCGCTGCTATGGATCTGATCCTGCTCAGGTTTCCGTCATCGCCCGCGCCGTGGCCGATGGCCTATTGGCGGGCGGCGTTCTGCCGGTGATGAAGCACATGCCCGGCCATGGCCGGTCCCATGTCGACACCCACCATGACCTGCCCCTCGTCGACGCCAGCCGGGTGGACCTCAACGCCCACGACTTCGCGCCCTTCCGCGCCCTGAACGATCTGCCAATGGCGATGACCGCGCATCTGGTCTTCACCGCCTATGACGACAAGCCCGCCACCCAATCGCCTGTCCTGATCAAGGCCATCCGCGAGGAGATCGGCTTTCAGGGGTTGCTGATCACCGACGACCTCAACATGCAGGCGCTTAAGGGTGATCTGGCCTCCCGCACCGCCGCCTCCATCGCCGCAGGCTGCGATCTGGCGCTGCATTGCAAGGGCGATCTGGCCGAGATGCAGGCTGTGGCCAGCACCGCAGGGACCATGTCCGACGCCACCCTTCAGCGCCTCGCCGCCGCACTGAGGTGGCGCCACGCGCCCTCCACCGTTGACATCGCGAGCCTCGAGGCTGAACTTGGCCTTCTGATGTCGGATGCACCCCATGGTCCAAACTGACGACTGGCCCGAAAGCCAGTTGGCCCTGACTGACCGCCTCGCCCCCTCTGACCGTCTGGCGGCAGAGGCGCTGATCGTCGATGTCGAGGGCTTTGAAGGCCCCTTGGACCTGCTGCTGACCCTGTCCCGCACCCAGAAGGTTGACCTGCGGAAAATCTCCATCCTGCAACTGGCCGACCAATACCTGACCTTCGTCAACCGCGTCTCGGAACTGCGCATTGAACTGGCGGCGGATTATCTGGTGATGGCGGCCTGGCTCGCCTACCTCAAGTCCCGCCTGCTGCTGCCCCCCGAACCGGGCGAGGAAGGGCCAAGCGCCGAGGATCTCGCCGCCCACCTCGCCTTCCAGCTGGAGCGCCTGGCCGCGATGCGCGAAGCCGCCGCCCGCCTGATGGCGCGCGACCAGAAGGGCCGCGATTTCTTCGCCCGTGGCGTGCCCGAAGCGGTCGACCGCCTGCGCACCGTGCAATATGAGGCCAGCCTTCTGGACCTGATGCGCGCCTATGCCCGCATCCGAACCCGCGACGAATTCCGCCCCTATGCTTTCGACCGCCAGAATGTCTACACGATGGAACAGGCGCTGGAACGGATGCGCGGACTTCTGGGCTATATGGGCGTCTGGGCCGACCTGACCAACTTCCTGCCCGATGGCTGGGGCGCCCACCCCTCGCGCCGCCGCTCTGCCACCGCTGCCAACTTCGCCGCCGTGCTGGAGATGGCCAAGCGTGGTCAGGTGGAACTGAAACAGGGCGAGGTCTTCGCCCCCCTGCTGATCCGCGCCAAGGGTCAAGCATGAGCGACCCTTTCGAACCCGGCCTTTTCGGGGCCCCGCCGATGGGCGCACAGGAACGCATGGTGGAAGCCGTGCTTTTTGCCTCGACTGATCCGGTGACGCTGGCCGAACTGACCCAGCGCCTTCCCGAAGGCAGCGACCCCGCCGAGGCCTTGGCGCACCTGCGCCGCCGCTACGAGGGCAGGGGGGTGACGCTGGTCAGGGTCGGCGACGCGTACGCCTTTCGCACCGCGCCCGACCTTGGCCATCTGATGCGCAAGGAAAGTGTCGAGGCCCGCAAACTCTCCCGCGCGGCAATCGAGACCTTGGCCATCGTGGCCTATCACCAGCCGGTGACCCGCGCCGAGATCGAGGAAATCCGCGGCGTGGCGGTCAGCCGGGG
>CANGHD010000265.1 GCA_947453525.1 Paracoccaceae bacterium | reverse complement strand
CCCTGCGTCTGTTTGGGGTTCTCTAAGGGGCGATGAGCGCTCGGAAAACCCTCCGGTGGAGGGTTTTCAGCGAAGAGCGCCGCGCAAAGCCTTCCGCGGCTAGGGGGCCCCCTTGGATCAGGGGGTGCGGGGGGCGGAAGCCCTCCGCTCACTCCTTCATAAGGTCTGCAAGCCGGGCCTTGTCCTGTTCAGTCAATCCTGCCGCCTCCGGTGCGGCGGCGCGTCTGCGCGCGACGATGAACGCAAGACCCGCACCCGCGAGCAAGGCCGCAGGTCCGGCGAGCCAGAGGATCAGGTTCGCGCCCTTGGTCGTGGGGTTCAACAGCACGAACTCGCCATAGCGGGCGACGATGTAATCCACCGCTTGGCTGTCGCTGTCCCCTGCCGCGATCCGGTTGCGCAGCAGGACACGCAGGTCATGGGCAAGGTCGGCATCCGAATCGTCAATGCTTTCGTTGCGACAGACCAGACAGCGCAGGCCTTGGGACAACTCACGCGCCCGGGCCTCCTGCCCGGGATCGGGCAGCATCTCGTCGGGGCGCACGGCCAACGCGGGGCTGGCCAGTAGCGCAAAGGCCAGCGGCAGAAGAAGGCGCTTCATTCGGCCGGCACCCCCACCACCGTCCGCCGCGCCCCCGCAGCCACGCGGTAGCGGCGGTCGGTCAGGGACAGAACACCGCCCAAGGCCATCATCAACCCGCCGAGCCAGAGCCAGTCTGCGAAGGGCTTCAGGTACGACCGCACCGCATAGCCGCCGCCGTCCTGAGGATCGCCCACCACAAGGTAGATGTCGCCAAAGACCCCGGGGCGGATCGCGGCCTCGGTCGTGGCCATGCCTGCAACCGGATAGGTCCGCTTGGCCGGATGCATCACGGCAACCTCGGCGCCATCCTTGGTCACACGCATATCGGCCACGCGGGCGGTATAGTTCGGGCCCGGTACGTCACGCACGCCCTGCAGTTGCACCTGATAGGCCCCCAGAGCGAAGCTTTCGCCGAGCTTCAGCACCCGGATATCCTCGACCGCCCAAGAGGTGAGCGCCACGATGCCGAAGATCGTCACCCCCATGCCGGAATGGGCCACGGCCTTGCCCCAATCGGCCCGCGGCAGCCGGGTCAGACGCCCCAGCCGCTGCACCAGACCACCGCGCCCGCAGCGTTGCATCAGGTCGACGACAGCCCCCGCCACCAGCCAGACCGCAAGCGCCACGCCCAAAGGCCCCAGCGCCGAACGCCCTGAAGTGAGCGCATAAGCCAAAAGGGCGGCCGCAATCGCAACCGCCAGCGCGCCGACAAAGGGCCGCATCGCCCGCCCCAGATCAGCCCGCTTCCACGGCAGCACCGCGCCAATCGGCAAGATCACCGCGAGGGCGATCATGAAGGGCATGAAGGCCGCATTGAAGAAGGGTGGGCCGACAGAGACGGCCCGGCTCCACAGGATTTCCGCGATCAAGGGCCAGATCGTGCCGATGAAGACCACGAAACAGGCCACCGTCAGCAGAAGGTTGTTCAGGACCAGCCCCGTCTCGCGGCTGACCATGGCAAAGACGCCCTTGGACTCCAATTGCCCCGCCCGCGCCGCGAACAGCGTCAGCGCGCCACCGACAAACACCGCCAGAATCCCCAAGACGAACATGCCCCGAGTGGGGTCACTCGCAAAGGCATGGACCGAGGTGATCACGCCGGACCGCACGATGAAGGTGCCGATCAGCGAGAAGCCGAAGGCCAGAATGGCCAGAAGGATGGTCCAGGCCTTCAGGCTCTCGCGCTTTTCCACCACGATGGCGGAGTGCAGCAGGGCTGTGGCCACCAGCCATGGCATGAAGGAGGCATTCTCCACCGGGTCCCAGAACCAGAAGCCGCCCCAGCCCAATTCATAATAGGCCCAAAGCGAACCCATCGTGATGCCGATCGTCAGGAAAAGCCAGGCCACCAAAGTCCAGGGCCGCACCCAGCGGCCCCATGCGGCGTCAACCCGGCCCTCGATCAGGGCGGCCACGGCGAAGGCGAAGGCCATCGACAGCCCGACATAGCCGAAATACAGGAACGGCGGGTGGAAGGCCAACCCCGGGTCCTGCAGCAGGGGGTTCATGTCATGCCCGTTCATCGGCGGATATTCGAGCCGCAGGAAGGGGTTCGAGGTCCAGAGCATGAAGGCCAGAAACGCCACCGCCACCGCCCCCTGCACCGCCAGCACCCGCGCCTTCAGCCGTGCGGGCAACTGCCCGCCAAACCAATGCGCCGTGGCGCCGTAAAAGCTCAGCGCCAGCACCCACAGCAGCAATGAGCCTTCATGGTTGCCCCAGACCCCGGCCACCTTGTAGAGCATGGGTTTCAAGGTATGCGAATTGTCCACCACCAGCCGCAGGCTGAAATCGTCGGTGACAAAGGCATAGGTCAGGGCGCCGAAGCTGACCGCGATCAGCAGAAACTGTGCGGTGGCGGCAGGACCTGCGACGGCCATCAGCATGGAGTCGTTGCGCTGCGCGCCGATCAGCGGCAGCACCGTCTGCAGGCAGGCTACGACAAAGGCGAGGATCAGGGCGAAATGTCCAAGCTCGACGATCATGGGCGGGTCCTTTCGGGCAAGGTCACGGCGGTTTCGTTGGCCGGACCTTAAGGTGTTTTAGCGCCGGGTCCAATGGGGGGAAGACTGGATGCGGCAGAGTGCAGCAAGACGTGATAGGACGGCCGGACAAAGCGCCGCGCCGGACCGGGCAATTTCGCCGGTTTGGCAATGGACGCCAGCGCCATATGCCCGGATACTGCGCGGCAAACAGGGAGGACAAGATGGCCAGAACCACTCTGATCGGCGCACCGATCGATGCGGGCCAGCGCCGGGCGGGCTGCGTGATGGGGCCGATGGCCTACCGCGTGGCCGGACTGGGCGCCGCCATCGCCGATCTGGGTCATGACGTCGAGGATTGCGGCGACCTGGCCCTGCCCGCCCTGCGGGACGCCACCTGTCCCAACCCCCTGGTGCATTCCTTGCCCGAGATTCTCGGCTGGACCGAAGTTCTGTCGCAGGCCGTGGCCAAGGCCCTGTCGGACGGCAGAATGCCGATCATCCTCGGCGGCGATCATGCGCTGGCCTTGGGCTCGGTTTCGGGGGCAGCAGCCCATGCGGCCACGGTCGGGCGGCCGCTGTTCCTTTTGTGGCTGGATGCGCATTCCGACTTTCACACGCCCCTGACCACAACCTCGGGCAACCTGCACGGCACGCCGGTGGCCTATATCGCCGGCCGGTCCGGGTTTGACGCCTTCCCGCCCTTTCCCGGCGTGATCCCGGCCGAGCGCATCTGCCTTTACGGCATCCGGTCGGTTGACCCGGCCGAACATGCTGCCCTGCTGACCCATGACATCGCCATCAACGACATGCGCGTGTTGGACGAGCGCGGCATCATGGCGCCCTTGCGTGAGTTTCTGACCTCGGTGCGGGCGGCGGGCGGGATGCTGCATGTCTCGCTGGATGTCGATTTCCTCGACCCCTCCATTGCCCCTGCGGTCGGCACCACCGTGCCCGGCGGCACGACCTTCCGCGAGGCGCATCTGGTGATGGAACTGCTGCACGAAAGCGGTCTGGTGACCTCGCTGGACCTCGTGGAACTAAACCCCTTCCTGGACAACCGTGGCATGACGGCCAAGCTGATGGTCGACCTTGTGGGCTCGCTGATGGGCCGCAAGGTCTTCGACCGTCCGACCCGCAGCTTTTGACCGACAGGACAGCGGGCGCGGGCTGAAGCCCGCACCCGCCGCTCGGCGGACCCGGCTGGGGGGGGGGGGGGGGGGGGGGGGGGGGGGGGGGGGGGGGGGGGGGGGG
>CANGHD010000264.1 GCA_947453525.1 Paracoccaceae bacterium | reverse complement strand
CGGCAAGAAGGCGAAGTATGTCACCGAGGCTGACGCGCTGGACTATGTCGCGGGCTATGCGATCACCAACGACGTCTCCGAGCGCGCCTTCCAGACCGAGCGGGCGGGCCAATGGACCAAGGGCAAGTCTTGCGACAACTTCGGCCAGATCGGCCCCTGGCTGGTCACGAAGGACGAGGTTGCCGATCCGCAGGACCTGTCCATGTGGCTGACCGTGAACGGGGTGACCCGGCAGAACGGCTCGACCCGGACGATGGTCTACGGCGTCAAGCATCTGGTCGCCTATCTGAGCCAGTTCATGACCCTGCATCCCGGCGACGTGATCTCGACCGGCACGCCTCCGGGCGTGGGTCTGGGCATGAAGCCGCCGCAATTCCTGAAAGCCGGGGATGTGGTGGAGCTGGGGATCGCGGGCCTTGGCCAGCAAAGGCAGGGCGTGATCGCGGACTGATGCTGTGAAACGGCCGGGATTGCACGCGTGCAATCCCGATCAAGCCCCTGATATCGCCGGATTTCACGATTTTTGTTAACGAAGTTCTTACTCGGATTGTGCGGGTTTGGAGATCCGGCCGACCACGGCTTGGCCCTGGGGGATTTGGGCGGGAAAGGTCGCGGCCTAACTCACGTGCCCTCGTTCACGCAAGACCGCCTCAGCCTCCTTCGGTTGCGCCAAGGCTTGCCGCGCCGTCGTCAGGTCGCTCCTTGGGTCCGCCACTTCAACCATCGCCATGCCCATGTGGCCCCACGAATTGGCCCAGATGAGCCGAACAGTCGCGCGTCCGTTCTTGCATGGCGGCATGGAAAACCTCCACCGCCTGGGTCAGCCGCGCTGCGTCAGGATCCCGCTCCCCGAGGGTCTGAAGCGCAGTGCCGCGATCGTTCAACGCCATTCCGCGCTGATGGGGGGTGTGGTCATGTCGCGGCTGGCTTCCGCGAGGGCGCCGGAGACGAGTAGGTCGAAGGCCAGCCCCTTGTCGCGGCCGGGAACGAAGCGCATGTCTTGCGGCGCCTGCGACGTTGCGGGACAGGATGGTTTGTTCCTGACCGGCCTCGATGACGCAAGCGCGGTCCGACGCGATCCGGTCGAAGGCGTCTTCGAAGACGTCGGCAGCAGCGGCGAAGTTCTGTTCGCGGTTCAGGCCGGTAACCTCGGCCATTACGGCGCTCACCGGATCGCCGGTGTTGAAGGGCACGCGGCCCTCTCGCTCGATCCGCGCGGCGATGCCGACGGCGCGGGTCAGTTCGCGGAGTGCCGTGTCGAAATCATCGACATCGGTGGCGAAGACCTTCGCGATGCCGATGACCGTACCCTCTTTCAGGCCAAGCTGGCGGGTCGTGTCGTAGAGTTGCTCGACCAGCAGGTCGATCTTCGCCTCGATCCGGGCCAGACCCTCTAGCGTGGCTTGCCACAGCGCCGGGGCGATTTGGGCGATGTAGTCGGGTTCTTCGACCAGATTGGCATAGGCGCGGGTGGTCAGGCGCAACAAGAACTGGCGCGGCAGGTGGGTTTCTGGGTTGCCAGGGTCGGGGTTGGCATAGACGGAGGGCAGAGCCTTGGCGGCCTTTTGCAGGAAAAGCTCTGCAATCGGCTCGGGTGACAGGCGCTGACCCACGACCTCTTCCGGCAAAAGGGCGCAGAGCGGAATGACCCGCAGGAAGCTGGCTGGCGCATTGGCGCGGATGCCTTCGCTGGCGTGCGTCGAGAGGGCTCCCCAGCCTTGCCGTTCACGCTGCAACTCGGTGGTCAGGCGGCGCACGACGCGGTCGGCATCGGCCCTTGCGTCGTAGCGCGCCTTCGCCCAAAGGCCAAAGCCGCCGACGAGGCTTTCGATCACGCCATTGGGTAAAGAAACGCCCGAAGCGGCCACCCCGGCGACCGACGCGCCGACGAGGATGACGGCGAATTTCTCAAGGCAATTGGCGTCGATGTGCATGGCGCGCTCCGGCAATGGGGAGAGTATCGCGGCAAGAGCGTTCCAAATCAAGCGAGCCCCGCCCGCATTTCCACTTGCCCCGGCCCTCGCTGCCGACTAAATACGTGTCGTCGGAGGCGTGGCTGAGAGGCCGAAAGCACTCGGTTGCTAACTGAGCATAGGGGGAACCCTATCGTGGGTTCGAATCCCACCGCCTCCGCCAAACACCATTGAAATCATTCAATAATGTAGGGGTTTTCAAAATCTACCCCCGAACCAACCCCTGATCCCAAAAACGATGCTTTTAGTGCGCTGGGCGTCACCCGGCAAACCTGCCTTGGTCAAGCGGGCGGGCTTGGCCTAGGGCGGTCAGGGCTTCCAGCAGGGGTTGGATGCTGCGGGGGGTGGCTTTGGTGAAGCGGTGGGCGATTTGGCTGGGGGTGGCTTCGCCTAGGTCGCGGAGTGCCATATGGACGGCGGTGATTTGGTCGGGCAGGGATTTGGGCCATGGGGTTTTGGCGGTGCTGTCCGTGACCCCGACGTCGAGTTCGGTTTGGGTGGCTTGGGTTATGGCGGTCTGACCTGCGGGGTTTTGGTAGGCGGGGCGGAGCCAGCGGATTTGGCCGCGCGCCTCTTCCGCCGCCCGCTCGCGGTTGAGCGCCACGAGGCAGTGCAGGATGTCATCGTCGGACAGGTCCAGCGGCCAGCCATAGGCCTGCGCCACGGCGGCGTCGATGCGGTCGTGGATGGTGCGCAGGATGCCGATCAGGCCTTGGTCATAGGTCTCGCGGTCGCGCCCCTCGATCCGCTCGCCCGCGCGGAGTTTTTCCAGCACGTTGTACATGGCGGTCAGGGTCAGCTTGGGGTGGGCGGCTTGTTGCGCCTTGCGGTGGGCGTCGAGTTCTTCGCCCAAGAGGCGCAACTGGGCCTTCTGCGCCTCGGAGGCGTCCGGGAAGGGGAAGGGGTTGAAGCACTGCGCATGGTTATAGTTGGAGTCGTTGCCTACCCCAAGCCAACCACCCGAAGCGATAGCCCAAACCACATGTACTTTCGACGATAGGACGGCAAGTTGATCAGGGCCATCCATTCCGATGGCGATGAGTTTTGCATCGGGCAAGATATCGCTCGGAAGAAAGCCAAACACGCGATGTTTCGCGGTTCGGCACGTCGAAATATAGCGTCCCACACCGGAAAACATCGGACGCATTGTGACGTTTTGTTCGGAGAATAGCCACCAGCGGGTTCGCCGTGCTTCCCGTTTGACTGCTGCACGAACGGGTTTAACGAGGTCCAGAACTTGCTGGTACAAGCGCGGCGCGGCAGTCCTTGCTTCACTTTCAGTCAAGCCGACAAAGTCGATGACGTAGTCTGGCTTTGCCGCAGCAATAAACTGCCTTCCGTTGAGGTACTTCTTCAATATTCCCTTCTCAATTTCGGATCGATACTCACTGGTTGCAAGTTGCGCCGAGACCCTAAACCCATCGCCCCCGGGGATAACTCCTTGGTAGGCAAGTCGTTCGTTTGCCCTGAGTGACAAAGCTCCGGCCACATCCGCTCCGATCCGCAAATCACCGAATATCTTGCCGATCTGGCCAGATAGGTCGACTGCGCGCCCCTCGGCGACTTCCTCGCCTTTCTTCTCGCCAGTCACGGTGAACAGCCGCCCCGGCGCGGTGCCGGGGGAGGCTACGGTCATGGCAATGCGGACGGCGGCGCCCTCGCCTGCGTCAACCCAAGGGTGGTCGGGTATGGCGAAGGTCAGGGACAGGGGCGACTTGGGGTCTGACAGATGCGGTTCCAGCACTTGGCGGTTGAAGGTCTGGCGCAGGGAATTGGTGGTGATGAAGCCAAAGCGGCGGGTGCGACCGGCGCGGGTGGCAAGGGCCGCCTTCTCCCACCAGTACATGACGAAATCGGCGCT
>CANGHD010000263.1 GCA_947453525.1 Paracoccaceae bacterium | reverse complement strand
GCACGGTGTGGATCCGGACCTTTCCGCACAAGGCCCCTATTCGGCATTGCTCCGGGTGGGGCTTGCCATACCGTCCCGGTTGCCCGGTCCGTGGTGGGCTCTTACCCCACCGTTTCACCATCACCTTGGTTGCCGCCGAACTTGCGCCCGACACCAAGGCAGACTCTTCTCTGTGGCGCTTTCCCTGAGGTTGCCCTCGCCGGGCGTTACCCGGCACCCTTACTTCATGGAGTCCGGACTTTCCTCGAAACTTGCGCCCCGCGATCATCCAGCCATCCGCGCGAGGGGTGCAATAGGCGCAAGCGGGGCATTGGTCAATGGGTGGGATTTCCCTGCCAACATGGGCCGATGGCCCATCCTAAGGGACGGGGTAGGATGAGCCATCGGCCCATGATGCGGTTGCCTTTGGCGCAGCCACACTCCACTCTGTTCCGCGACAAAAGAAGGAGAATCCGGTGGAGTTCATCGCGCACAGTCTGGTCATCGGCATCGGAGCCACGGCCCTGTTCGACCTTTGGGGTCTGGCACTGCATCTGGCCTTTGGCCTGCCCGCCCCGGCGTGGGGCATGGGCGGACGCTGGTTTGCGCAGGTGGCACGCGGGCAGGTCTGGCACGACGACATCTCCAGCACCCCCGCCGTACCTGGCGAGGCGGTGATGGGCTGGGCTGGGCATTATGCGGTGGGCATCCTCTATGCGGCGGCTTTGCTGGCGATCTGGGGGCTGGGCTGGGCCCACGCTCCGACGCTCGCCCCGGCGCTGATCGTGGGCGTGGTCACCATCAGCGCGGGCTGGTTCCTGATGAGCCCCGGGATGGGCGGCGGCATCGCGGCCAGCAAAGCCCCGAACCCGACCAAGGCGCGGGCAATGGGACTGCTGGCGCATGTGGTCTTTGGCCTTGGGCTGTATCTGACTGCTCTGGCCACCGTGGGCCTGTAAACCCAAGCCTGACGCCAAAATCTTTCAGCGCAATCGATTGGCTTACCCAACGTTGGGCGCGAACCGGTCGGCGAGGTCGGCCGCGAGGGCTGCGTCCATGTCATCCAATGGGCCTTTGGCCCAAGGGCGAAACCGCAGACGGAAGGCGTGCAGCAGGGCGGCTTCATCCGCGTCGGGATAACCAAACCTGCAGGCGTTCAGCGCGAAGGCTGCGGCGACGCCCAGCCCTGCCTTGGGCCAGACCGACAGACCGGCCAGGGCGAGCCTGCGCCAGTCGAAATGCTTGCCCGGATCGGCCTTGCGGCTCGGGGCCATATCGGAATGGGCGATGACACCCTCGGGCCGGATGCCCCAACGCGCCATGATCCCGGCCAGCAACAGCTCCAGCGCGGCCATCTGCGGTTCGGGGAACGGCATAGTTCCGGGGTTCTGCATCTCGATGCCAATCGAGGCGGAGTTCACATCCGTCACCTGCCCCCATCCCCCCGCCCCGGCGTGCCAAGCGCGGCGGCTCTCATCCACCAGCGCCTCGGCGCGGCCATCGCAGTCGACCAACCAATGCGCCGAGACTTCGTGCACCGGGTCGCACAGCCGCGCCTTCGATTCGGCAAAGCTGGGCATCCCGGTGTAGTGCAGCACGATCAGGTGCGGCTTGACCCCGCCCCGGCGTTCGCCGTGGTTGGGAGAGATCACTGCTTTGCGGTGCGGAAGGGACGCGGGTCCCAGGAACAGGCAAATCCGTCGCCATCCGGGTCCAGCGCCTTGCGGTCACGCTCCGGCCCGCCTGCGGCGAGGAAGGCCTGCTGCGCCAGATCGGGCGAGTCGAATTTGGCGCAGGCTTTTTCCGGGCTGGTGAGATAGAAGGGCGGGCGGTTGTAGATCTTCACGCCCGGCGCATTGGTGGTGGCCAGGGCAAAGGCGGCAATATTGGGGCCTGCGTTGGCCGACCGCACCGGCAGGGCACCGGGCTGCACCACGACATATTGCTCGCGGTTGCATTGGATGCGCTCTTTGTCCGAGGCGATCGTCTCGCGCCCCTTCACGGCGTTGAAGTCCTGCTCATCGGACACGCCGCCATGGACGTAATTCATTTCCGACGTGGTTTCTTGAATGCCGGCAAAGGCATTGCCGCGTCCGGCGCAACCGTTGGAGGCGATCGGCGGCAGAGCCGAAGGCGAGGTTGGCAAGCCCTGCGCCGCCCCGTTGGCCGCAATCTGGCCTGTCGGGTCCAGCGGGGCACCGGCCGTACCGTCGGCTGCATAAGCCATGGGCGGGGCCGTGCCTGTGCCGCTTTCAGCCGCCGCAATCGCCGCCGCCGCCGCGTCGGTGGAAAATCCGGTGCTGGGCGCCGCGGTCGTGGGAGAGGTTGCGCCATAAGTCTGGGCCGCTTGCTGCGACCCCGCGCCCCGGAGGTAAGAGTTGTAATCCTGAAAGCCAGCGCCCTGCGGATTGGACTCAGGCACCTGAGTGCCACAGGCTGCCAAACCCATAGCAAGCATCATCACCACCATGGGTGTACGCATCATTTTCGCCTCAACCTACTGCTTTTCAGCGCGCTTACCACCATTTCGCGGGCTTGGCCACAAAGGCCGCCGCACGTTCGAGAACATAGGCGTGATTGAGAAGCCCCGCCTCGTCCCACGGCCGCCCGATCAATTGCAGACCCAGCGGCAGGCCCTTGGAGTCCAGCCCGACCGGTACCGACACGCCGGGTAGACCAGCGAGGTTCACCGTCACGGTGAAGACGTCGTTGAGGTACATTTCCACCGGGTCGGCACTCGCCATCTCGCCCAGACCGAAGGCCGAGGAAGGCGTGGCGGGCGTCAGGATGGAATCGATCCCGGCTTCGAACGCCAGTTCGAAATCGCGCTTGATAAGGGCACGGACCTTGCGGGCGCGGTTGTAATAGGCGTCATAGAAGCCCGCCGACAGCACATAGGTGCCGACCATGATGCGGCGCTGCACTTCGGGGCCAAAGCCCTCGGCCCGAGTCTTTTCGTACATCTCGGTGATTCCGTCGCCTGCGGCCAGCTTGGCACGGTGGCCATAGCGCACGCCGTCATAGCGGGCGAGGTTCGAGGAGGCCTCGGCGGGCGCGATGACGTAGTAGGCAGGAAGCGCGTATTTGGTATGCGGCAGGGAGATATCGACAATCTCGGCCCCCGCATCCTTCATCATGGCGATGCCGGTCTGCCAGAGCGTCTCGATTTCCGCAGGCATCCCGTCCATGCGGTACTCCCTCGGAATGCCGATCTTCTTGCCACGGATGTCGCCTGTGAGGGCGGCTTCAAAGTCCGGCACTTCAAGGTTGGCGGAAGTGGAATCCTTCGGGTCATGCCCCGACATGGCCGACAGGAAGATCGCGGCATCGCGGACCGATTTGGTCATCGGCCCTGCCTGATCCAGCGAAGAGGCGAACGCCACGATGCCCCAGCGGCTGACCCGACCATAGGTCGGCTTGATGCCCACGATGCCGGTGAAGGCCGCAGGCTGGCGGATCGAGCCGCCGGTGTCGGTGCCCGTCGCGCCAAGGCACAGGTCCGCAGCCACGGCAGCGGCGGACCCGCCCGAAGAGCCACCCGGCGTCAACTGCCGGTCGTCGATCTTCCACGGATTGACGACACTGCCGTAGCACGAGGACTCGTTTGACGAGCCCATGGCGAATTCGTCCATGTTCAGCTTGCCCAGCATCACGGCACCGGCATTGAACAGCTTGGTGGTCACAGTGGAATCGTATTCCGGCTTGAAGCCCTTCAGGATGTTGGAGGCCGCCTGCGAGGGCACGCCCTTGGTGCAGAACAGGTCCTTGATCCCCAAAGGAATGCCGCACAGGTCCGGCGCGTAGCCCGATTTCAGCCGCGCATCCGCCGCCCGTGCCTGCTCCAGCGCGATGTCGGGGGTCTTGTGGACAAAGGCGTTCAGATCGTCGCCCGCATCGATGGCTGTCAGGCAGGCCATAGTCAGGTCT
>CANGHD010000262.1 GCA_947453525.1 Paracoccaceae bacterium | reverse complement strand
GCGGGTTTTGTAGAGGTCTTTCAGCGGGTTATAGCCGCCGTTCATGTCGCCATAGATCGTGCAGTAACCCACCGCCATTTCCGACTTGTTGCCGGTGGTCAGCAGCATCTCGCCGAACTTGTTGGACAGCGCCATCAGCAGAAGGCCGCGCAGGCGGGATTGGATGTTTTCTTCGGTGATGCCGGGCTCGGTGCCTTCAAACAGCGGGCCAAGCGCCTCGCCCACCGCAGCCTGCGGGCCAGAGATGGGCACGGTATCCAGCTTGGTGCCAAGGGCGCGGGCGACAGCCTCGGCATCCTCCAACGAATGCTTGGAGGTGAAGCGCGAGGGCAGCATCACGCAGCGCACATTGTCAGACCCAAGAGCATCGGCAGCGATGGCAGCGACAAGGGCCGAGTCGACACCGCCGGACAAGCCCAGCAGCACCTTGGGAAAGCCGGTCTTGCGGCAATAGTCTCGCAAACTCAGGACCATCGCGTGGTAGTCGGCCTCGTGCGGGTCGGGCAGCAGGGCCAGACGGGCGGGCTTGGCGCGCCAGCCGTCCGAAGTCTCGACAAAATCCAGATGCTCGACCATATGTTCGAACTGGGGGAACTGGCAGGCCAGCTCGCCGCCGGGGTTCAGGACGAAAGAGGCGCCGTCGAAGACCTGATCATCCTGCCCGCCGATCATGTTCAGATAGACCAAGGGCAGCCCGGTTTCGACCACCCGGTTCAGCATCAGCTGCATCCGCACATCCGGCTTGCCCCGGTGATAGGGCGAGCCGTTGGGGACCAGCAGGATTTCCGCCCCCGTCTCGGCCAAGGTTTCGCAGACATCAGGGTGCCAGGCATCCTCACAGATCGGAATGCCAAGGCGCAGCGGGCCGATCGGGATGGGGCCGTGGATATCGGCGGGGGTAAACAGGCGTTTTTCGTCGAAAACGCCGTCATTGGGCAACTCGTGCTTCAGCACGGTCGCCGCGATCTGGCCGCCCTTCAGGATGTGGTAGGCATTGTACAGCCGCCCATCGCGGAAGGCCGGGCCGCCGATGCCAAGCGCCGGACCCTCGGCGCAGGCGCGGGCCAGTTTGGCCAGACGGTCCAAAGCCGCCTCGGCAAAGGCACGCTTCATGATCAGGTCTTGTGTCTGATACCCGGTGATGAACATCTCGGTCAGGGCGACAAGATCGGCCCCCACCACTTTGCCCTCGGCCCAGGCCGACAGCGCCAAGGCAGCATTGGCATCCAGCGCACCCACCGTGGGGTTGGCTTGCACCATCGTCAGGCGGAAGGTCGCTGGCATCTGTCTCTCCTTGTTGTGCAAGGTTCTAGCAGGTTGTTCGGCGGGGAAAAGCCCGAGAGACGGCACGGTGCCCCCTCAGTGGCTTGTCAGGTCATAGCGAGGACGGCTAGGGTTTGAAGCGGTGACGGTTTGGAGGACGCAATGGCTTGGCGCAGCAGGATCACGACTTTGGGTCTGGCGGCAACGCTGGCGTGCAGTGCCGTATGGGCGCAAGAGGTTGTCACAAAGCAATATGACGATGGCTCGGTCTATGAAGGCACGTTCAAGAACGGCCGTCAGGATGGCACGGGCACCTACAAGCTGGCCAATGGCTTTGAATATACCGGCGACTGGGTGGCCGGAGAGATAAAGGGACAGGGCCGCGCGAAATATCCCAACGGCTCGGTCTATGAAGGCAGCTTCGCCAAGGGCAAGCCGGTGGGCAAGGGCAAGATCACCTTCGCCGATGGCAGCACCTATGAGGGCGACTGGGCGCAAGGTGCCATGACCGGCCAAGGCACGGCCACCTACTCGAATGGCTCGACCTACGTCGGCGCTTTCGTGGCTGGCAAGCATCAGGGCAAGGGCCTGCTGACCGAGGCGAATGGCACCAGATACGACGGCGACTGGGTCGACGGCGAGAAGGAAGGTCAGGGCAAGATCACCTACGCCGATGGCGCCGTCTACACGGGGGGCTTCAAGGCGGGCGACCGCGACGGCAAGGGCCTGCTGACCATGGCAGATGGCGTAACCTATAACGGGGCGTGGTCTGCCGGCCAGATCAACGGCGGCGGCACGCTGAAACAGTCCAATGGCGATGTCTATGAGGGGAGCTTCAAGGACGGCAAGCGCGAGGGCAAGGGCAGGGTCACCTACACGAGCGGCGATATCTATGACGGCGACTTCAAGGCCGACCAGCGCGAGGGTCAGGGCAGCTTTACCGCCAAGGACGGCAGCACATACAGCGGGTCATGGGTGGCCGGGCATATGCAGGGCCAAGGCACGATGACCTATGCCGATGGCTCGACCTATGTCGGCAGCTTCAAGGCCGATCAGCCAGACGGTACGGGCAAGATCACCTACAAGGATGGCACCTCCTACGAAGGCACTTGGGCCGCTGGCGTGATCGAAGGGAAAGGCAAGGCAACCTATGGCACTGGCCAGACTTACCAGGGCGACGTCGTGGCGGGCAAGCCTGAGGGTCAAGGCGTAATGACCTATGCCGACGGCTATGTCTATGATGGCGCGTGGAAGGCGGGCGAGCGGGAGGGCGAGGGTACGGCGACCTATGCCGACGGCTCGGTCTACAAGGGCCATTTCACCGCCGGTCAGCGTGACGGCAAGGGTAGCCTCACCATGAAGGACGGCTTTTCCTATGTCGGCGACTGGAAGGTTGGCGTGATCGAGGGCGTGGGTGTTGCGACCTATCCGGGCGGCGAAGTCTACGAGGGTTCCTTTGCTGCCGGCCAGCGCGAGGGTCAGGGCAAGCTGACCTACAAGAAGGATCAGGTCAGCGAGGGTGTGTGGAAGAACGGCATGCTAATCGCCCCGACCGCTGCCAAGACAGAAACGCCTCCGGCAAACTGACGCTGTGATCTTAAAGCGAAAAGCCGGGACCTCTTGCGAAGGTCCCGGCCTTGTCATGCCACTTAGTGCTTGCCCGCAGGTCAGATCTTCATGTTGAAGCCAAGGTGCTTGGCGACCGTGAAGATGTCCTTGTCGCCGCGACCACACATGTTCATCACGATGATATGCTCTTTCGGCAAGGTCGGCGCGATCTTCATCACGTGGGCCAAGGCGTGGCTCGGCTCCAGCGCGGGGATGATGCCTTCCAGTTGGCACGACACCTGGAACGCCTCCAGCGCCTCGGCATCGGTGATCGAGACATATTGTGCCCGCCCAATGTCATGCAGCCACGAATGCTCCGGCCCGATTCCGGGATAGTCGAGGCCTGCCGAGATCGAGAATCCTTCCAGAATTTGCCCATCCGGGTCCTGCAGCAAATAGGTCCGGTTGCCGTGCAGCACGCCTGGGCGACCGCCGGTCAAGCTGGCGCAGTGCTGCATCCGGTCATCGACACCTTTGCCACCGGCCTCAACGCCGATGATGTTGACCGATGGGTCATCGAGGAAGGGATAGAACAGCCCCATGGCGTTCGATCCGCCGCCGATGGCGGCGATGACGGTATCGGGCAGACGGCCCTCGCCCTCTTGTTCGGCCAGCTGCCAGCGGACTTCCTTGCCGATGATCGACTGAAAATCGCGGACCATGGCCGGATAGGGATGCGGACCGGCGACCGTTCCGATGCAATAGAAGGTGTCGCGGACGTTGGTCACCCAATCGCGCAGGGCGTCGTTCATCGCATCCTTCAGCGTGCCTCGGCCCGAGGTAACCGGAATGACCTCCGCCCCAAGAAGACGCATGCGGAACACGTTGGGCGCCTGGCGTTCCACGTCATGCGCGCCCATATAGACCACGCATTTCAGCCCGAACTTGGCGCAGACCGTGGCGGTGGCCACGCCATGCTGGCCCGCCCCCGTCTCGGCGATGATCCGGCTTTTGCCCATGCGGCGGGCGAGGATGATCTGGCCCAGCACATTGTTGATCTTGTGCGCGCCTGTATGGTTCAACTCGTCGCGCTTCATATAGACCTTGGC
>CANGHD010000261.1 GCA_947453525.1 Paracoccaceae bacterium | reverse complement strand
TGGCGTCAGCCGGGCGACATGCTGAAATACTACATGATCGTATCGTGAGGCTGTGATGGCGCGCGACGAGGGCAGCTACGACTACATCATCATCGGCGCAGGCTCGGCGGGCTGTGTGCTGGCCTACCGCTTGGGCGAGGACCCCGGCACGCGCATTCTGGTGCTGGAAGCGGGCGGCGATGACCGGGCGGTGATGGTCGAAATGCCGTCGGCTCTGACCATCCCGATGAACACCAAGCGGTTCAATTGGGGGATGGAGACGGAACCCGAGCCGGGGCTGGACGGCCGCCGGGTGAACCTGCCAAGGGGCAAAGGGCTGGGCGGGTCGTCCTCGATCAACGGGATGTGCTGGGTGCGCGGCAATCCGATGGATTACGAGCTGTGGGAGGCTTTGGGGGCGGATGGTTGGCGCTGGTCCAACGTGCTGCCCTATTTCCAGCGGCTGGAATCGGTGCGCGAGGGCGGGCCTTTGCGCGGCACCGACGGGCCGATCAAGGTCACACGCGGGCCGGAGCGGAACCCGCTGTATCATGCTTTCGTCGAGGCCGGGATTCAGGCGGGCTATGCCGCCTCCCCCAACATGAACCAGCGCCAGCACGAAGGCTTCGGCCCGATGGAGATGAATGTGGGCAACGGCAAGCGCTGCTCGGCTGCCGTGGGGTATCTGCGGCCCGCGATGGCGCGGGGCAATGTGCGGGTGGTTACGGGCGCTTTGGTGGAAAAGATCGTGACCGAGGGCAAGCGGGCCACCGGCGTGCGGTTCCGGGTGAACGGGGCTTTGTGCGACGCGAAGGCGGGGCGCGAGGTGATCCTCTCGGCAGGCTCGATCATGTCGCCGGTGATCCTGAAGCGCTCTGGCATCGGGCCGGCTGAGGAACTGTCGCTGCATGGGATCGAGGTGGTCCATCACTCGGGCCAGGTTGGCGAAAACCTGATGGATCATATGGAGTTGTATATCCAGCAGGAATGCACCCAGCCGATCAGCCTGTTCCCCCATGTCAGCCTGCTGGGCAAGGCGAAGATCGGGGCGGAGTGGCTGTTGACCGGGCGCGGTCTGGGGGCCACGAACCACTTTGAAACCGGCGGCCATATCCGCAGCCGGGCGGGGATCGTCTATCCCGACATCCAGTATCACTTCCTGCCCTTGGCGATTTCCTATGACGGCAAGACCTTGGCTTCTGGCCACGGCTATCAGGTCCATGTCGGCACCAAGCGGTCGAAAAGCCGGGGCTGGGTGCGGTTGCGCGATGCGCGGCCCGAAAGCCTGCCGAAGGTGCAGTTCAACTACATGAGCCACGCGGACGACTGGCTGGAATTCCGCGCCTGCATCCGCCACACGCGGGAAATCTTTGCGCAGGCTGCGCTGGCCCCGTATCGCGGGCGCGAGATGGCACCGGGGGATGACCTTGTGTCGGATGCCGCCTTGGATGCCTTCCTGAAGGCCAAGCTGGAAAGCGCCTATCACCCCTGCGGCACCTGCCGGATGGGGACGGATGACGCCTCGGTCACAAGGCCCGACGGACGGGTGCGCGGGATGGAGGGGCTGCGGGTCATTGACGCCTCGGTCATGCCGCAGGCGACGGCGGGCGATCTGAACGCGCCGACGCTGGTGATGGCGGAGCGGATGTCGGACCTGATCCGCGGCCGCCACCTGCCCGAGGCGCTGGGAGCGCCGATCATGGCGGCGAAGAATTGGGCCTCGCGTCAGCGTTGTGCTGAGATCACCCGCAACTATGCCGAAGACCGGCCGCGCCTGCGTGAGGCTTTGTTGTCCAATGCCAAGGGGATATGCCCCGTCGTTGAAGTGGCGTGACAGCCTTTCTGACGCCCCGGACCGACCCGCGCCATGCCCTGCTGTTTGATCCGGTCAAGATCGGCCCGGTGACGGCACCCAACCGCTTCTATCAAGTGCCGCATTGCACGGGGGTTGCCGACCGTGCACCCATGGATGTAGCGGCGATGCGGGAGATGAAGGCCTTGGGCGGCTGGGGGGTCGTCTGCACCGAGAATATCGAGATCAGCGCGGATGCCGAAATCTCACCCTACCCCGCGCTGCGCTTCGGGGCCGACAGTGATATCCCAAGGCAGGCGCGGATGGCGGATCTGGTGCATCGCCACGGCGCTTTGGCCGGAGCGGAACTGGCGCATATGGGGCTTTATGCGGCCAACCGGACCTCTCGGGCTGTCGGTGTCGGGCCGTCGTCACGCCTGCTGATCGAAGCGGTGGAGCCGGTGCAGGCGCGGGCGATGGACCTGTCCGACATCAGGGCGCTGCGGCGGGATCATCGGGCGGCGGCTGTGCGGGCCAAGGCTGCGGGGTTCGATATTGTCTATGTCTATGCCAGCCACAACCTGTCGGTCGCGTCACATTTTCTAGCGCGGCGGTTCAATGACCGGGGGGATATCTACGGCGGATGCTTGGAGAACCGGGTGCGGCTGCTGCGGGAATTGCTGGAGGACACCAAGGACACCGTGGGCGATACCTGTGCCGTGGCGCTGCGCTTTGCGGTGGAGGAGTTTCTGGGGGCTGACGGCCTGACCCATGACGGCGAAGGCCGGGATGTGGTGGAGATGCTGGCCGATCTGCCGGACCTGTGGGACGTCAACCTGTCGGACTGGTCGAATGACAGCCAGACTTCTCGTTTTTCTTCTGAGGGTTATCAGGAGGACTTCATTCGCTTTGTGAAGCAGGTCACCGGCAAGCCGGTGGTAGGGGTGGGGCGGTTTACCTCTCCGGATACGATGGCGTCGCAGATCAGGCGCGGGGTGCTGGACCTGATCGGCGCGGCAAGGCCCTCGATCGCCGATCCGTTCCTGCCGTTGAAAGTTGCCGAGGGGCGGAGTGACGATATCCGCGAATGCATCGGCTGCAACATTTGCCTGAGTTGCGAGAACAGCTTCGTGCCGATCCGCTGCACGCAGAACCCGACGATGATGGAGGAAGGCCGCAACCTTTGGCATCCGGAACTGATGCCCGCGCGCCGAACGGAAGATGCGGTGCTGATCATCGGCGGCGGGCCTGCGGGGCTGGAGGCGGCTTTGTCTTTGGGCCGCCGGGGTCATGTGGTGACCTTGGCCGAGGCGCGGGAGGTGATGGGCGGGCGGGTGACGCTGGAGGCCAGTTTGCCCGGTCTGTCGGCCTGGGGTCGGGTGCGGGACTATCGGCTGGGGCAGTTGGCGAAGCTGACAAGCGTCAGCCTCTATCCGGCCAGCCGGATGACGGCGGAGGATGTTCTTGGCTTTGGCGCGTCTCGGGTTGTCATTGCCACCGGGGCGCAGTGGCGGAGGGTGCCGATGGGGCGGGATGGCGGGCGGGTGGCGCTGGCGGGGCCGGTGCTGACGCCGGATGATGTGATGGGCGGGGCGCGACCCAAGGGGAGGGTTGTGGTTCATGATTCCGAGGGCGGCTATATCGGCAGCCTGATGGCTGAGGCTTTGGCATTGGGCAGCGCGGAGGTGGTCTTTGCGACCCCTGCCCTGACCCATGCGGCCTTTCTGGCGCTGACTTTGGAGCAGGTGCGGGTGCTGCGGCGGTTGACGGCATTGGGCGTGCGGCTGGTGGCGGGGCATGATCTGGCGGGCTGGGATGGGGCAGAAGTGCGGCTGGCCTCGGTTCTGGGTGGCGGTGATATGAATATGGGGGCGGATCACCTGGTGCTTGTGGCGGACCGGGTGCCGGATGACGTGCTCGCGCTGGCTCTGTTGGCCGAGCCTGCGGCGCTGGCTCTGGCCGGGATCACCTCGGTCGACCGAATTGGCGATTGTCTGGCGCCGGGGTTGATCGCCCATGCGGTCTATGCCGGGCACCGGCTGGCGCGCGTGTTCTGAGGCGCAACAGCCCCTGATCTGGATCAAGGGCAAGCCCTGCGCCGTGACCTAAGACGGGGTGAGGGACCGGACTCTGCCGGTCGGAGACCTGATGCCGCAGTACAAAACCTTGATCGCTTTGATAGCGGTGGTCAGCCTTGGCTTTGCCTGGGTGCT
>CANGHD010000260.1 GCA_947453525.1 Paracoccaceae bacterium | reverse complement strand
GGTGCAGGTGGCACAACGCTGGATGTCGCGGTCGAAGACGCGCCTTCGGCACGGGGCCCGGCTTCGCAACAGACGGTTCTTCTCGCTGGCCGACCTGAATGCCGCAATCCGGCTGTTGGTGGACGAGTTGAACATGCGCGTCCTGCGCGGCTATGGAGCCAGTCGCGCCGATCTGTTCGTCACGCTCGACCGGCCGCATTTGCAGCTGCTGCCGCCCCATCCCTATGAGTTCGCCCGCCCGATCTGATTTTGGGTCAGCGGGCCCGGGTCGCCCCGGACTATCATGTCGAGGTCGACAGCTCCTGGTATTCCGTGCCCTTCCGCCTGATCCGGGAAGAGGTGGATCTTCGCGTTTGCGGGGCCGTCGTCGAGATATTCCATAAAGGACAAAGGGTTGCCAGTCACCCACGCTGTCCCGGGCGGCGCAGCCATGTGACACTGCCCGACCACATGCCGTCAGCGCATCGGCGTCATGCCGACTGGACACCCGCGCGAATGTTGGCACAGGCCGTGAAGCTCGGACCCTCGGTCACAGCCTTTTGCGAGATGGTCATGGCCGACCGCCCCCATCCGGAACAAGGCTTTCGAACCTGTCTGGGCATTCTGGCCTTGGCCAGAAGCTACGACGCGAACCGCCTCGATGCGGCGTGCAGACGCGGGCTGACAATCCGCGCCCGCCCAGTCTCTCAAATCCGGGGCGCCTCGATCAAATCCATCCTGCAGAGCGGGCTCGACCGGGCCTTCCTCGACGACCCCGTCGAAGGCAGCCCTCTGCAGCACGCCAACATCAGAGGTCAAGGCTACTATCATTGAAAGGAGAACACTCTTGCTGACCCACCCCACCTCCGAGCGGCTTATCACCCTCGGGCTGACCGGCACGGCCAAGGCGCTTGATGAGCAGCGCCGCGCAGATGCCACCTTCGAGCCCCTTGGCTTTGAGGATCGCCTCGGTTTGCTGGTCGACCGTGAAGCCACCGAACGCGATGGCAAGCGGATGACCGCCAGGCTCAAGTTCGCAGCCCTCAGACAGGCCGCCTGCGTCGAAGATCTCGACCTGCGCGCCCCGCGCGGCCTCGACCGGGCAGTGTTGGCCCATCTCGTGGATGGCACATGGACCCTACGCCATGAGAACCTTTTGATCACCGGTCCGACCGGTCTCAGCAAAAGCTGGATCGCCTGCGCGCTCGGTCACAAGGCCTGCCGCGACGGTCGGGCGGTTGCCTATCACCGTGCCCCGCGCCTCTTCGAAGCCCTCGCCATTGCCAAGGGGGATGGGTGCCACGCCCGTCTACTCAAATCGATTGCCAAGATCGACGTCCTGATCCTCGACGACTGGGGCTTGGGCATCCTCGCCCCGACCGAGCGGCGGGATCTGTTGGAAATCCTCGAGGACCGCCACGGACGCGGATCAACCATCGTCACCAGCCAGCTGCCGATCGATCACTGGCACGAGGCTATCGGCGACCCAACCCTTGCCGACGCCATTCTCGACAGGCTCGTCCACACTGCCCATCGCCTTCTCCTCTCAGGAGAAAGCCTCAGACGCCGCACCAACATCACGAAACCGCTTGACCGAACCGATCAAGCCTGACCCCATGAAGCCGTCGGCCAACCTGCCCGCATCCGCGAAATGGCTGCCCACGATGGCGTGAAACCCGTGCCCAAGATCGCGCGGAATCGGTGCCCAACTCTCGCGAAATACGCACGATATCGCCTCGGTCGCCATCTGCGACCCGCGGCGGTCCATCTGGGACAGGATCGGCATTGCGACACGCTTTGCCGATCTTGACGAGGTCTTGATCCGCGATTGTGACGCGGCGCATCTGGTGACGCCGATCCCGGTGCACGGCGCTCAGGCGCTTGCGGTTCTGAATGCTGGCAAGCATTGCGCCTGCACCGTGCCGATGGCGCTTGGTCTGGATGATCTGCGCGCCATCGTTGCGGCACCGGGCTGACTTATATGATGATGCAAACCCCCGTCTACACGCACGAAGTCCTCTTTTCGCAAAGCCTTTTGCGCCCGGGCCAGTTCGGCACGATCTCTTTCGCGCGCGGCAGCCATTTGCAGGATATGGAGGGCTGGCCCGACTATTGGATGGGCCTGCCGCCGCAATTCCACATCACCCATGCCGGCTCGCCCGCCCTGCATCTGCTGAACACTAGGGCAGCCGGCGTTCATTGTTTCGGCACGGGGCGCTTGCCGGCCGAGCGTGCAGCGCGCCATGGCAACCCTTTTCCGGGGGAAACGGCGATCTTCGGGCTGGCCTCCTCTGATATGGCGCTGGAGGTGACGCGGTCCCTGTTCCAGACCGTGCGGCCCTAGACCTGGTCCTTTGCCATCTATGGCGACAAATTGGGGTTCGAAGGGGCGCAACTGGAGGGAGAGGCGCCCTAGGTCTTCACCTTGAAGAACGAACGCGCCGGGCGCGGGCGCCCCATCACCTCGACCCGGACCGAGATGCCGGATCGGGCCGATCTTCTGCCAGCCCCGATCGCCCCTACACCCGCGCCGCGGCCCATCAGGGCCGATCGCATCTTTCCTTCTTGTAGGGTGGCGGCCATGGCGGGTCGCACCCGCATCTGGTGCATGAGTTCGTCCGCGCCAAATACGAGCGCAGCAAGCCTGCGGTGGATGCCGTCACGGCGGCCCGCTGGACCGCCGCCGGCGTCTGCGCGCATCAGTCCGCGATGCTGGATGGGACAGGGGTCGAGATCCCCGATTTCAGCTTGCAACCGCGTTTGGGACCAAAGGTGCTGCCCCGGGAAGGTGGGTCGTCTTTTGGGCAGACCCCGCCCTCACAGGGACGGCGGGGTCTGTGCCGCGTTTTTGTCAGGCCGTTGCATCTGAAGGGATCAAAGCACGGGCTTGACCCGCACAGGCTCACCCCAGCTTGACGCGGATCATCTGCCAGCTGTGCGGCGGCAGACTGGCGGTCAAGGTGTCGCCCTCGACCACCGCTCCGCTGCCGGCGCGCGGAACGACATTGTTCTGTGCGTTCAGCGTGTTGGTCGCGCGCAGGTTGGCATGGGTCATGACCTGATGGTCGATGACAGTCGCCGTAGGCCCGAAGCCCTGCAGCGACAGGTCCAGCGTCAGCGCATCGGTGGGGTGACGGTTGACGGCGAAGAAGCTGGCGGTGCCCGCCTCTTCATCATGGACACCCGCGATGTCGATGAAGGGTACGTTGTCATCATGCTCGGCATCATAGCCCGGGCTCTTCACCGACAGGTTCAGCGCAGTACCGCGCCCGAAGACGCTGGCGAAGTAGTAGGGGTAATAAATCGTCTGCCGCCATGCCGCGCCACCGGGTTCCGTCATGATCGGCGCGATCACGTTCACCAGTTGTGCGATACAAGCCAGCTTCACCACATTCGACTTGCGGATGAAGGTGTTCAGGATCAGGCCGACCTGCAGGACGTCTTCAAAGTTGTAGATATCCTCCAGCAAACGCGGCGCATGGGGCCAGCCTTCGTTGCCCGCCAGAATGGCGCGGTCTTGCTCGTTCGAGTGATACCAGACGTTCCATTCGTCAAAGCTGATCGCCACATCATGCTTGGAGCGCTTGTTCGCCTTCACCAGATTGATCGTGCTTTCCACGGTCGAGATATAGCGGTCCAGCTTGTGGTTCAGCGAGAGATAGTTCTGCGTGTGGCCGGTGCGGTTGGCAAAATACATGTGCAGCGAGATATGATCCACCGCCTCATAGGTATGCTCCAGCACGATCCGCTCCCACTCGGGATAGGTCTTCATGTCGGAATTCGAAGACCCGCAGACGATCAGTTCCAGCGAATTGTCAAAGGCGCGCAAGGTCTTGGCGGTTTCATTGGCCAGACGGCCGTATTCGTCGGCGGTCTTGTGGCCCACCTGCCAAGGTCCGTCCATCTCGTTGCCAAGGCACCAGATGCGGCAATCGAAGGGCTCGGCGCGGCCGTTCTTCTTGCGCAGATCGCCCCAGAAGCTGCCCGTCGGGCCGTTGACGTATTCGACAAAGTTGCGCGCT
>CANGHD010000259.1 GCA_947453525.1 Paracoccaceae bacterium | reverse complement strand
CTTTAGCACGCTTTCCGCCTCGTAGATCGCCGGCGTGATCGCGGTCGTCCCCACCACGTCCGGCTTCAGGTCTGCCATCTGCCTGCGCAGGTCGTCATTCGAGACATTCATCGTCATCGCATCAATGAAATGGATGTCATCGAACCCCGCCGCCTTCAGCGAGCCCGCCAGATAGGCGACCCAAGCCGGCGGCCAGGTGCCCGCAATCTCGGCCCCGCCGGAATGGTAATTTGGATGGACGAACAGAATCCGCATGGCACCCTCCGAAGTATTTTCAGAAAAGTGACACATTCTCCGTCAACTTGGGTTGACACAGATCAAAGTCGCGCCAGATGAAAAATTGTTAAGGAAAAGCGCCCCCGGACGGGAGCGCTTGGTAGATCAGGGATCAAGGGTAGATGCTACTCGTCGTCTTTGTTCAACAGACCGAACTTGCGCAGCTTGACGTAAAGCGACTGGCGGGACAGGCCCAGCATTTCCGCCGCCGCCAGCCGGTTGTTGCGCGTCAGGTCCACCGCGGTCTGAATGCACATCTTTTCAACGACATCGGTCGTCTCGGCCACAATGTCCTTCAGCGTCGAGGAGCCGACAAGTTCCATCACGCCGCGCATCGCCTCGTCGTTGCCGCCAAAGCCCGGCCGTCGCAGCAGTTCGGCCCGGCTGGAATCGCGGATCACCAACCCATAGCCGGGCTTGGGCCTGTCGTTCATGTAGGTTGCCGAAATCTCGACCGGGGTCTGGATGTTGAACTCGTTCAGGATCCGGGTGGCATAAAGCCGCAATTGTCGGGACCTGCGCGAATTTTCCATGATCACGCGCAGATCCACGGAGCCCCGCGCCAGAAAATCCGCCAAGGTCCGGCCACGGATATTGGTCAGATGCGTGCTGTCGGTCAGCTTCAGGAAAGCGTCATTGCCCATGGTAATGGTGCCGTCCTGATCCAGGAAGACCATCGCATCGACGCCTTCGGCAAACAGCCGCTCCAGATTCTCGTTCGCTTCGCCCTGTGGAGCGATGACCGGCTCGGTTGTCTCCAACCGGCATAGCATCAGACGCTCGCCCGCCGCCCGGAACAGCTTCGGGATTACCCGCACTTTCAGCTGAGAGCGGCGCGCCACCAGTTCCACCGGCGAGACGGCATCGGCAGAGGCGATGTTCGACAGATTTTCCAGAAACTCGCCGCGCCTGCGGCCTTCGAACTCTTGCGCGATCGCGGCGCCCATCAAATCCTGCCGCGTCCCACCCAGCATGGCCGCCGCCGCCGCGTTCAGATCGGCGATCCGGCCATTGTTCATCGACAAAAGCACCACGGCATCCCGCGTCGCTTCCATCAGCACCCGGTAGCGCGTGTCCATCTCGCGCTGGGTTTCATAATCGCGTTCCAGCGCGATCTGCGCCTGAACCAGTTGCTGCTGCATCTCGGCAATCGGGCGCATGTCGCGGCCCAGCAGCAGAATGGATCTGTCCGGTCCGATGGCGTGCATGATGTAGCGCACCGGGAATTCCCAGATCGCCAGCCCCGTATGGTTCACCTCGATCGCCAATGACCGCGATCCCGGCTTCAGGATCTGCTCGATCCGCCGATCCATCTTGTCATGGCTTTCTTCGGTGGTAACGTCATGAATGTGCCTGCCGACCCAATCGTTCAGCTGGCCAAAGGCCGGATGATGCGGGTTGATCATGACCGAGGCCACCCGACCTTCAGCCGTAATCATCAAAGAAAGATCGGACGCCGTCGAGACGATCTCGGACAAAAGACCCGGATCGATCAGCGGCATCGCCAGCCCGTCAAGAAAAGATTTCGTATCCGTATTCACCGTGGTTTCGCCATTCTTGCCGCACACCCGCCCGTTCGGGACAGCGGTCAGTTACGTGCGCCGAAGCACACAGGAGGCGTCGTACTTCAGGCCAATCGCCTCAAGTGCCGCGCCAATGTCATTCGAGGAAAAATCAGCGCCTGTGCATGCGGCAGGATCCTTTACATTCGACATCACCGCCCCGCCCACGACGATCGGGCAAGGCTTGACCAGAACTGACTTCAGAAATTGGACCGTCTTGCCAACGTGTTCCAGCTTCTCCTTCGTCGCGACCGAGATCAGGATGCCGTCGAATTGCCGCGATGCCACCAGACTGCGCAATTCGTTGAAACTTGGCGCTATTCTGAGGCAAACCGACACGCCAAGACGCCGCAGTTGCCCCATCGCAACCATGGGCCCCAAAGTATGCTGTTCGCGGTCCGGCACCAGCATCATGACAGCGCCATGCCCGGTGTCGGCCGCCTGATCTGCCACCCATGCCATACCGATCTCGCGCAGCAGGCTCTGCATCCGTCCGACACCGATGGTCACATCCATCCAGGACATGTCGTCTTCGTGCCAAAGCATTCCCATCCGCCGCGCCGCTTCCGGGATATACAGATCGGCCAGCGCAGCCAGACTGATCCGCGATCGGCGCAACTCTCCCAACAGCTCGGTAAAGGCATGTTTGGACCCCGTCAGCGAGGCCGCAATCAGCCCTTGCACCAAGGGTTCGCGCAAGTCCGACACGGTACGTGTCGTGCGATCCGCCAGAAGCGAAACGACTTGAGACGCAAAATAGCTCACTCCCGCAATATCTTGCGCTGCAGCGCGTCCCTGGTCTCGCGGCTGGATATCTTGCATGCCGACGCCCCTCCACAGGGTGTCCCGCAAAATCGCAGCTTGAGTCTGTCTGCACGATCGGGGTCATCCTTGTAGTGAACTTTCCCTTAGGACGGCGGCATTGTCAAAGAAAATTGACACTTCCGAGCATATACTGTGGCGCGCTAAAATTCAAGACACTGTTTTCAAATAAGAAAGCGCCAGAAATTGTGCCGCAAAGTTTGTCCGTTTCGGGGTAAAATCCGCTTCGATCGCGCACAGCGTGTAAACCATACTTGTGTAAGTTTTGGTTGACACATTCAGAATCGCGAGGCTAGGGTTGAGTTCAGGAAAAGCCATCTGAAAGACCCGCAATGGCCCAGAATCGCTCCCATCCGCCTGCCCGCAAGCCGCTATACACTGCGGAAGAACGCGTCCGGCGCGATGCAACCAAGTGGACTTTGGTGCAAGGCCTCCTCGCGCCGCTGCAGTTCCTCGCCTTCGCGACATCGCTGGTTCTGGTGATGCGCTACCTCGTCACCGGCCAGGGATACGAGGCGGCGACCATATCCATCGTGGTCAAGACAGCCTTCCTCTACGCAATCATGGTCACTGGCGCGATCTGGGAAAAGGTGGTCTTCGGCCAATACCTTCTGGCCCCCGCCTTTTTCTGGGAGGACGTCTTCTCCTTTGCCGTCATCGCGCTGCATACGGCGTATTTGATAGCGCTTTGGACTGGGTCTTTGTCCCCGACCAGCCAGATGTTCCTCGCTCTCGCGGCCTACACCACCTATGCGATCAACGCGGCGCAGTTCCTCTACAAGCTGCGTCTGGCCCGGCTGGACATGGCGCGCCGCGATGCGGAAGGCCTTGAAGACGCGGTGCAGGCATGAACGCGCCCCTGCCTTCGGTTGGCTGCACCAACACGCCCGTCCTGAAAGAACGTGGTCAGCGCGAAGTGTTCTGCGGGCTGACCGGCATCATATGGCTGCACCGCAAGATGCAGGACGCCTTCTTTCTGGTGGTGGGCAGCCGCACCTGCGCCCACCTGCTGCAATCAGCAGCGGGCGTGATGATCTTCGCGGAACCCCGCTTCGGCACCGCCATTCTGGAAGAAAAAGACCTCGCCGGTCTGGCCGATGCCCAGACCGAGCTTGACCGCGAGGTGGATCGCCTCCTGTCACGCCGCCCTGACATTCGTCAGCTGTTTCTGGTAGGCTCCTGCCCCTCGGAAGTCATCAAACTTGACCTCCACCGCGCCGCGGAACGCATGAGCATGAAGCATGCGCCGCATGTCCGTGTGCTGAACTATTCGGGCTCGGGAATCGAGACGACCTTCACCCAAGGTGAAGATGCCTGCCTCGCCTCGATGGTTCCGACGCTGGCGTCCAGCGCCGAAAAGCAACTCCTCCTCGTCGGT
>CANGHD010000258.1 GCA_947453525.1 Paracoccaceae bacterium | reverse complement strand
GCCAACTGCTCATCGGGGGCAGGCAGGCGCGAGGGGGCGGGGCCGAAGAGGCGGTCGAGAAAGCTCATGGGCGGAACATAGGCGGCAGAGGGCTGGCTGCCAATGGTTTACCGCCACGATCAGCGCCTGTGCGCCTCAAAGATCGCGTGAAGGCGGGCGGCTTCTTCGGCTAGGCCATAGGGCGGATTGACGAAGAACATGCCGGAACCGGCCATGCGATGGCCGGCGCGGATCGGCGGGAAGCGGACCTCGGACGTGAGGCCCTCGGGGAATTCGCGGGTCATGGCGGCGAGCATGGGCACATGCGGGATGTCCAGCAGGATCGGATACCACAGCGCAATAATCCCGACATTCCAGCGCTTTGCGACTTTGGCGATGGTCTTGGGGATGGTGTCGTAGTCGTCCTTTACCTCGTAGGACGGGTCGATCAGCATCATGCCCCGGCGCGGTGTCGGCGGCGTCAGCGCCAAGGCCGCCTCAAGCCCGTTGACCTGCGCCACATGGGCGCCCCAGGGTGTGAGGTTGGTCTGCAGGGCGCGGAATTCCTGCGGATGCAATTCGCACAGGTGCATCACATCGGCACTGCGCAGGGTAGTTGCCGCGATCAGGGGGGAGCCGGGATAGGCCATGTCGCCATGATGGGCGCGCACCTCGGCCAGACGGCGGCGGTAGGGGTGTCCTTCCGGAAGCCAAGCCTCGGCCTTGGCGATGCCGGCGGCGGCCTCGCCGGTCTTCTCGGCCTCGGCAGCGGTCAGGTCATAGAGCCCACGGCCAGCATGGGTTTCGATGTAGGTCAGCGGCTTGTCCTTGGCCACAAGGTAGTCCAGCGTCCACGCCAGAAGCGCGTGCTTGTGGACATCGGCGAGGTTGCCCGCATGAAAGATGTGTTGATAAGACAGCATATCGCGGCCCTACTCCACTCTGCGGCTTCCGTCCAGCGGGCTTTGCGGTTGAAAGATGCCCTTTGCGGCCTTACCTAAGCCGTGGCCCCGAACGGAGACTTTGATGGACTTTTTGACCCCCGAAGCCCTTACCGCGCTCTTGGGCGTCATCGGGATCGATCTGGTTCTGGCCGGCGACAATGCGATTGTGATCGGCATGGCCGCCGCTGGCCTGCCAAAGGATCAGCGCACCAAGGCGATCATCATCGGGGTGCTGGCCGCGACGGTGCTGCGGATTGTCTTCGCCCTCGCTGCGACCCGGCTTCTGGCCATCACCGGGCTGACGCTGGCGGGTGGGGTTCTGCTCTTGTGGGTCTGCTGGAAGATGTGGCGCGAGATGCGGCAGGGCCACGAGGCTGCGGATGCCGCCGAGGCCTTGGCCGACCGCGACCTTAACGCGGATGGCGAGGTCGCCAAGGGTGCGCCGCGCAAGAGCTTTGCCCAGGCCGCCTGGCAGATCGTGGTGGCCGATGTCTCGATGTCCTTGGACAATGTGCTGGCCGTGGCCGGGGCCGCGAAAGAGCATCCGGGGGTGCTGGTTTTCGGCTTGGGCCTGTCGGTGGCGCTGATGGGGCTGGCGGCGAGTTTGATCGCCGGGCTGCTGCATCGGTATCGCTGGATCGCCTGGGCAGGGTTGGCGATCATTTTGTACGTGGCGCTGCATATGATTTATGAAGGGATGTACGAGGTTATGCCCGCTTGAGGCCCTGCGGGGCCGATTCAAGGGCCTCACGCCCGCGATGTATCGTGGACCTGAAGGGAGCATTTCACAGGATTGCTTGCGTGCAATGGTAAGCGTCCGGCCTGACCGCTCTGCCGCAGCGCGATGGTGCCGGATAGTGTCCACCAAGGATAGTGGACACTATGGTGCTTGATGGCGCGGCGAACGAGGCGGCTTTGGACGGATGAAGAGAAGCGGTCGATCTGCCTGCAGACGACCGCGCCGGGCGTATCCGTGGCCCAGGTGGCGCTTCGCTATACGGTGAATGCGAACCTGATCTTCAAGTGGCTGCGCGATCCCAAGTATCGGCCCAAGCCCGGAACGGGATCAGAGGACGCCGGTTTGCGCTTTCTGCCGGTGGAGATCGTCAAGCAAGCGCCGGTGATCCGGCAGATGCCTGCCACAGATAACCACATCGAGATTGACTTGGCGGATGGGCACCGGATGCGGATCAGCGGGAGCTATGATCCTGAAGCCTTGGCGCGGCTGATCCGAGGGCTGTCGGTTTGATCCCGGTTCCAGCAAATACGCGGGTCTGGCTTGCGGCCGGGGTCACCGACATGCGCAAGGGGTTCGCGGCGCTGGCAGCGCAAGCTGAGGTCGTGCTGCAGCAGGACCCGTTTGCCGGGCATCTCTTTGTCTTCCGAGGTCGCCGAGGCGATCTGGTGAAGGTCATCTGGTGGGACGGTCAGGGGGCCTGCATGTTCTTGAAGCGGCTGGAGAAGGGGCGGTTCGTCTGGCCGTCGGCAAAGGACGGGAAGGTCGCGCTGTCGCCTGCCCAGTTGTCGATGCTCTTGGAAGGGATCGACTGGCGGGCACCGCAGCGGACATGGCGGCCCTTGGCAGCGGGATAATCTGCTCACCCTGCAATCAATGATTCCCACAACGAATACAGTGGGATAAACTTCTTGCATGCTGGATCAAACCCTGACCTTGCCCGAAGACCCCGAGGAGTTGCGCAGCTTCACCGCGCGGCTTCTGGCGGAGGTGAAGGCGCAAGCGATCCTGATCGAGAAGCTGCGGCACCAGTTGGCCGGGCATCGGGCTCATCGCTTCGGGGCGTCGTCCGAGACGGCGGAACAGCTTCAGCTGGCACTCGAGACCAGCGAGATCGCTGCCGCCGCGATGACCGCGCGGATGAAGCTGCCAGACATCGAGGAGAAGGACAAACCCAAGCGTCGTCTGATCCCCGATCACATTCCACGGATGGAGGTGGAACTGAGCCCCGGTGCCGATGCCTGTGCCGATTGCGGCGGCCGCCTGCGTCGGATCGGCGAGGATGTGACCGAGGAGCTGGAATACGTCCCCGGCCCCTCGCCATTGTCCTCGGACCAATGGCGGACAATGGCTCGACATCGTGAACAGGATCGTGCGACCCCGCTTGACCTGCGCCTGCTGCGACCGCTTCGTCCAGGCGCCGCTGCCGTCACGCCCCATCGAGCGGGGCCGTCCGGGGCCGGGCCTGCTGGCCCATGTGCTGGTCAGCAAATATGCTGATCATTTGCCGCTCTATCGTCAGAGCCAGATCTTTGACCGCGAGGGTCTCGACCTCGACCGCTCCACCCTGACCGACTGGGTTGGCAAGACCACCGCCCTGCTGGAACCCCTCGCTGACGCCATCGGGCGACATGTCCTGTCGGCCAAAGCGATCTTTGCGGATGACACGCCGATCAGCATGCTCGCCCCCGGCAGTGGAAAGACCCAGACGGCGCGGCTCTGGACCTATGCCCGTGATGAGCGCCCCTGGGGCAGTGATGCCCCGCCCGCCGCCTGGTATCGGTTCTCGGGCGATCGCAAGGGCCAGCACCCCAAGGATCATCTCGCCCGGTTCCGCGGCTGGATGCACGCTGATGGCTATGCTGGGTTCGAGGACCTCTATCGCTCCGGCGCCATCCGCGAGGTCGCCTGCATGGCACATGTCCGGCGGAAGTTCGTCGACATCCACCGGTCCCAAGGCTCCCCGATTGCCGAAGAGGCCATCGGCAGGATCGCCCAACTCTATGCCGTCGAGAAACAGGCCCGCGGCTCCCCGCCAGATCGCCGTGCCGAACTGCGACAAGAGCACGCCGCCCCTGTCTTCGACGATCTGGAACGATGGCTGGCCATGCAACTCACTACGATCTCTGGCAAATCCCCGCTGGCCGGAGCAATCCGATACGCGCTGACGCGGATGGAACGCCTGCGCCCCTATCTCGACCACGGTAACCTTGAGTTGGATAACAACGCGGCCGAACGCGGCATGCGCGCCATTGCCATCGGGCGGAAAAATTACCTCTTCGTCGGATCAGAAGCAGGCGGAAAGGCAGCCGCAATCGCCTACACCCTGATCGAAACGGCCAAGCTCAACACCGTCGATCCCAACGCCTGGCTCGCAGATACCCTCGCCCGCATCCCGGACTACAAAATCACCAAGGTCGACGACCTGCTGCCATGGCGCTGGAACCGGTAGCGGTCAGACCGGACGGTTACG
>CANGHD010000257.1 GCA_947453525.1 Paracoccaceae bacterium | reverse complement strand
GCAAACTGCCTTGTCCTGCGGGTTGGCCGACCGCAGCGTCACCGTCCCCGCCGTTTGCGGCCGCAACTGATAGACCGAAACCCCCATGCCGGGCCGCTTTTCCACCGCAACCGTGCCGTCGGGGAAATACTGGAAGGTCATGGGCCGGAAGCTGATCTGCAGGTCGGCATAGGGTTCATCGGGCGCGCTTTTGACAAAGGCCGCCACCTGAGACGACCCAAGCGCCAGATACCCGCGCCGGGTCATCAAGTATTTGAACCCCTCCCAATACTTCCAAAGGCCCGCGAGGCTGGTGTTGTAGGAACTGTCCGCCGTCGCCCGCCAGCCGGTGTGGATGTAGAAGTGGTCCTGCAGATTCTGGCCCACTCCAGGACTGTCCAGCACCAACGGCAGCCCGTGCCGCGTCACCTCTGCCCCCGGACCCACGCCCGACAACATCAAAAGCTGCGGCGTGTTGATGGCACCCCCCGAGAGGATAACCTCGCGCAGCGCGGTGATTTTGCGGAGTTGCCCCTGATGCAACACCTCGACCCCGGTGGCCATCCGCCCGTCAAACAGCACGCGCTGCACCGGGGCTTCGGTCAGCACAGTCAGGTTCTTGCGGTGCAGGATGGGCTTGATGAAGGCCGCAAAGGCCGAATGCCGCCGCCCGCCCTTGATCGTATGTTGCATGACGCCCACGCCGTCATGGACGCCGCCATTCATGTCCTCGGTCCGCTCGTGGCCCAGCCGCGCCGCCGCTTCGATGAAATCGAGGCTGGATCGTTCGACGACCACCGGATCGCTGACATTCAACGGCCCGCCCTGCCCCCGGAATTCATCCTGCCGCCGCTCGAAATGCTCCATCGCGCGAAAATGGGGCAACACATCGTCATAGCCCCAGCCGGGATTGCCAAGGTCGCGCCAGCTGTCGAAATCCTTGGCATGGCCCCGGATGAAGATCATGCCGTTGATCGACGAGGACCCGCCCAGGGTCTTGCCGCGCGGCCAGTACATCTGGCGGCCTTTCAACTGGGACATCGCTTCTGTGTGGTAATTCCAATTCAGCTTTTCGTTGAAGTACAGCTTGGCCATCCCGGCAGGCGTGTTCACCCAGAACCGGTCTGAATGCGGCCCCGCCTCGATCAGCAGGACATTGACCTGAGGATCCTCCGACAAGGCCCGCGCCACCGGGCACCCGGCAGAGCCCGCGCCCACGATGATGTAATCATAAACGTCCATGCGCGCCTCCATTTGTCGCAAATGGACGCTCGCAGCCCTGCCCTTTCAAGCGCAAAGCAGGCGGGGCGGCGCAAAGGCCCTTGCCGTCCCGTGCAAAGGTCATGCCATGGGACCGGTGTAGTCGGTGGATGAAACCTGCTCCAACCATGTCACCGGCACCCCGTCGAGGTATTCCTGAATGGCGATATGGGTCATGCCGGTTGTGGCGGTAGCGCCGTGCCAGTGCCGTTCTTCCGGCGCAAAGCGCACCACGTCGCCGGGGCGCACCATACGGGCGGGCTCACCCTCACGCTGAACCCAGCCGCACCCTGCGGTGATGATCAGGACTTGACCCACGGGGTGCGTGTGCCAAGCCGTTCGCGCACCGGGATCAAACGTCACGGCATTGCCGCCCATTCTGGATGGCAAATCGAAGGGAAAAAGCGGGTCAATGCGCACCCGCCCCGTGAACCAGTCGCTGGGGCCTTCGATAGAGGGCAGGCTGCCGGGGGTCTGAATTTTCATGGCGAACTCCTGTGTTGAAGGGATGAAGAATGGGCCAGCACGCTACAGCCGCGAGCCGCGATGGCTGTGGCGACGGCAAGGAAGGCAGCAGACACGCCAGCGGTGGCAAGCGGGCCTGCGCGGTCCATCACCAACCCGCCCAACACCGCACCCAGCATGATGGCCAGTTGTATCTTGGCCACGAACATGCCACCCAGCGCCTCGGCATCGTTCGGGCGGGCGCGGGTCAACCGCATCCCCCACAGCGCCGGGGCCGGGGCTGCAGCAAAGCCCCACAAGGCCAGCAGCACCGCCACAACCGCCAGATCCGCGCCCCAGACCACCAGCGCCCCGGCGATCAGCGCCATGGCCAAGGGAACGCCAACCAACAGCCGGTCCGGCCCGATGCGCGGGGCCATGCGGACCAGCACATTGCCCAGCACACCGGCCAGCCCGAAGATCAGCAGCAGCGCGGAAAGAACCGGGACGGAAACCTGCGTGATCTGCTCCAGAAACGGGCGCAAGTAGGTGAACAGCATGAATTGCCCGGCGAAAAAGGTCAGCAGCGCCGCCTGACCCCATAGCACGCCTTTGTCACACATAAGGCCAAGGCTGTCTCGCTTTCGCCCCAGCGCGGGCAGGGACGGCAGGGCCTTTGCCTGCCAGACCATCGCAATCAGCGCCAGCGGCACAACGGAAAAGAAGGTCCAACGCCACCCGATCACCTCGCCCAATGTGCCGCCAAAAGGCGCCGAAATGGTCGAGGCGAGGGCGACCCCGGCACTGGTCATCGCCATGCCAGCCGCCACCTGAGGCCCGGGCAAGATGCGCAAGGTCACCGCCGTGGCAAGCGACCAATACCCGCCGATCGCAACTCCCAACACGGCCCGCCCCACCATCAGCGTCAGGAAATCGGGCGCGCAGGCGACCAGCGTTCCAGACAGCGCCAGCAAACCCGCCATCAGGGTCATCACCCGGCGCCGATCCATCAAACGCAGCACCCGATGCCACGTCAGACTGAAGATCACCGCGAACAGACCGGAGATCGAGATGGCCTGCCCAGTCTGCCCCTCCGTCAGGCCAAGCTCACGGGCAATGGGGCTCAGCAGGCTGACTGGCATGAATTCGGATGCGATCAACACCATGACGCACAGCGTCATAGCCAGCACGCCACCCCAAGCCGGGCGCGCGACAGCTTCGTTTGGGCTGGACAAGCCGGTCACGGGACCTCGGGATTTGGTGGGGATACGTCTAACATAGGGCATCGTGGCCGCAGACACTATGGCGCAGGGCCTATTGGCCTCATAGACCCTGTCGATAAATGGAAGCCGCATCACATTGCCCTAGTGAAAAGTCGGCTGGACATTCTTCCACAAAGCGCGATCCTGAGGCACCCTCTTTTCCGACTCGAGGCCAGCGTGACCGACGACCGTTCCTTGCTTGCCACCGTTCTCCCGGCCCTTCTGGCGGTTGGCATGATCTTTCTGATCACCGGCGCCTCGCTGGCGACGCTGCCCCTCTATATCCACGCCGAGCTTGGTTTTGGCGCAGATGTCGTCGGGGCTGTCGCCGGGGCGCAGTTCGTCAGCGCCGTGATTGCCCGCATCTGGTCCGGGCGGATGGCGGACCACAAAGGGCCCAAGGCGGCTATGCTGGCCGGTCTGGCATTGAGCTTTGCGGCAGGTGGATTTTACCTGACCTCAGTGCTGCTGAAGGCCGCGCCGTCCACGGCTTTGGCCAGCCTTGTAGTGGCACGGGTGCTGCTGGGCGGGGCAGAGAGTTTCATCATCACCGCCGGTCAATCCTGGGGGCTGGCGCTGGCCGGACAAGACCGGGCGGGGGCGGTGATCGGTTGGACGGGGACAGCGCTTTATGTGGCGTTGGCTGTGGGTGGGCCATTGGGAGGTGCGCTTTATGCGGTCATGGGTTTTGGCGGGATCGCCTGGATCACGCTGGTAATCCCGGTTCTGACGGCGGCCCTGATCCTGCCGCGACCCGGCCCGGTTCCGGTGCCCAAGACGGACGGCAAGGGGCCCTCGGTTCTGGCGGCAGTGGCACGGCCGGGAATGGCGGCAGGGCTGGCCGGGTTCAGCTATAGTGCCATGGCGTTCTTTTCGGTCCTGTTGTTCCTGGACCGGGGCTGGCAGCCGACATGGGCGCCGTTCAGCGCCTTTGCGGTGGCTTTGGTGCTGATGCGGCTGGCCTTTTCCAGCCTTCCCGACCGGCTGGGCGGGCGCAAGACGGCGCTGGTCTTTCTGTCAGTGCAGATTCTGGGACTGGCGGGACTGATGCAGGGCGGCTTTGAGACCGTGGCCCTGATGGCGAGCTTTCTGGCGGGTGCCGGCTATGCCTTCATCTACCCGGCGTTGGGCCGCGAGGCAGTGCGCGCCGTAGCGCCAGAGCGGGTGGGGCGGGCCTTGGGCTATTACTCGGCCTTCTTTGACCTTTCGATGGG
>CANGHD010000256.1 GCA_947453525.1 Paracoccaceae bacterium | reverse complement strand
GGGGCGGCGCGGGTGAGGCTGCGGGTGGCCTCGGACAAGGCTTTGGGGTTTGTGGTGGCGCGGTTGTGTGATGTGGGGCCGGATGGCAGTTCGGTGCGGATTGCGCATGGGATGTTCAATTTGTGCCACAGGGAGAGCCGGGAGACGCCCAAGCCCATGGTGCCGGGCGAGGTCATTGAGGTTGAGTTTGCGCTGGACCAGATGGCCTATCGCGCCTCGGCGGGGCATCGGCTGCGGCTGGCGTTTTCCAACAGCTATTGGCCGTTTGTCTGGCCGTCGCCCGAGGCGGGGGTGTTGACCTTGACCGGGGGCAGTCTGGATTTGCCGGTGCATGAGGGGTCGGGCGCGGAGTGGGAGCCTCCGGCGGCGGAGACGGCGGAACCGTGGAAGCATCGGGAGATCCGGCCGGGCGCTTCTGCGCGTCGGATCGAGACGGATTTGCTGACCGGAGTGCATCGGCTGATCGTCGAGGATGATCTGGGGGATGTGGAGAACCTGACCCACGGCTTGGTGACCGGCGAGACGATGTCCGAGCTTTGGGAGATTTGCGCTGACGATCCGACCTCGGCCCGGGCGGTGCATGTCTGGGAGCAGCGGCTGTCGCGCGGCACTCGGGCGGTGCGGACAAGGGCGGAGGCGGAGATGACCTGCTCGGCCACGGAACTGCGCATGACGGCGAAGCTGACCGCTTGGGAAGGCGACCGCTTGGTCTTTACCCGCGACTGGGACGAAAGCGTGGACCGGCGCTTTGTCTGAGGGGGAACAAGGGCTGCAGAAATAGTCCTTGGTCGAAATGGAGAATCACGTTTTATTGATTCCGCAATCAAGAAAAACCCGGGGACCCGGGAAGCGAAACAGGGAGAAGACCATGTCCAATGAATTGAACCACCTGCTGAGCCTTGCCTCGGCGGGCAAGATGAACCGGCGTGAGTTTGTCGGCCGTGCGGGCGCTTTGGGTGTTTCGACCGCAATCGCGGGGGCGATGCTTTCCACGGCGGCCTTTGCCGAGACGCCGGTCAAGGGCGGCATCATGCGGGCGGGCGTGCAGGGCGGCCAGTCGACCGACTCGCTGGACCCGGCGCTGGCCGCTTCCGACGTGCCGTTCATGATCAACTCCACCTGGGGAGAGACGCTGGTCGATGCGGGCCTGAAGGGTCAGGTCGAGATGCGGGTGGCCGAAGAGGTGTCTTCCAACAAGGACGCGACGCAGTGGATGTTCAAGATCCGCAAGGGCGTGGAATACCACAATGGTGCGACGCTGACCGCTGATGACGTGATTGCCACGCTGAAGCGGCATACCGATGAAAAGTCACAGTCGGGGGCCTTGGGTCTTGTCAAAGGCATCAAGGAGATGAAGGCCGAGGGTGACATGGTGACCCTCACCCTCAACGCCGCCAATGCCGACCTGCCCTTCCTGATGGCCGACTATCACCTGATCATCCAGCCCGGTGGCGGCGTGGACAATCCGTCTGCCGGCATCGGTTCTGGTCCCTACAAGGTCACCGAGAACGAGCCGGGCGTGCGGACCGCTTTTGAAAAGCATGCGAACTACTGGGACGCCAACCGCGGCTTCGCCGATCAGGTGGAAGTGCTGTCGATCAACGACAACACGGCCCGCACCGCCGCCATTCAGGCCGGGCAGATCCATATGATGAGCCGCGTCGACCCCAAGATTGCCGACATGCTAAAGGGCAACACGGATGTGGTGATCGAGCGGGCCGCAGGGCCAGGGCACTACGTCTTCATCATGGAATGCACCAAAGCGCCGTTTGACAACAACGACCTGCGCATGGCGCTGAAGCTTGCGATCAACCGGCAGGAGATGGTGGACAAGATCCTGGGCGGCATGGGCTCGCGCGGGAACGACTTCCCGATCAACGCGGCTTATCCGCTGTTTGACGACTCGATCCCGCAGCGCGAATACGATGCGGCGGCGGCTTTGGCGGCCTACAAGAAATCGGGTCATGACGGTTCGCCCATCGTTCTGCAGGTCGCTCCGGGCGCTTTCCCCGGTGCTGTGGAGGCGGCGCAACTGTTCCAGGCCTCGGCCAAAGCCGCTGGCATTCCGCTGCAGGTCAAGCTGGAGCCCGATGACGGCTATTGGTCGAACGTCTGGAACGTGGCCCCGTTCTGCGCCAGCTATTGGGGCGGGCGTCCGGTGCAGGATCAGATGTATTCCACCGCGTATCTGTCGACCGCTGACTGGAACGACACCAAGTTCATCGACAAGCATTTCGACGAGGTGTTGATCGCCGCACGGGGCGAGTTGGACGCGACAAAGCGCAAGGCGATGTACAGCGAACTGGCCAATATCGTGCGCGACACCGGGGGTCTGATCTGCCCGATGTTCAACGACTGGGTGGAAGGCCGCCGCAAGGAAGTGGGCGGCTGGATTGCCAACCCGGCGGGCACGCTGATGGACGGCAAGGCGCTGAGCATGTGCTGGCTGAACGCCTGAGGCTGCGGTGCATCCCCTGATCAAACTCGTGGTCCAGCGCGTGGCGCTGGGCCTGATATTGCTGCTGGCGGTATCGGTCGTGATCTTTCTGGGGGTCGAGATGCTGCCGGGCGATACGGCGCAGGCGATCCTTGGGCAATCGGCCACGCCAGAGGCCTTGGCCAACCTGCGCGAGTCCCTGGGGCTGAACGAACCGGCGTGGCAGCGCTATTTCACCTGGCTGGGTCATGCCTTGCAGGGCGATCTGGGCAAGGCCTTGACCAACAAGCAGGATATTGCCCATGCGATTGGCCAGCGGCTGGGCAATACGCTGTTTCTGGCGATCTGCGCCGGGGTTGTTGCAGTGCCTTTGGCGATTGGTCTGGGTCTGCTGGCAGCGCGGTATAACGGGCGCTGGCCAGACAAGGTGATCTCTGGCGTGACGCTGGCGACAATCTCCCTGCCGGAGTTCGTGGCGGCCTATTTCGTGATTTACCTTTTGACGCAGGTTGTCCCGATCTTCCAACCCGTCTCGATGGTGTTTCCGGGCATGGGCTTCTTCGCGCAACTGAAGGCGGTAGCCCTGCCGGTGATCGTGCTGGTGATGGTGGTGCTGGCGCATATGATGCGGATGACGCGGGCGGCGATCCTGAACGTGATGCAATCGGCCTATATCGAGACGGCGGAACTCAAGGGCCTCAGCCCGATGCAGGTGATCTGGCGGCACGCTTTGCCGAATGCGATTGCGCCGATCATCTCGGTCGTCGTGATCAACCTCGCCTATCTGGTGGTGGGGGTCGTCGTGGTGGAGGTGGTGTTTTCCTACAACGCCCTCGGCCAGTATTTGGTGGATCATGTGGCGAAGAGGGACCTGCCGGTTGTGCAAGCCGTGGGGATCATCTTTGCCGCCGTCTATATCGGGCTGAACATCCTTGCCGATCTGGTCGGCATCATCGCCAACCCGCGGCTGAGGCATCCGAAATGAGAATTCCGCTGTCGGCCCTGATCGGGATCGTGATGACCTCGATTTTCGTGCTGTCCGCTGTGCTTGCGCCGTGGATCGCGCCCTATCCGATTGATGCGGCGGTGGGGAAAGTGTGGGAGGGGCCGTCGGCGCAGTTCTGGCTGGGGACAGATACGATCGGGCGGGATATTCTGAGCCGGTTGATCTATGGCGGGGCGGTGACGATCTTCGTGGCACTGGTGTCGTCTTTGCTGTCGTTCGGGATGGGGGCGTTCTTCGGGTTTCTGGCGGCGACGCGGGGTGGGTGGGTGGATACGGGCCTTTCAAGGCTGGTCGATCTGATGATGGCGGTGCCCTCGCTGATAGTGGCTTTGGTTGTGCTGTCGGTGCTGCCGTTGAACCTGACGGTGCTCATTCTGGTGATGGGCGTGCTGGATTCCACGCGGGTGTTCCGGCTCTCCCGTGCCGTGGCGGTGGATATCGCGGTGATGGATTATGTCGAGGCGGCGCGACTGCGCGGCGAGAAGCAATCGTGGATCATTTTCCGCGAGATCCTGCCAAATGCGCTGACGCCCCTGGTGGCCGAATTCGGCCTGCGCTTCATATTCGCAGTGCTGTTCATTTCGACGCTCAGTTTTCTTGGCCTCGGCATCCAGCCGCCCTTGTCGGATTGGGGCGGCATGGTGCGGGAAAACAAGGATGGTCTGGTTTACGGCAAGGCGGCGGCCCTGATGCCGGCCTTGGCGATTGCGGTGCTGGCGATCTCG
>CANGHD010000255.1 GCA_947453525.1 Paracoccaceae bacterium | reverse complement strand
TAGCCGCGGGCGAGTTTGTGTTCGCCTTGGGCGCCAGCCTCCACCCGTTTCAGGCCATGGGTGATGGCCCAGTCGATGGCCTGGTAATAGCAGAGTTCGAAATGCAGGCAGGAGTGGTTTTCGGTGCAGCCCCAGTAGCGGCCGAACAGTGTGTCGCGGCCGATGAAGTTCAGGGCACCCGCCACCGCGCGGTCACCGTCGAAGGCGAGGCAGAGGAGCGCGTCGGCGCGCATCGTGTCGTGGAGTTCATGGAAGAAGGCGCGGGTCAGGTAGGGCTGGCCCCATTTGCGCGCGCCGGTGTCCTGGTAGAAGGTCCAGAAGGCGTCCCAGTGTTCGGGCTTGATGTCGTCTCCGGTCAGGGTGCGGATCGTCAGGCCGTGGCCTTGGGCCGTCTCACGCTCTTTGCGGATCATCTTGCGCTTGCGGGAGGCGAGGTCTGACAGGAAGGCATCGAAGTTGGCGTAGCCGTGGTTTTCCCAGTGGAATTGCTGGGTGACGCGGTGGAGGGTGCCGTTGTGGCCTTCCAGCGCCTCGGCTTCCTCGGCGGTGCAGAAGGTGATGTGGAGGGACGACAGGCCGTTGTCTTTGGTGATGCCGATGGCGGCATCCAGCAGCAGGGGGGCCAAGGCGGGGTCACCGAGGAAGCGGCGGCCCGTGGCGGGGGTGAAGGGGACGGCGGATTGCAGTTTGGGGTAGTAGGTGCCGCCGGCATTCTCCAAGGCCTCGGCCCAGCCGTGGTCGAAGATGTATTCGCCTTGGCTGTTGGTTTTCACGTAAAGCGGCATCGCGGCGGCGGGCTTGCCGTCGTTGTACAGGACGAGCGGCCGGGATTGCCAGCCGGTGCCTTTGCCGGTCGAGCGTGAGCGGTCCAGCGCCACGAGGAAGCGGTGCGTGGTGAACGGGTCGATGGGCACGCCGCCGCTGGGGTTCGCAAAGGCGTCCCAATCGGCGGCAGGGATGGCAGACATGCCGTCCAGCAGGGCTATCTCGTAGGTCATGCGCCCTCCGTTTGCCCTGCAGATGATGGTGTGGCGGGGGCCGGCGTCAAGCGGGGAAAGCGGCAGTGTAGCCTTCGAAGGTGATGTTCTGGGCGATCTTGCGCGCCTCTGCCTCGGCTTGCGCAGAGCGGATCGTCCAGCACAGGATATGGGCGCCTTGGGAATGGAGTTCTGCGACGCGGGGGCGGGCGAGATCTGACGCTTCGTGGCTGATGAAGCTGGAATAAGTGCGGTCGTAGTCCGGGATCTCGCGCAGGCGGTCGAGGGTGGCTTGAGGGACCGTGGCCCAGTCCGCCTCATAGGCGCAGGTGGTCAGGCCGCGCGGCACCTGAGGGATGACCTGAGCCAGGTGTTGGATCGACAGCGGGTTGAACGACATCAACGCCACCGGCCCGGAGTAATGCTCCAATTCGAAGGCGGTGGCGTTTTCCAGGCGGCCGTCGGTGTCGGACAGGGTCAGGGACTGGTCCTTGACCTCGATCAGCAGGGGGACCGCACCGCCGATCAGGGCCAGGACTTGCGACAGGGTTGGGATGGTGTCGTCCGACCCGGTCAGCTTGATGCGGGTGAGTTCGGCGGCGGTGCGGGCGTTCAGCGGGCCCTGTTCGGTGGTGAGGCGGTCAAGCTCTTCGTCGTGAAAGACCATGGGCACGCCGTCCGAGGACAGTTGCAGGTCGATCTCGATGCCGTAGCCCGCGGCGCGGGCGGCGCGGATGGCGGAGGCGGAGTTCTCGATGCGGCGGTGCGCCAGGTCATGCAGGGCGCGGTGTGCGATGGGGGCGCGCAGGAAGGCCTGCGGCAGCGGCACGGCTTTGTGGGGCAGGGGCGGCATCAGAGCACGTCGAAGATGGCTTCGATTTCGACAGCCACGCCCAAGGGCAGCGAGGCCGCGGAAACCGCAGATCGGGCGTGACGGCCTGCGTCGCCCATGACGGCGACCAGAAAGTCGGAGGCGCCGTTGATCACCTTGGGTTGGTCGGTGAAATCGGCGGTGGAGTTCACGAAGCCCACCAGTTTGACCGCGCGCGCGACGCGGTTAAGGTCACCACCGCAGGCGGCTTTCAACTGGGCCAGAAGGGCTATGGCGCAGGTCTTTGCCGCCTCGGCCCCCTGGGCCACGTCAAGATCCGCGCCGAGCTTGCCGGTGATCAGGCCACCCGCAGCGTCGCGGCTGATCTGGCCGGAGATATAGACCTGGGTGCCGACCTGAACGAAGGGCACGTAATTCGCTGCAGGGGCGGGGGCTGTGGGCAGGGTGATGCCAAGTGCTGACAGTCGGGTTTCGATCGCGGACATGATTCCTCACAAAGCATTTGGCCTGCAGGCTAGCTGCAGGCCATGACAGGGTAAAGACATGACTGGATCGCGACGGAGTTTGCCGTCATGCCAATCAGTTAGTTCTCGCGCATGGCCATCTTGAAGTAGTCGGTGAACGGCTTCAGGAGATAGGCCATCGGCGTGCGGTCGCCCGTGCCGATATAGGCTTGCACCGGCATGCCGGGCACCAGCTTTTCATTCTTGAGCTTGGCGATTTCGCCCGGATCCAGCGTGATTTCGGCGCGGTAATAGCTTTGGTGGCTGGATTGATCGGTGATGGCATCGGCGGAAATCGTGGTCAGCTTGCCGTTCAGTTGCGGCGTGGTGCGGGCCGAGAAGGCGGCGAAGCTGACGTGGACTTCCTGGCCGACGTGCACCTCGTCGACATGGATCGGCGGGATCTGGGCGATGATGATCAGCGGACGATCCTGCGGGATGATGTACAGGATCGGGTCGGCCGGGCGGATCACCGAATGGGGCGTGGTCACGGTCAGACCCAGAACCACACCTGACACCGGGGCCCGGATGTCAAGCCGGGCGACCTGTTCGGTCAGGGCGCGGCGGCGTTCGGCCAGTTCCAGCGTCTTGTCGCCCATGTCACGCAGTTGCGTGTTGGCATCCTCGCGCCGGGCCGACTTGATCTGCAGGATCTGCAACTGGGTTTCGGTGGCCTTGCCCTCGGCTTGCGCGAGGTTGGATTGCATTTCGCCCCGGTTGCCCGCCAGCCGCGCCACTTCGCGCTTGAGGTCCATGATGCGGGAGGATTGCGTCAGGCCCTTGTCGAGCAGGGTTTGCTGGTCGTTGATTTCAGGTTGCAGCAAGCTGATCTGGTCATCGATGGCGGCCATTTGTGCGGTGATGCCCTGATCTTGCGAGCCGATCTGATCAAGGCGCTTGTTCAGCTGGTCAATCTGCGCGGTCTGGGTTTCAAGACGGGCGGTGAACAGGCGCTTTTGCCCCTCGATCGCCTCGGCGACATCGGGGCGGCTGGCGGCAAGGTCGGTCAACTCTTTGGGGAAGGTGACGGAGGGCAAGTCGTCCCGCTCGGCCTCCAGTCGGGCCTTGCGGGCCATGCCGTCGAACAACTGGCCCTCGACGATGGCCAGTTCGGCTTTGACCTGCGTGCCGTCGAGACGGATCAGAAGATCACCGGATTTGACGGCCTGCGCCTCTTCGACATTGATCTCGGCGACAAGGCCGCCGTCCGGGTGCTGGACGACCTGACGGTTCTGTTCAACCTGAATGACACCCGATGCGATCACCGCGCCGGAGATCGTGGTGAACATGCCCCAGCCGACGAAGAAGGCGATCAGCGTGGCAATCGTGACGACGCCGGTCCAGATCGGGCGGCTGGAGGACCAGGCCCTGGGATTGGGCGGCGGCGCTTGATGCATCTTGGGCGGACGCACCTCGGTCGAGAGCGCGGTGCTGCGCGGCGCTGCGACCGAGGACGGGGCGGGCTGCGCCAGAGCGGTGGCGGCGGGCGTCGCGGGCGGGGAAGCGGGCGTTGCGGCCCCCTCGGCAGGCGCGGCCGGACCGGATTGGGCCTCGGTCGGGGTCGCGGCGGCTGGGGCAGGAGTGGCTGGCGCCTGGCCTGGAACCGGCACGGATGGGGCCGCTGCGGCGGAGGGTGCTGCGGGCGGGGTTGCTGCTGCGGGCTGGCCGGGGAGGGCCTTCATTTCGTCGCTCAAGACACACCTCCGGGCGTTGGGGATTTCGCAATTTCGGCGTGGTTCTTGACCATTTCCTTCAAGACCTGATCGCGAGGGCCAAAGGCGCGGCGGGTGCCGTCTTCCAGCACCAGCAAAAGGTCGCATTCCTGAATGGCGGCCGGACGGTGCGCCATGATCAGAACGGCGCGGCCCGACTCCTTCATCACGCGGATCGCTTGGTTCAGCGCCATCGAGCCTTCGT
>CANGHD010000254.1 GCA_947453525.1 Paracoccaceae bacterium | reverse complement strand
TCGATGCGGGAGTGCAGGCCGAAGGTCAGGCCGTAGCCTGTGGCGTTGATGGTTTGGACGACCTTCTCGACCTCGCCTGCCTTGAAGGTGGCGACGTGGAGGACGGGGCCGAAGATCTCCCTTGGCATATCCGCGATGCCGGTCACGCGGAGGATGGTGGGGGGGATGAAGGTTCCCTGCGTGGGGGCGGTGAGTTGTTTGACGAGGCGGCCTTCGGCGCGGGCGGTCTCGATGTAGGCAGTGATGGCAGATTGCGCCTCAAGGTCGATCACCGGGCCTAGGTCGGTGGAGAGGCTCCACGGGTCGGCGATGGTGAGGGTGTCCATGGCACCTTCCAGCATGTGCAGGACCGCCGGGGCGATGTCTTCTTGCACGTAGAGGCAGCGCAGGGCGGAGCAGCGCTGGCCTGCGGATTGGAACGCCGAGGCGATGATGTCGCGGACGGCTTGTTCGGGCAGCGCCGTGCTGTCGACGATCATGGCGTTGAGGCCACCGGTTTCGGCGATCAGGGGGGCGGAGGGGTCCAGATGGTCGGCCATGTTCGCGCGGATTTTCAGGGCGGTTTCGGTGGCGCCGGTGAAGGCTATGCCTTTGATGCGCGGGTCTTTGGTGAGGGCGGCACCTATGGTGCCGTCTCCCGGCAGGAGTTGCAGGGCGGTTGGAGGGACGCCGGCTTGGAGAAGGAGGTTGGTGGCGAGATAGGCGATGAGGGGGGTTTGCTCGGCCGGTTTGGCTATGACGGCGTTGCCGGTGGCCAAGGCGGCGGCGATCTGGCCGGTGAAGATGGCCAGCGGGAAGTTCCAGGGGGAGATGCAGGCGAAGGTGCCTCTGGCGGGGGCTTTCTCGGATTGGGCTTGGATGGCGTAGTAGCGCAGGAAATCGACGGCCTCGCGCAGTTCGGAGACGGCGTCGGGGAGGGTTTTTCCGGCCTCGCGCGTCAAGAGGGCGAAGATGGGGCCGAAGTGGGATTCGTAGAGGTCGGCGGCGCGGTTCAGGATTTCGGCGCGGATTTGGGCGGGGGCGATCCAGGGTTCGGCGAGGTGGAGGGCGGTTTCGACATCGGGCTGGCCAGAGGTGACGACGTGGCCGGTGAGGGTGCCGTCTGACGGGTTGGCGATGCCGATGCGCAGCGCCCCGGCGACGTGGCCTGCCAGACGGGGGGCGGCTTCGAAGATGGTCTTTTGGTGGGGGGAGCGGGCGGACTCGATGAAAGCGAGGTCGTTGGCGGAGGTGAGATCGAAGCCTTTGGAATTGACGCGGGGCAGGAAGAGGTCGGTGCCGGGGGGGATGGCTTTGCTGGTGGGGGGGAGGGATTCCAACTGTGTCAGGGGGCAGGCGGCGACGGCCTCGGGGGAGAGGTCCTCGTTCACGATCTGGTTGACGAAGGAGGAGTTGGCGCCGTTCTCCAAGAGGCGGCGGACGAGATAGGCGAGGAGGTCGCGGTGGGCGCCGACGGGGGCGTAGATGCGGCAGCGGGTGTGGTTCTCGGTCAGGACGATGTCGTGGAGGCGTTCGCCCATGCCGTGGAGGCGTTGGAATTCGTAAGTGCCGCTAGGGAGGCTAGCGTCGGCGGCCATGTGGAGGATGGCGGCGACGGTATGGGCGTTGTGGGTGGCGAATTGGGGGTAGATGCGGTCAGTGAGGCTTAGGAGTTTGCGGGCGTTGGCGAGGTAGGAGGCGTCGGTGCCCTGCTTGCGGGTGTAGACGGGGAAGGAGGTCAGGCCGAGGGTCTGGGCGCGTTTGATCTCGGAGTCCCAGTAGGCCCCTTTGACGAGGCGGATCATGATTTTGCGGTCGAGTTTGGTGGCGAGTTGGTGGAGCCAGTCGATGACGGCCCCTGCCCTGCGGCCATAGGCTTGGACGACCACCCCGAAGCCGTCCCAGCCTTTGAGGCTTTCATCCGACAGCGTGGCTTCGATGACTTCGAGCGAGAGGGAGAGGCGATCGGCTTCCTCGGCGTCGATGTTCAGGCCAAGGCCTGCGGCGCGGGCGAGGCCTGCCAGCGCCCGGACGCGGGGGACGAGTTCGGTGAGGACCTTGGCGCGGTTGGCGACCTCGTAGCGGGGGTGCAGGGCGGAGAGTTTGACCGAGATGCCGGGGTTGGTGCGGATGTCGCCGGTTGTGGCGGCGCGGGCGATGGCGGTGATCGCGGCGGAATAGGACAGATGGTAGCGGTGGGCGTCGGCCTCGGTCCGCGCGGCTTCGCCCAGCATGTCGTAGGAGTAGGTGTAGCCTTTGGCTTCAAGGTCGCGGGCGCGGGTCATGGCGGCGTCGATGGTCTCCCCCAGCACGAAGGCGCGGCCCATCTCCTTCATGGCGCGGGTGACGGCGGTGCGGATCACCGGCTCTCCCAACCGGCGCATGGCGGCGCGGAGGTGGCCAACGACGCCGGGTTCGCGGTCGTCGAGGACCTTTCCGGTCAGCATCAGGGCCCAGGTGGAGGCGTTCACCAAGCTGGAGGAGGATTTGCCCAAGTGGCGGCCCCAGTCGGCAGGGGCGATCTTGTCTTCGATGAGGGCGTCCATCGTGGGGGCGTCGGGGACGCGGAGGAGCGCTTCGGCGAGGCACATGAGGGCAACGCCCTCGTCGGTGGAGAGGCCGTATTCGGCAAGGAACACCTCCATCAACCCGGGTTTGGCGGAGGCACGGATGGCGGCGACGAGGGCGGCGGCGCTGGTGGTGATGGCGACGCGGGCGGTGGGGTCGAGGGCGGCTTGGCTCAGATTTTGGGCGACGAGGGTGGCTTCATCCGCCAGTGCGCCGTGTTCGATGATGTGCCATGCGTCTTGAGTGCGGGCGTCGGTCATTTTGCTTCCCCTTGTCTTGCGGGCAGTTTAGCAGGGGTTGGGCAGGGAATTGTCCTGAAGATGGGGCATTTGCCGGGCGGATCGACTGAACTTGAGGGCTTTGACATGCTGAATGACCTGCTGGACAGCTATGACATGGCGATACTTGAGGTGCTGGAGGCCGAGGGGCGGATCAGTGCTACCGAACTGGCCGCGCGGATCGGGTTGTCGAAGTCGCCCACACAGGCGCGGATGAAGCGGCTGGAGGCTTGCGGCGTGATCCGGGGCTATGGGGCGCGGCTGGACCGGCTGAAGATCGGGCAGGCGCATGTGGCGTTTGTGGAAGTGCGGCTGTCTGACACGCGGGAGGCGGCGTTGCAGGCCTTCAACAAGGCGGTGCTGCTGGTGGGCGAGATTGAGGAATGCCACATGATCGCCTCGCGGTTTGACTATCTGCTGAAGGTCAGGACGGCGGATATTCAGGCGTACAGGCGTGTGCTGGCGGAACGTATCTCGGCCCTGCCGCATGTGGCAGGGACTTCGACCTATGTGGCGATGGAGGCGGTGAAGGAGGGGGCGTAACCCCCTGCCCTTATTCTTTCGGCTTGTTGACGTTCAGGCCGCCCTTGGTGGAGGCCACGGCGATTGTCTGGCCGGGCTTGACCACTTCCTTCTTCGGCTTCTTGACTTCTTTGCGCTTGCCGAGACCTTTTGCCATGTCTTTTCCCCTGAAATTGAACCGACTCAGCCGGTTTTGTCGGGTCAGTGTAGGCGCGGATTGGCGCGGAGGGAATCGGCAATTTATCGGCGCGGATCGGGCGGGAAGCCCAAGATTTTTCGGCGAAAAATCTTGGGGGCGGGTCAGGGGTGGCTTGAGGCCAGTTCGGGGCGGAAGATCAGGGCCGCAGCACCGATGAGGGACGAGGTGGTGCCGAGTTCGGCGCGCAGGATGGGGATGCCCTCGAAGCCCGGCTTGAGGTGGGCGTCAAGCGAGGCTTGCAGGGTGGGCTGCAACTGGTCCCAGGCTTGCGCCATGCCGCCGCCGAGGATGATGGCTTGCGGCGAGAGGATGTGGGCGAGGCTGGCGAAGCCCATGCCGAGGAGTTCGGCCTCGTCGTGCACGAGGCGTTGGGCGAGGTGGTCGCCTTGGGCAGCAGCCCGGTAGACGGCGCGGGCGTCGAGGATTTCGGAGTGGAGCGTGGAGGTCGGGGTCTTTGCCGCAAGGGCCATGGCGCGGGCGGTGAGGGCGGGGCCAGCGCCGTAGTCCTCGAAGGCGGGGAGTTTGCCGCCCTTGTGGCGCGGCCAGTCACGGTGGAAGGCCATGTGGCCGATGTGGCCGGCCATGCCGCGTCTGCCCCGCAGCGGGCGGCCGTTCACCACGATGCCGCCGCCGATGCCGGTGGAGATCGTGGCATAGACGAAATCCTGATAGGCGCGGCCCGCGCCGAAGCAAAGCTCGGCCACGGCGCCGGAGATGCCGTCGTTTTCC
>CANGHD010000253.1 GCA_947453525.1 Paracoccaceae bacterium | reverse complement strand
CGGTCTTCCTGAATGTGTTGATCTGTCGGCGATGCCCGTTCCGCTGAACGAGAGTGCACTTCTACCATGCACGATTGGTGTTTCGACATAGGCCATAAGGATAGCCCGTGTCCCCCATCAGGATAGCCTGCCCAAGGAAGTCCGCCCGGCGATTGGTCATAACCGCGAGTGCCACGCGCTCAAACGGATCGGTTTCACGTCGCGGCAAGAGCATCGGAACTTTGTCCCATCGGTCGCCGGGCATCTGTTTCGGCCTTCGCTTTTCGACATGGTGGACGACCCTTGTTCCATCCGGGGCGCGGATTGGCGACGTGCTACGATCGGGGCTTTGGTATTGGGAGGAACCAGGATGACAGCTGTTTTGACTGTGCGACCCGACCTGGCTAAGTCGTTGTTTCAAGTTCACGGGATATTGATGGGGGAGGGCGCGATCTTCATGCGCTGGCCGCGAAGAAGGGCGGAGGAGCTGCAATTTTCGGCGTTTTGTCGGCCTGTTTTGTCGGCATGAACGCCGTCCCAACGTCCTGTGGGACCAGCGATATTGGTCGGCCCGGCCATGAGCCAAACTGATGCCGCCTGCTCAGGTCAACCCTTGGGTGGACCGCGGGAAGACCCGCGCGTCAGAGGTTGACACGATCTGTCAAGCGCTCACCCGTCAAAGGATGCGCTTGATAGGTTTGAAGAACCAAGACCACCTGTCGGTCCTGACGCTGCACAGGGCGCGAGAACTGTTGGTGCGGCAAAGAAGGATGCTCGGGGGCACTCTGTAAGCACACCCAGGTCTCGCCTGCTGTGATCGACACAGGCCCTGTGCCAAACTGCGGTCTCAGCGGATCAGGCCCATGGCCTGCAAGACCGATTGCGGGGCCGGGCTGCGCCAGATGCGTTGGAAGCTTTCCACCACATTGGCGCGGGTGACGGCGATGCCGGGCAGGGCGATCCATGCCGGGGTCAGGCGCCCCAGCAGGGTGAGAATAGTGGTCTGTGCTGCGGCCACGCCTTGTAGATAGGGCTGCTGCGCCGCGATGACGGCGAAGGGCGCGCCTTGGGCCAAGCCAATGGCGGCCTCTTCACCCAGATCGACTGTCGCCATTGGAATGTGCTGCGCATCGCGACGCAGGACCTCGGCGGCTTTGAGGGCCGGGGTGTCCCAGACAACGAACATTCCCATCAGGTCAGGATGGGCCGCCAGCAGAGCTTCCGTACGCGGCGTGGCTTCGTCGATGCGGCCAAAGCCGTCCTGACAGATCGTCACATCGGGGCGGCGGGTCTGCATCCATCGCGTGAAGGCAATCTCGCGCTCATTGGTTGCAAAGAAATCGGCCGCATAGCCCAGCAGCCCGACCTTGGCGCCCGGGGAAAGGTGCGGCGACAGACCCTCGGCCGCGATGAGACCCAGCCCGAAGTTGTCGGCCGAGACCAGGGTGCCGTAGTGGGTGCCGGGCAAAAGGCCGGTCGGGGCATTGTCCAGCAGCACCAGCCGGATGCCGGCCTCGGCCAGTCTGGCATGGGCCAGCGCCACCTCCTGGTTTGCAACGGGCAAGGAAATCACCGCATCGGGCCTTTGCGCCAGAAGCCCATCCAGCGCCTTGACCTGCGAGGAGGGCGAAAAGCCGCAGTCGATCACATGGGTCACAGCCGTGCCGCAATCCCCCAAGATCCCCACGATCCCCGACAGTTGCTGGCGCGCCCAGTCGCTTTCCAGCGTGTGCAGCACGACGGCCACGCGAAAGCCCTTGGCCTTGGCCGCCGCGCGATCCTCGGGCAGCAGGGTGACTCGCTCGGGCGGGGCGGCGCGTTCGCCATGGGGGCCAAGGCCGGAGATTGTCATGGCGCACCTTTTGAGGGGGGAGGGGAGGGTGCAGGCGGCGGAGGTGCCGTGTCAAGCCCGGCGCGGAAGGCTGCAAAGCCGGGATGCTTCAGCGGGCTTCCCTGCATCACCCAATCCTTCAGAAAACCCGGCGCAAACAGCAGTTCCGCCCCGGCCCGCGCCGCCCCCAATAGGCCAGCCGAGGACCCCATCTGGCTGCGGATGATCCGCAGATCGCGTGTCACCAAAGGATGGCTCGCCCCATAAACCGCCTCGCGCACGGCGGCGAGGATGATGTCATTGGTCTGCACGATCGCGCCGGACAAGACGATCACGTCCGGGTTCAGCGTGTTGGTCAGCGTCGCCACCACCTGACCAATCAGGCGGCCCGAGGTCGTCAGGATGTCCACGCAGGCGGTGTCGTCCATCTGTGCCGCTTGGGCCACGTCGATGGCGCTGATCTCTCCGCCACGGCGCACAAGGTCGGACAGAAAGGCGCTGCGCCCGGTCTCGGCCGCAAGGCGCCCTTCGCGCAGGATCATGTCGGCTCCCGCCATGGCATCCAGCGTCCCGCTGCGCTCGCCAAGATGCACCGGCAGCGCGCCGATCAGTCCGGTGGCCCCCTGCGCCCCGCGAAACAGCCGCCCCTCCGAGACGATACCGGCCCCGATCCGCCGCCCAACCTCGATGAACAAGAGCGTGCCCAGCCCCTGCCCAGCCCCGCCATGCAACTCCCCCATCGTCATCGTGTCGACCGAGGAGCGCATCCAGATCGGCGCCGCAAAGCTGCGGGTCAGCATTTCGACCAGCGGAAAACCCTCCCACGCGGGCAGTACGGCGGGGGTCCGGGTCAGGAATTCGCCCGTCCCGCCCGAAGTTGGCCCCGGCACCGTGCCCGGGACCGACAGTGATATGCCCCAAAGCCCGGCCGGGGAGGCCTGCCGGTCCAGCGACCAGCGCAGCAGGGTCGTCAACCGTTCGGCCAAAGCCTGCGGCGGGGCGGTCAGGTCAAACGCCTCGTGGTGTTCGGTCAGAAGATGGCCCGCAAGATCGGCCACGCCGACACCCAGGGCAGACTGGTCGAGCGCCGCCACCAGGACCCGGCCGCGCCGCGCCGCAAGCCGCACCAGACGCGGCGCCCGACCGCCGGTCGCCGCGCCAAGTTCGCTTTCATCGATCAGGCCCAGATCGGTCAGCAGGGTCAGCCGGTCCGCCACGACGGCGCGACCAAGTTCGCTTTTCCGTTCAAGCTCCTGACGGGTCGTCGGGTCTTCCGCCCGAATCAAATTGAGCAGTTCCACCAGCGACGGCGCTGCCGTTTCGGCCACCTTCGGCCGTCCCTTGCCGCGCGGGGCGGCAGTCATCGTGGTCAGGTCCTGTGGCATCGCGGCGCTGATCCTCCTGTTTCGCTTGTTAAATCGGGGCTTTCGTCCGATCAAGCAAATACTTATGTAATAAATCAGCAGAAGAGTGCGTCATTACGTGCAAAATATGTTGACCTGATACGATTCTCATCTTAACCCTATGCGTATCGGCAGGCGGATGCCGGTGCGCCAAAGGTCCGAGGGAACCTGAGGTACCAAGGGAGGGGAACATGACAGTCTGGAAACGGGCCTATCACGCCAATTGCTGGGGCGCGCTTGGTGGCGACGCCGTGGGGGTGACCTCAATCACGCAACTGGCCTATCGCACCTTCGGCCAGATGGACCGCGCCTTTGCCGAGATTGCTGCGGCCGGCTATGAGGGAGTGGAAGTCTTCGACGGCAACCTGCTGGACCATTCCGCCAGCGATTTCCGTGCGCTTCTGGGCCAATCCGGCCTGCAACTGGTCGCAGCCTATGCCGGTGGGAATTTCATCTTCGATGACATCCTGCCCGAGGAACTGGCCCGCGTGACTCGCGCCGCCGACCGCGCCGCCGAACTGGGCGCGCCGCATCTGGTGGTGGGCGGTGGGGCCAAGCGCTTTGATGGCATCCGTGAGGCGGATTACCACAAGCTGGCGGCCGCCCTGGACCGGGTGAAGGACTTAACTGAGGCGCGCGGCCTGCGCGCCCACTATCACCCGCATCTGTCGACCATTGTCGAAGGTCCGGCCGCAATCGCCAAGATTTTCGACCTGACCGCCATCGATTTCTGCCCAGACACGGCACACCTTGCGGCAGCGGGCGGCGATCCGGCACAGCTGATCCGCGACCATGCCAAGCGGATCTCTTACGTCCATCTGAAGGGCTTCCAACGCGTGCCCTTCGCCTTCACCCCTCTGGATCGCGGCGATATCCCGACCGCGCCGATCCTGCAGGCTTTGCGCGACACCGGCTATCAGGGCTGGGTCTGCGCCGAACTCGATGCCTGGCCCGACCCTGCCGAAGGGGCGCGGATCAGCATGGACTACTTGAAAAACCACTGACAACCGGGGTTTGATAACCCCACTTCTGGGAGGAAGACCATGATCACAAGACGCAGCCTTTTGGG
>CANGHD010000252.1 GCA_947453525.1 Paracoccaceae bacterium | reverse complement strand
GAACGACGACATCGGCATCGTAGCGATCCTACATGAGCGCATGCATCAGACGGATCGGTTCCGGGATGATCTGTCGGGCGAATAAAGGCAGGGAACGCTTCGCGCAAAGGCTCTTTTCGGCGCGACGGCGTGGCAGAGTTCGCACGTGTCTTCCAGACCCGTGCCTTTGATCCAACATCGGAAATCCGCATCCAGCGCCAAAAGCCAGAAGGCCTACTTTGAGGGAATCAGCGGGGCCGTCCATCTTCAGCGTCAAGAAACAGGTGCGCTGCGACGACAGCGCCGGATGAGGCTAGTGTTGGCACATTCAGGAAAGAGCGTGATGACACAAAGCTCATGCCAAAACCGGTGAGCAACCGGCAAGCTTAAGCACCGGCGTTTGACGCAAATACAGGATAGTGGCCCTTAGCCCATCTTGCAAAGCCACGTTCGGACACCATCCCATCAGGTCGCGCGCAAGGCTTATGTCGGGGCGACGCTGGCGCGGATCATCTGCAGGCAGCGGCATATGCAGGACGGGCGAGGATGAGCCGGTCAGCCCGATGATTTGCTCGGCCAGTTCCAACATCGTCAGTTCTGTCGGATTACCAATGTTGACGGGTCCGGTCACGTCATCGGGGCTTTCCATCAGCCGGATCAACCCGTCGACCGTGTCCTCGACATAGCACAAAGATCGGGTCTGCAGCCCATCGCCGTAGATTGTCAACGGCGTTCCGCGCAGAGCCTGAATGATGAAATTCGTGACGACCCGGCCATCGTTGCTCTGCATGCGCGGGCCGTAGGTGTTGAATATTCGCGCGACCTTAATGGAGACGCCGTGAACTCGGCGATAGTCGAAGAACAAGGTTTCCGCACAGCGTTTTCCTTCATCATAGCATGCGCGGGGGCCGATGGGGTTGACGTTGCCGTTATAGCTTTCCGGTTGGGGATGCACGAACGGATCGCCATAGACCTCGCTGGTCGAGGCTTGCAGGATGCGGGCATGCGTCCTGTGGGCAAGGTCCAGCATGGCCATCGCCCCCAGCACCGACGTGCGCAGTGTTCGGATGGGATCGCGCTGGTATTGTGGAGGCGACGCCGGACAGGCGAGGTTGTAGATCTGGTCTACATCCAGATGCGGCGGATCGGTGACATCGCGCTCAAGCAGGGTCAGGCGCGGATTGTCGGCATGGTGGGACAGGTTGCCCGGGTCGCCCGTCTCGTAAGTGTCCAGACAAAAAACAGTCTCGCCACGATCTAGCAGCGCGTCGATCAGATGCGATCCGATCAAGCCAGCGCCTCCCGTCACGAGCACACGCCGGGGCCCAACGGCCGGACCAATCATGTCAGGCTCCGCCAAGTGGGAAAGGGTCGCGCGCCAGTGAGGCGCGATCCATGCGACCTTTGTCGCCACGGACCCGGTCTGCCAACACGCGGCGGGTGATGGGCGCTTTGCCGGCGTCCAGCTTGCGCAGAAAGAACGACCCGTCCTGCCGCAGGACCGAAGCCGCATCCGCATCGGTATAGACTGCGGGTGAAGCGTTGTCGCGGTGCAGGTTCATCCCTTGGACCTGCGCCGTATCGGCAATCAAACCATTGGCCAGAATGGTCTGGATCACCAACTCTTCCGGGAATACGGAAGGTAATGTCGCGGCGACAAGGTCCGTGGCACGCGGCGAGTCAAGATAATGCACGAGAGCTTCGACGACTGAACGGTGCAGCGCGAACCACGCCCGCCCGACATATGGGACGATTTTGCTCAACAGACGCCGCCGCAGCGCAAATTCAGCTGCGGTCAGCGGGCGTATATCAAGCAGGTGTCGCTCACCTTCCGGTTCGGAGACATGGACGAAGAGACGGTTGTTGGGGTTCACGATCGGGTTGCGCCCCGGATCACGGAACCAATCCAGCAGCGGGGCGGGTCCGCGCAGTTCCGCCCGTCCGGCACGACCCCGGATCATCGGACCGTCAGTGCATTGCAGCGGCAGACGTGGGCCATCCTCGATGGGGAATGAAAAGCAGTGTGCTCGGATACCCCGCCCATGAGCCTCTGACAGATGTGCTTTCAATGCGTCAAAAGGTTGGAGCGGTGCGCACGTGCCCGACAAGTTGATCAGATATTCCCAGCCCGAAATCGAAAGCGATTGGCGCAGACGGTCGATCAGCGCGAGATGGATCGACGGACCGCCCCAGCGTAAATGCGGTGATCGCGTAAGGTCGAAATGCGCAAAACCTGCACGCATACTGTGCGCCGCCGCGAGCCCTGTGGCGAGCGCGTCTTCGTCACCGTCCAGGCTGAGATGCAGGCTGTGACGTGGATCGGCCAGCAGGTCCGCCAGCCAAAGCGCCGGATCCGGCGCGCCATGGTGCTGCACCTCGAAATGCAAGGTGAGCCGCTGTGCCGCATCGTCAACCTTGGCGAGAGCGGGTGCTGGAAGTTCTGGAGGCGCCACTTTCGGTAGGGTTGGGCGCAGCACACCGTCGAGCAGCGCAGCCATCGTCCGCACCCCGGCGTCATGGCCATAGTGTCGCCGGGCATGATCAAGCGCGGCTTGCGACATGTCGCCCCAAAGCGCGTCGTCAGACGACAGGCGGTCAATCGCCGCCGCCCAATCCGCCGGACTTTCCACGATCAACGCGTGCACCCCATGCACAAGGCCCAGCCCTTCGGCCGCAACGGGCGTCAATACGCAGGGGATTCCGTGGCAGAGCGCCTTGATCACCTTGCCCTTGACCCCGGCCCCGGCGAGCAATGGCGCGACGAACACCCGATATCGGGCAAAACAATCTGAAACATCGTGCGCAAAACCGCGAACCCGCACCTGGGCCGTGGCCAGCGCCTGCACCTCTGGCCCGGCATCCGATCCGTAAACGTCCAGCGCCGCGGCGGGCAAAAGAGGGAGCACCTCGGACACGAACCAGCGCACGCCGTGAAGGTTGGGCGGATGGGCAAAACCGCCAAGGAAGGACAGCCCAGCCCGTTCAGTTGCCGGGGGAACGGTGCAGGCAACCTCTTCGACCCATGGGCAAAGGCGGGCTTCGATCTGTCCATCGCTCGCCTCCCACAGGATGGCGGTTTCGGTGGCGCTGTAGCACAGCACAAGATCGGCGAGCGACAGGGCGGCGATTTCTTCACGTCGCAGGGCGCGGGCAGCATCAAGCGCCGCCGGATCGCCGTTCAGCCGTGCCTCGCGCATCTCGCGCAGGAAATGCAAGTCCGCGACGTTGACCACGGCCCGCGCCGCTGGATTGATGGCACGCAGCAGTGGGATCAGCCGTTTGGCCAGCCAATAGCGGCTCACATAGATCAGATCGATGTCAGCCCCGCGCGCGTTGATCGCCTCCTCAGCAGAGCACACGAAAGGGGCGTGCAGCACTTCGACGCCGATATCCTGCAAGGCTTCGACATATCCAGGCAGATAGGCCGCCGAAGCATCAATGAAGGTGACCTTCCAGCCGAGGGCAGTCATCATCCGCATTTCTTCAAAGCTGGCATGGCCGCCCGCGTCATGATCCGGTCGCGGAACAGAAAAATCGACGAAGAGAATGCGACCTTTCGACCTGTGATCCGCGCAAAGGTCAAATGGCATGTCCGGGGACGGATGGTTGCTCAGAAACGTGGCCCATCGGTCACGGAAACGCGGCCGGTTCACCTCTTGCAAGGCCTTCGGGCCAGTTTTCACGTCTTTGCCAGAGGTGGTACCTTCGTGGTGTATGACGATTGCCGCAGAGACGTAGACCACAGGCAGACCGGTCGCATGCACCTTGCAAGCGAGATCGGTATCTTCGAAATACATCCCTTCAAGATAGGTCGAAAAACCGCCAACGCGTTCCCAGACCTCGTGCGGGATCATCAATGCGGCGCCCGAAAGGTAATCGGCTTCACGCCGGTAGGCAAACCTCGGGTCCAGCGGATGGCCTCCCGACCCGAAATTGGCAGGGTTGGCAGCGTTGTCGAGAAGGCCACCCGCTTCTTGCAACCGCCCGTCAGGCAGGATTAGCCGCGCACCGGCAAGACCAGCTCCCATCCGGCAAGCGGCCAGCATCGCGGACAGCCAGCCGGGCGTCGGTTCGGTGTCATTGTTCAAGAAGCACAGAAACTCACCCTGGGCCACCGAGGCTCCGGCATTGCAGGCCGCGATGAAACGCTGTGGCGTCTGTGTTGATTTCCACGCAGAACTGACCCGGGATTTGCATCGAGAACTGACCCACCAAAGGGTTATGTTCCGGGGGTCAGGTTTGGGTCAAGGCATGATTGATCTCCCTCTTTTTCCGAGTTGCCGCAGCTGAGCTGGCCTTGAAGCG
>CANGHD010000251.1 GCA_947453525.1 Paracoccaceae bacterium | reverse complement strand
CAGGTCGGCGGCAGTTTCATGCCTGTCCGCCCCGACGCGCACTGGTCACGAAATTGTTGACGAATCATCTGGCAATCACCTATGACACCGATGACATGACACCGGTGTCATAAGCCGGACGTGTCAGGTACCTTGGTGCCGAGGGGGGGAGACATGGCTACGATTTACGATGTCGCCCGCATTGCGGGCGTCTCGGCCAAAACGGTCAGCCGTGTGCTGAACGGCGACGCTCCGGTTGGCAAGGCCACCCGGGAGGCGGTTGAGGCGGCCATAGCGCAACTGGACTATGTGCCTTCGAGTGCAGCGCGGATGATGCGCAGTCAGAGGTCGGGGCTGATCGGGCTGATCACCGGGGCCATCTCGATGTCACCCGAGCAGAACCAGCCTGCAGGATTGCCGGAACTGTTCATCGTGCAGGGCATCCAGAAATCGCTGGCCAATTCTGGCATGACGATCATGATCGCCGACACCAGCGGCGTGGTGGAAAAGGCCGCGCCGCTGATCGACACTTTCTTGCGCCATCGGGTCGAAGGGCTGATCTATGTGGCGGAGTATCACCAGAAGGTTTCTCTCCCCGCCATTTCCGATGGCACGCCGATGGTTCTGGCCAATTGCTTTGACGACCGTGGCACGCCCGCCATCCTGCCCGACGACCGTCGGGGCCAGCATGATCTGGTCGAACGCCTGATCACGGCAGGCCATCGCCGGATCGGCTATCTGACGCTTCGCCCCGAGATTGCGGCTGGCCCCCTGCGTCGCGATGGCTACCGGATGGCGCTGGCTGAGGCGGGCATCGCCTATGACCCGGCTTTGGTTGAAAACTGCGAAATTGAGGGGCGCGAAGGCGAGACACAGCTGTTGTGGGAGGCGATCGACCGCATGTTGCGGCTGGCCAAGCCGCCGTCAGTTTTTTGCTGCGGCAACGACAAGATGGCACTCCGGGTCTACGGCATTTTGCGTTCCATGGGCCGCAAGGTGCCGGTCGAGGTTTCGGTGGCGGGCTACGACAATTACCGCGTCATTGCCGAGACGCTATATCCGCCGCTGACCACGGTGGACCTACCTTATACCGCCATGGGCGTGCGCGCGGCGCAGCGTCTGATGGCGATGATTTCCGGGGAAACCCGGGAAGACAAAGGCCCCACTTTGGTTGCGGGGCCGGTCTACTGGCGGGAATCAGTCACAGAACTGCGGCCCGCAAACGTATCTCAACTGAAATCCGTCAAGGAGGAGTGACAGATGAAACACCTGAATTGGTCCGTGGCGACCATCGCACTGATCGGCTGGGGCAGCATTGCTTCGGCCACCGAAACCCTGACCATGTGGTACCATGGTGCGGGCAACGAGGTTGAAAGCAAGATCATCAACCAGATCATCACCGACTTTAACGGGAGCCAGTCTGACTGGGCCGTGACCCTGCAAAGCTTCCCGCAAGCGGCTTATAACGACAGCGTCACCGCTGGTGCCCTGGCGGGCAATCTGCCCGACATCCTGGACGTTGACGGTCCGAACATGCCGAACTGGGCGTGGTCGGGCTTCATGCAGCCGCTGACGATCGACGAGTCCAAGATCGCCAACTTCCTGCCCGGCACCAAGGGCGTCTACAACGGCAAGCTCTATTCCATCGGCCTGTGGGATGCTGCCATCTCGCTGGTATCGCGCAAGTCGACCCTCGCTGATCTGAAACTGCGTACGCCGACGCTGGACCAGCCTTGGACCGGGGACGAGTTCGAAGCGGCGCTGAAAGCAGCCAAGGATTCGGGCAAGTACAAGTTCGCGCTCGATCTGGGCACGGCTTGGACTGGCGAATGGTACCCCTATGCCTTCTCGCCGTTCCTACAGTCCTTCGGCGGGGACATCATCGACCGCTCGACCTATGCCACCGCCGAGGGCGCCTTGAACGGCGATGCGGCGCAGGCTTGGGGCAAGTGGTGGCAGCATCTGTTCAAGGACGGTTATGCGCAGGCCACGCAAGACCCGGCAGACCGTGACAACGGGTTCAACACCGGCGAATATGCCTTCTCGTGGAACGGAAACTGGGCGGCTTTGGGTGCCTTGAAGGCCTATGACGACGTGGTTTTCCTGCCGGCGCCGGACTTTGGCAAGGGCTCGAAGATTGGTGCGGCCTCGTGGCAGTTCGGTGTGTCGGCCAAGTCGGCCCACCCGGACGGCGCATCGAAGTTCATCGAGTTCGCCCTGCAGGACAAGTATCTGGCGGACTTCTCCAACGGGATCGGCCTGATCCCGGCGACCACCACGGCCGCCGCCAATGTTGACAATTACAAGGCCGGTGGTCCGCTGGCTGTGTTCTTCGACTATTCCAACAAGGAAGGCCTCGTCCGTCCGGTCACCCCAGGCTATGTGGTCGAATCCAAAGTCTTCGAGAAGGCCGCGACCGATATCGCCGCCGGTGCCGACGTGGCTGCCACGCTGGACGCCGCTGTCGATGAGATCAACGCCGACATCACGAAGAACAAGGGCTACGCTGCCCAGTGATCGCGGGCGCCCGGGGGCTGCTCCTCCCTCGGGCAGACCTCAGCGGGGGGCGGTTCGCGCCGCCCCCTTTATCCTCCAGCTTCCAAAGTGAGGCCGTGATGGCATCGAAATTCACCAGATCCAACGGAACCGGATGGCTGATGGCAGGGCCCGCGGTCTTCTTGATCTTCTGCTTCGTCATCCTGCCGTTCATCGCGGCGATCGGCCTTTCCTTCACCAACCAACGTCTGGTGTCGCCCAACCCGACCGAATTCACCGGCCTTGCCAATTACAGCCAGCTTCTGGGCATGGGCCTGCTGCATCTTGACCCCATCAAGGATGACGCGGGTCAGGTTACCCTGGACGAGGCTGGCCGGCCCAAGTTGCCGGAACTGCGCAGCTTCACCCGGCACAACAAAGATTATCCAGAGATCGACGGGATGCGGGAGTTGTTCTCTTTCACCTCGGGCGAGGGGCGGACCTATGTGCTGGCGCGCGATGTGGTCTTCATGAAAGCCATCCTCAACACCTTTATCTTCGTGATCGTCGTGGCTCCGCTGCAGGGCGGTCTGGCCCTTGGGCTGGCACTGCTGATCAACCAAAGATTGAAGGGCATCAACGTCTTCCGCACAATCTATTTCATGCCGGTCGTGGTCTCCATCGTCGTCGTCTCGCTGTTGTGGCGGTTCATTTACGACGGGCAATCCGGTCTGCTGAACAACATGCTGAGTGCCATCAGCTTCGGTACCATCCCCAAGGTCGACTGGCTGGGCAATGCCTCCACCTCGCTGGGCGCAATCATCGCGATGTCGGTCTGGCAGGCGGTTGGGTTTCATATGGTGATCTGGCTGTCCGGCCTGCAAACCATCTCGCCCACGCTGTACGAGGCGGCGGCGATCGAAGGCTCCTCCAAATGGCAGACCTTCCGCTACATCACCTGGCCAGGGCTGAGGAACACCGCCGTTCTGGTGCTGGTGGTGATCACAATGCAGGCCTTCGGCCTCTTCGCGCAGATTGACGTGATGACCAAGGGCGGGCCGCTGGACTCCACGCAAACCATCGTCTTCCAAGCCATCCAGCGCGGCTATGGCAAACAGGACATTTCAGGAGGCTCCGCCATCTCGGTCATCCTCTTCGTGATCGTGCTGTCGGTGTCGCTCATCCAACGCTGGCTGACGCGGGAGAAGCTGTGATGGCAACGACAACCTCTGACAATCACGGACTGCGGCTGGTGGTGCGCTATGCCGTGCTGGTGCTGATCGCCGTGATCTTCGTCTTCCCCTTGGTCTTCATGCTGATCTCCTCGCTGAAGCCCGACGCCCAACTGCTGGCCGATACCTCCAGCCTGAAGGCCTTCCTCCCGGTGGGCGATATCTCCTTCCACAACTACACCGCCGCCTTCAAACGCGCGCCGGTAGGCCTGTTCATCCTGAACTCGGTCATCGTGACTGGCGTCACGGTGGTGTTGTCGCTGCTGGTCTGCTCTTCCGCCGCCTTCGTTTTTGTCTTCGTGAACTGGCAAGGGCGCGATCTGATCCTGTCGATCATCCTCGCCACCCTGATCGTCCCGTTCGAGACCATCGCCATCCCGCTCCTCCTGATCTCCTCCAAACTGCCGTGGATCGGGCTGGATGGCCTGACCTGGGGCTGGCTGAACAGCTACCATGTCCAGATCATCCCCTTCGTGGCGGACGGCCTGACGATCTACCTCTTCGTGCAATACTTCAAAGACCTGCCCGGCGAACTGATCGAGGCTGCCCGCGTCGAGGGCGCCAGCTGGTTCGCCATCTACCGCCGCATCGTCATGCCACTCGCCGGCCCGGTGCTGGCAACAGCGGCGAT
>CANGHD010000250.1 GCA_947453525.1 Paracoccaceae bacterium | reverse complement strand
CCAGCGATAGGCATCGACCTGAATCTTGCGCTCAATGGTCGCCCCCAACTGCCGCGCACCCTTGGCCATGGCCTGCGTCACGTCAGCGGGATTAATGTAGCCGTCCTGCGGATGGTACAAGGCGCCCAAGAGATCATCGGTCCGCACCAGCGGCCAGCGGTCCTTGATGTCCTTCGGCGACAGAAACTCATGGTACACGCCAGCGGTTTCCGCGACAGACGAATACAACATGTATTCATCCATGCGCTCGGCCCTTTGCGCCATGCGCAGGTTGCCCACCACGTAGAAGCCCGGGTTCAGACCCGTTTCAGCCTCCAGCCCCTTGTAGAAATCGACCGAGTACTTGTGGATATGCGTCGTGGCATAGCCCATGTTGAACAACGGCAGCAGCCCCGCCGCATGCCAGGTGGAGCCTGACGTCAGTTCGTCCCGCTCCACCAGCATCGTATCCCAGCCCGCCTTGGCCAGATGGTAAGCAATGCCGGTGCCAACGGCGCCACCGCCGACGACCAGGGCTTTGACATGGGTTTTCATGGGACTGACTCCGCAAATAGGTTCGGTCCCTTATGTGCCCGAACCGCGCTGGAAGGGGCAAGGCCACCCGACACTTGTTGGCCGAAAACGACATGATGCGCGAAATGCGGCAGGCGACCTCAATCGAGATGGAAGATTTCCGGCATTTCCGCCCACCACTCGCCCGCTTTCCGCGTCGCCAAAGGCGCCTGACAGGGCACGCAGACCGCCCACCAGTCCTGCGTCACCGGGTCCGCCGCCATCTTGGCCATGTCTGCCGCATGATCGAGCCCGTGGTACTCGTAGTAGGAGAACATCAGATTCTCCGGCTCTTTCAGATAGATCGAGTAGTTGCGGATGTTGCATTCCGCGATCATCTTCAAGACATCCGGCCAGACCGCCGCATGCAGCCGGATATACTCTGCCTTCTTCTCTTCGTTGACGCCAACCACCATTCCATAACGCTGCATCTGAACCTCCCTAATGCCGCCGCATCCTGCCAAACAAAGCCGCCATTGCGAACAAACCCGCCGCCGCCGTCACGATCGAAGGCCCCGCTGGCGTATCCTTCCACAGCGAAAGTCCCAAACCCAACAGGCAAGCCAAAGCCCCAATCCCCGAGGCCAGCGCCGCCATCTGCTCCGGCCCCCGCGACAGCGCCCGAGCCGCTGCCGCCGGGATCACCAGCATGGCGGCAATCAGCAGGGCTCCCACCACCTTCAAGGCCACCGCAACCACCACCGCCAGGGCCAGCGTCAGGATCAACCTCTCCCGATCGGGGTTGATGCCGTCGGCCTGAGCCAGGTCAGCATTGACGGTTGAGGTCAAGAGCGCCTGCCAGCGCCATGCCAAGAGCCCCAGAACCAACACCGCACCGCCCCAGATATAGGCCAGATCGCCCTTCGACACTGCAAGGATATCGCCGAACAGATAGGCCTCCAGACTGGTATGCACCCCATGCACAAAGCTGATCGCCACCAATCCAAGCGCCAGTGCCCCATGCGACAGCACCCCCAGCGTGGTGTCCACCGCCCAGCCCCTTGCGGCCAGGGTCGCCACCGTCACCGCCATGACCACCGCCACCGCCAGCGTCCCAAAGGGCACCGGCAAATCCGTCGCCAATGCCAGGGCCACCCCAAGGATAGCGGCATGCGCCGTCGCATCGCCAAAATAGGCCATCCGTCGCCACAAGACGAAAGACCCCAACGGCCCCGTGGCCAGAGACACGCCAACTCCAGCCAGCCCCGCCCGGATCAGAAAATCATCCAGCATGAGAATGGCCCTCGTGGTCATGGTCGTGGTGGTGACCATGCACATCATCATGGCTGTGATCATGCCGATGCTGATACAGCGCCAGCGCCCCTTGGGTGCCCAAGCCGAACAGCGCCCGGTATTCCGGTGCGGCAGACACGACCCGAGGGGTTCCCTCGCAGCAGATATGGTGGTTCAGACAAATTACCCGATCAGAGGCCGCCATCACCACATGCAGGTCATGTGACACCATCAGCACCGCAGCCCCGGTCTCCTTCCGGACGTCAGCGATCAGTCGGTAAAACGCCGCCTCGCCGGGCTGGTCCAGCCCCTGTGTCGGCTCGTCCAGCACCAGAAGTCCCGGCTTGCCAAGCATGGCCCGTGCCAGCATCACGCGCTGCAACTGTCCGCCCGACAGGCCAGAGACCGGCTTCAGTCCGGCCCCCTCCAGTCCCACGCGGTGCAAAGCCGCCTCTGCCTCGGCATCGTCAACCCGATGCGGCAACGACAGAAAGCGGCGGACCGTCAGGGGCAGGCTCGGGTCGATCGCCAGTTTCTGCGGCACATAACCGATCCGCAGCCCCGCCACCCGCGTCACCCGGCCCGCATCTGCTGGAACCATCCCCAACAAAGCCCGCAGCAAGGTGCTTTTCCCAGACCCGTTCGGTCCCAGAATGGTGACGATTTCCCCGGGTTCGATGCCCATCGAGACATCCTTCAGCACCTCGGTCCCGCCCAACCGGACCGTCAAGCCTTCTGCCGACAAGAGCATCAGGCTACCCCACGTACGGGAGCAATCCGGTCGCCATCCGCGTCAGGCGTGGCCAAGGCACAGCCCGGACACAGCCCCATCGCCTCCACCGTCGCCCGCTCCACCACAAACCCCACGGCCAAGGCCGCTTGATCCAAAGCCTCTCCCACCGCCCGGCCCGGAGCCTCGGCCACCGCGTGGCAGGCCCGGCAGATCAGGAAAGCCGGTGCGTGAACCTCGCCCGGATGCATGCAGGCGGTGAAGGCGTTCAGACGGCGGATACGGTGGGCAAGCCCTTGCTCCTCAAGGAACTCCAACGCCCTGTAGGCCACGGGCGGCTGATTGCCGAAGCCCTCTGCCGCCAGCCGTTCCAGAACGTCATAGGCCCCCATCGCCCGATGCGCCTCGAGCAGGATCTGCAAGGTCCGCCGCCGGACCGGAGTCATCCGCCCGCCACCTTCGACCATCCGCGCCTCGGCCAAGGCCATCACATCCCCCGCACACTGCGCGTGGTCATGCGGCGCGAAAGCAAGATCAGGCTGCGCGCAGCCGGGGCAATTGTCATGCATCAGGGCATCCGCTTGACTTGTTATGATATAACATCATACAGAAGCCGCCTCTCCTGCGAAAGGTGCAAAATGCGTTGCCTCCTGCCCCTCCTCCTGTTCGCCTGCCCCGCTCGTGCCGAGGTTCCGGTCGTCGAAACCGATATTCCCCCGGTCGCGGCGCTTGTGGCGCAGGTGATGGGCAGCCTTGGCACACCCGGAATGCTGCTGGACAAGGGCGGTGACGAGCATGACCTGCAACTGCGCCCCAGCCAGATGCGCGCCTTGAACGAGGCGCAGCTGCTGGTCTGGGTCGGGCCTGACCTGACCCCGGGGCTGGAGGAGGCGCGCGCCGCAGTCCCCGGCCTGCAAAGTCTTGCCCTGCTGGATGACCCTGCCACCCACCGCCTTGACTATCAGGGCGGCGGCGTGAACCCGCATGCCTGGCTGGACCCCGCCAATGCCTCGGTCTGGGCCGGCCTGATCGGTGACCGTCTTGGCCTGCTGGACCCGGCCAATGCCGCGATCTATCACACCAACGCAATGGCAACTCAGGCAGAAATCTCTATTCTGGACGATACTTTAGCTGCCAAACTCGCACCTCTCACCCAAAGCTTCGTGACCTACCACGATGCCTATGGCTACTTCACCCGGCGCTATCACCTGACCTACATGGGAGGCCTCGCCGCCGGAGACGCCATACCGCCCGGGGCCTCCCGTCTGTCTGACGTGCACGCGGCAGCCGCCAGTGGCACCATCGCCTGCGCCTTTCCCGAAGTGCAGCACGACCCGGCTCTGATCGCCAACCTTGCCTCCGGCACCAAGCTGTTCGTGGGGCCGCCGCTCGACCCGGTCGGATCGTCCCTCGACCCCGGCCCGCAAGCCTATGACACCCTGATGACCACCCTGACTGACGCCTTGCTGACCTGCGCCAATAGACCTTGACCCAAGCCCCGGCATCCGCCACCAATTTGCCCGCAGGTCAGGGAGACGAGAATGTCAGATGCCACTATCACCACCTTCGGAACCACCGCTTCGGGGGCAGAGGTCAAACGCATCACCCTGACCAGCGGCGACTTGTCGGCCTCGGTCATCACCAAGGGTGCCACGCTGCAATCGGTGCGGGTGGAGGGGCTGGACCATGACCTGACCCTCGGCTCGGACCTGCTGTCGGATTACGAGGGCAAGCTGCGCCACCATGGCTCCTTGGTCGCTCCGGTGGTCAATCGGTTTACCGATGGCAAGGCCACGATCGGCGGCGTGGCTTATGAGTTTGAAAAGAACCAGAATGGCAT
>CANGHD010000249.1 GCA_947453525.1 Paracoccaceae bacterium | reverse complement strand
GCTTCGGCAGTTAACAAAAGATGAACATTTTGCATGAAATCAAATTATTACAGCTAGATAGACACGATTGCACGCGTGCAATCCCTCACTCGCCCTGCTTTTTCAGCTTGTAGGCGATCTGGCGCAGCATGCCATGAAAGGTCTGCACCTCGGCCCGCGTCAGCCCCAGTCTGGACCACATGTTCCGCAGGCTCTGCTTCATCTTCGGCGCCTTCAACTCCGGAAAGAAGAACCCCGCCACGCCCAGCCGCTCCTCGAAATGCTCCGCCAATGCGGCGATCTCCGCCGCATTGGCAAAGTCCGCCCCGGCCATTTCCATGACCATCCCCGGCACCGCCACCGTCTGCCTGCGCCATTCATAGGCCAGCAGCAGCACACATTGGGCGAGGTTCAGGCTGAAGAAGTCCGGATTGACCGGCACCGTCACGATCGCATTGGCCCGGATGATGTCGTCATTCTCCAGCCCCGCCCGCTCCGGCCCGAACAGGACCGCGACCTTCTTGCCTGAGGCAGCCATGCCCCGCACCAGCTCCATCGCGGCTTCAGGTGTATAAACCGGCTTGGTCAGCTCCCGCCCCCGCGCGGTCGTGGCCAGCACGTAATCGCAATCCGCCAGCGCCGCATCCAGATCAGGGAACATCCCCGCATTGTCCAGCACCCGCCCCGCGCCACTGGCCATCGCCACCGCCTTGGGGTTGGGCCACCCATCCCGCGGGTCCACCACCCGCATCCGCTCCAGCCCGAAGTTCAGCATGGCGCGGGCCGCACCGCCGATATTCTCGCCCATCTGCGGGCGCACCAGAACGAAAACCGGGGGGATCATCTTTTGCCCTATCCTGTGGAACCCCGGCTGATACGCCACCCCAAGCCCCCTGACAAGCGCAGCGCTTTAGTCTAAAGGGGCCGAAGAAGCCAAAGGAACGCACGCATGGCCAACCCGGACCGCCCGCAGATCACCCTCATCACCCCCCCGGTGCTTGACCTTGACGTCTTCCCCCAGACCCTCGCCCGCGTGATGGACGGGGTCGAGATCGCCTGCCTGCGCCTGTCGCTGGCCACCAAAGACCCCGACGACATCGGCCGCGCCGCCGACGCCTGCCGCCTGGTGGCCCACGCCCGCGACGTGGCCATCGTGATCGAGACCCATGCCCTCTTCGTCGAACGCCACGGCCTCGACGGCATCCACCTGACCGACGGCGCCCGCTCGGTCCGCGCCTTGCGCAAAGACCTCGGCCCCGACGCCATCGTGGGCAGCTACTGCGGCATCACACGGCACGAGGGCATGACCGCAGGCGAGGCGGGTGCCGACTACGTCTCTTTCGGCCCCATCGGCGACACAGGCCTCGGCCTGGGAACCCAAGCCCCCCGCGACCTCTTCGAATGGTGGACCGAGATGATCGAGGTCCCCGTCATCGCCGAAGGCGCCCTGACGAGCGCCCTCGTGGAATCCTTCGCCCCTGTGTCCGATTTTTTCGCCATCGGCCCCGAGATCTGGACCACCGAAGACCCCCTTGCCGCCCTGAAATCCATGCTTGCCCCGATCCTTTGACCGGTAGGGTGGGGTTAAACCCCACCCTACGCCGGCCGGCGGCCCGATCCGCCAAACATGGTTAACGCTTCCCCGTCTCCCCGCGCGTAGAGACGCAAGCAAGACGGAAGCAAGACCGGAAAAAGACACCCGTTCCGCCGTCCCGGATGCTGGTTAATACAGCGCCCTCAAGGACTTGCAGCCAAACCCCCAGATGTCCGGTCCGCCAGAACATGACTGGTCCGCACCACCCGCTCGCAATAGGCGGCCAGGCTCTTGCGGTCGGGAAATGCGCTGACCGGGACTGCGGGATGGAAGACCACCTCCACCCGGCCCGGGCGCGCATCGGCCAGCAGCATCAACAGATGCGGCGCAAATTCCATGTCGCCCCACCAGCCGTAATGGCGCGGGTCGGCGCCTCCGGGCGCGTGATAGATCACCGTAACCGGTTGAATTTGCAGCGCCACCGGCACGTCTGCCGAGAAGAAGGCGGCAAATAGCGTGCTTTTGAACGGCAGCACCCGCAGCCCGTCCGTGCTGGTGCCCTCCGGAAAGAACAGCAGCGCATGCCCGGCCCGCAACCGCGCCTCCAGCATCTCTTGTTGCCGCTTGGCCTGGCCCCCCTTGCGGGCGATGAAAACCGTCCCCGTCGCCCGCGCGAGCCAGCCGATCCCGGCCCAGGCCGCCACCTCGGACTTCGCCACGAAATAGACCCGCGCCGCCGCGTTCAGCGAGAAAATATCCAGCCAGGACGCGTGGTTGGCCACCATCGCCCCCGGCGTGGTCATGGGTTCGCCGCGCATGACATAGCCGATCCGCAAGATCGCAAAGGCCGCCCGGCAGACGCCTTGCGTGATATGCGGCGTCCAGGGTCTTGCCTCCCCAAAAAGCGGCCGCTCCACCAGCCGCAAGGCCAGCAGCACAACCAGCCCGCCATAGGTCAGCCCCCCCAGCACGGCGCCGCGCCAGATCACCCGCAGCCAACCCAAGGGTGTGATCTCAACCGGACGCATCCGGTCTTGCAGCCAGTCGCTCATTCTCGCCCCTGTTTGCGGGTGTAGAAATCACGGTGCTTGCTGCTCATCCTTGCGGTGTCCATAACCAAGCAGACATCTATCGTATTGAAATCACGGTCAATCCACGCCCCGTCCGAGACGTGGCCGCCCAAACGCAGATAGGCCTTGATCAGCGCCGGGATCCCCGCCATTGCCGCCGCCCGGTTCACCGCCGCCTCGGGCAGCAAGTCCATCGCCTGTGCCTGCGCCGGCTGGGGTGTCACCCGCAAGGCCTCCGGCGCCCGGTGATGATGGTGCAGCAGCGACAGGGGCTGTGCCAGCGCCGCCGCATCCGTGCCATGAAACGAGGCCGCACCGAACAGGACCTCGATCCCCCGGTCCAGCACATATTCCGCCAGCCCGTTCCACAAAAGGAACATGGCCGCCCCGCCCCGCAACTCCGGATGCACGCAAGACCGCCCCAGTTCCAAAAGCCGCCGCCCGCTGGCCTTCAGCCGCGTCAGGTCGAATTCCGACTCGGAGTAATATCGCCCGGCCAAGGCAAATTTCTCTGGTGGCAAAAGACGATACACCCCCACGACGTCCGACAGCGTGTCAGGATCGCGTCGGGGATCAACCAGCAGAAGATGGTCGAAGACCGGGTCGAACTCGTCAACCTCCAGCCGGTTTGCGTGATCCACCAGCGGCCCCTTTGCCCCCAGTTCCTCGACAAACACCTGATAGCGCAGCCTTTGGGCAGCACGGATGTCTCTGGCATCTTTGGCCAGCCGCAGGGTCAGGGTCGTTTCAACACTCATTGGCGACAGATCTTGCTCGTGACGCCAAGGTGGCTCACCTTCTCCTGAGGGTCAATCATTGCAGATATGTGACAGATGTCCCTCACGGGGAGGGACCCGTGCTGAAATCGACAATGAGATCAATTTGCCGCGTCTCGACGACAACCTTGCCTCTGTGCTCAAAGTTAACGGTGCATTTACCATTGATGAGCGATTGTACCTGACCAAGACCCCAGTCCGGTTCCGTGGGGTGCCGCACCAGCATCCCCGGCTCCAAGAATGACCGCATTTGAAGCCTCCGCGAAAGGACCATGATGTCCGACAGATCAGACCTCGCCGCCCTTCTGGGCTCGCGCATCTGCCATGACCTTATCAGCCCAATCGGCGCCATCGGCAATGGGTTGGAGTTGTTGATGATGGAAGCGGGCACCCGTGGCCCGGAAATTGCGCTTATTTCGGAAAGTGTCGGCCATGCCAACGCCCGCATCCGCTTCTTCCGCGTGGCCTTCGGCGCGGCGTCCGCAGAGCAGCGGCTGGGCCGGTCCGAGGTGGCCAGCATCATCTCGGACATGACGCGCGGCGGGCGGCTGTCGATCGAATGGCATTCCGGTGCCGACCTGTCGCGGGGTGAGGTCAAGATCGCCTTCCTTCTGCTGATGTGTCTGGAAAGTGCCATGGCCTACGGCGGAAAGATCACCGTGCAGGTCGACGGCGGCCGCTGGCAGATAAATGGCGAGGCGACCAAGTTGCGCATCGAACCCGGCCTTTGGGCGGTCCTCGCAGACCCGACGGCAGCGCCAGAGATCACCCCCGCTGTCGTCCATTTCCCGCTGGCGGCCGAAGAAATCACCCGGCGGCAATACCGGCTGACCGCCGAACTGGGCTCGACCTCTATCAAGCTGAGTTTCTAGACAAACTCAGCTTCTGATCGTCCCGTCTCCGGTCACCAAGTATTTGAAACTGCACAATTGTTCCGCGCCCACCGGCCCTCGCGCATGCAGCTTTCCGGTGGCGATGCCAATCTCGCCCCCCATGCCAAACTCGCCGCCATCGGCAAACTGGGT
>CANGHD010000248.1 GCA_947453525.1 Paracoccaceae bacterium | reverse complement strand
GGATCGCGCAGCCACTTGAAGATCAGGTTCGCATTCACCGTATAGCGAAGCGCCACCTGGGCCACGGATACGCCCGGCGCGGTCGTCTGCAGGCAGATCGACCGCTTCTCTTCATCCGTCCAAAGTCGCCTCGTTCGCCGCGCCATCAACCACCTTAGTGTCCACTAACGTTGGTGGACACTATCCCGCACCATCAGAACGCGGCAGAGCGGTCAGGCCGAACGGTTACGCTGCGCCGCCATGAACTTGAGCAGCTGCGCGCGTGTCAGTTTGCGGCGGAAGACCACCGCCCCGTCCGCTGCTGCGCCGTGCACCTGAAACACGTTCTTGGCCAAATCCAAGCCGATGATGCTTACCTCTTTCATGGACGCTCCCTTTTGTAGCGGTGATTCAACACCCGCCACCTTGGCACATCGATGCCGCCGGGGGGCGTCCACCCCATCGCTTACGATTTACCACCCCGTGCAGGGATAGCCTTCCCAATTCACGACCGGCCCGCGCAGCTCCGCGTGCCGCAGCCCCCGCCTGATTGCCCACGCTGAGTTTGAAACCGTCTCCAGCGCTCACATGGACCGTGATGCTATCTATACCTTAGTGCAGACACAGGACGGCCCCGGCAGCCTGGCTTGATTGCATCTGATCAATCAATCGTCCCAAACCGATTTCTGCGATGCCAGGCAAGTCTGTCTCTCTGCCGGAAGGTCAACGGGACTGGTGCCGACCATGCCAGATATTCCTGGGCCGTTACACTGAGCGATTTGCTGAACACGGGAACTCCTTCATCGGAAAAGGATATAAGTCCCTTGTCGAAGGCGGCGTCCCAAAGTGCCGACAGGAGAAGACCATTCTCAACATCCAATCGGTCGGCGTCACTCTCACATTCGGCCCAAGGGATGATGTGGCTGGCCCGCAGAAGGGCGGGGTCGGTGATGCCGGTCAGGGGGCAGCGGGCGTTCCAGCGGGACATCAGGGCGGCGCGGAACAGGTCTTGGCCGATGCGTTGCACGACCAGGCGCTCGGCCTCGGTGGTTTTGGGGAGGTGTTGGGTTTTGGCGGTGTAGGCGGCGAGGGGAGTGTAGGGCAAGGCCATCGAGAGGTCGTAGGTTTGGGAGATGGCCTGGTGGAGGGCGGTCAGGGTGGGCAGGGAGAAGGTGGCCACGCCGGGGCTGGGGTGGGTCAGGGGCGGCAGGGTCAGGACTTCGGCTGCGGTGGGGTGGTCGAGGGAGAGGAGCCAGGGGCCGTTCGGGGTGACGGCGGCCAGATAGATGGTGCCGGGGGCGGTGGGGGAGGCGAAGCGGCCCCAGCCTGCGGTCCAGCCTTGGGCCATCTGATAGCCGTTCTGGAAGGCGGCCTTGGTTGCCTCGGTTTCGATGATGAATCCGGCGGGGTCTTGGGGGGTCATTTGGGGGTGTCCACATGTGGACACTTTATTTTATCATTTAAAAACAATGACTTGGGTTTTTTTGTTAACACTTCATTAGGACCGTGAAACCTCAGGCGCGTCATTGCACGACACTCCATCTGCGGGTAAACCTGCGGGCGAGCGGGGCGAGGTGGTCTTGCATCCAGACCCGATCCTCGTCCCATTCTGCAACGGCCCGCTCAAATCCCGGCTGGGCGCGGCGCAGGTCGGCATGACGGCGCAGATGGGCCAGCATCGCGTTCAGTCGCTGAGTCGTCCCAGGTTCGGCCCAATCGCGATAGGCGGACCGCAGGCTGTCTGGCACTTCGACCCGAAAGCACACCTCGATCCGGCGCTGACGATCCCAGCGGGACAAGCCCTGCGTCGTGCCGACATGGTAGCCCACATGGGTCAGCGGCGACTGTTCGGCCCCCCGAAACTCTCCGGCCAAAAAGGCGTCCATCGACCGCTTTACCTCGGGCGGGATGGGCGTGCGGCGGTAGTCCTGCCATGCGGCGTCAGCCTTGACATCCACAATGGGTCGCTTGGCCCGCTCGGCGTCTTTGGAAAACATCTCTGCCGTGTGCCTTGTGGCCTCGTCCAAGGACTTTTGGGCGGCAAGCCGGTCCGCTTCGGCCTTGGCGGCGGCCTTCTGATCGGCAATCTCTTTAGCGATGCGACGATCCTCGTTCCGCTTGGCCTGGGCCTTGGCCCATTGTTCGTTTTGCCAGTCGACCCGCGCCTGGCCCGTCAACCAGGGCCGCTTTGCGCCATGGAGTTTTTGCGGACCTTGGGCCGTTGCCCCTGGTGTCGCGGACTTTGGCATCGGTGGACCGGGCGGCGATTGCCGCATAGGGAGGACCCGATCGGCATCAGGTTCGTCAGGTCTGGCGAAGTCCGGAGGATTGGGGCGGGGCGCGGAAGGACGCTTGCGCGCAAAGCGGACAAGCAGCACGCTCAGTGCGGCGATCAGCAGCAGAAGGATCAGGATCACCGCACCGTCGCCCAACCCTACATCCCCATCGCTGCAAATTCACCGCCCGCGTCCATGCGGTCCCAGGCCTCCAGCACCAGGCGGCGGGTGCGGTATTCGTTGTAGAGGCGGAGTTCTTTTTCTTTGAGAACGCGGAAGGTTTCGCTGGGGTAGTCGGGGCCTTTGATGTCGGCGGGGTCGAGGATGTAGCGCAGCTCGTCGCGGGTCAGGCCGTAGGCGCGGGCATAGAAGGCGTCGAGGTCGGCGCGGAGGTGGGCGCGGCGGGCCTCGTCCCAGGCGAAGGGCGGGCCGTCATAGCCCAGATCGCGGGCAAAGGGGGCCAAAGCGTGGGAGGTATAGGTGAGTTCGAGGACTTTCGAGGTGATGAAGGCCTGGCGCGGCTCGGTGTAGAAGCTGGGGGGGAGGATGGGGAGTTGGCGCCACATCTCAACAGTCAGGTGAGTTCCCCCGACCTTTTGGCGAGCGGCAAAGTCAAAAGTGAGGGACGAAACATTGGCGATGAAACAAGCGGAAAGCATTTCCTCCACGCCCAAATGCATTAGTCTCAGGGTATGGCCAACTCCCGTCCACGGCACCACAGAAGCAATGACGGTGCGCTCATTGGTTGCATTCGTGATGTCACGCCAACCCATGAGCCAAGACCGCATCCAGCCCTTCGCCTTGATTCTTCTCTCAACCTCGAAACGTGGGACCCAATATCTTGGGCAGGCCTCATTCGAAGAGTTGTCCTTATACTGATCGTCGAAATCGCAAGCTGAACCATCGTCTAGCCGATAACCAGACCAACGGTGGTCAAAATGGTGGATCATTTTTGCCTCGTAGAGAGGCACATACCTATTCACATCGCCCTCAAGCATCGGATCAATCCAGTCTGCACCATCGGTAATGAAACCGAGTAGGCGCAGTTGTTCAGACGATCGAAAGATCGGGGAATCATCCGCCATGTCGAAGAGTTTGGTGGCGTAGTCAAACTGCCAAGGGTCCGGATCTGCCGCATTGCTTTCATCCACAAGAACGGGAGCGTTTGCATATATCTTCGCATTAAGTTCAGCGTCCGCTTTGCTACGAAAAACTGGAGCCGTCCGGGTCGTAGGATTCAGGAGGGCAATGGCTTCCGGCGTCAGGGTAAAGTTTCGGTCGGGTTCGGCCAATTGGCCCGTTTCAGTCAGGAAGAAAGCGAACTTAGCGATGCCTTCGTTGCGGCCAAGGGTCAGGATGCAGAACTTCATCCGGCTATCGACGGCGGGGAACAGGCCAGCGCGGTTTTCAAAATCCACCAGTTGCGACAGGCGCTTGTCGGCCACCAAGCTGGCAAAGAACGGCGCGGTGGTGGCATCTGTGGCAATCCCCGTGGGCACGATCACCCCGGCGCGACCCTTTGGCCCTGCCAAGCGCGAGAACAGTTCGGCAAACAGCGCATAAGTGTTCACATCGCCGCGCCCGGTCAGCGGGAAGCGGCCGCCGACGAAGCGGGTCTTGTCCCTGCGGTCCTTGTCCGTGAACTCCTCTTCCTCAGGCACGCGGGCGAACTCGCTGGCGGCCTCGGCCACGCGTTTGGCGATCTGGAAGTCGTCATAGAGGGCGCGGTCGGGGCTGCCCTCGGGTGCCTCCGCCAGGGCCTTGATCAGCTTTTCGCGGGCGGCCTTGTTGGCGGCCCCTGCAATATCGGGCGAGCGGGCGGCGAAGAACTCTTGCTCTTGCAGCTTGATCCGCTCCCACGGGGGGTTGCCCAGCACCACGTCAAAGCCGCCGCGCTGCATTACGTCGGGAAACTCCAGCGGCCAGTGGAAGGCGCGGGCTTGGCGGGCGACGTCGGCCTTTTGGATCAGCGGGCCCCAGACCTGGCCGTTCTTCTTGGCGATCCAGACATCCTCAGACGTGGGGACCTGCCGCGCGCCCCGACTGGCGGGGGCGCCGCCGACTTTCGGCAGCAGGAAGGCCGCGATATACATGTCGCAGGCCATCTCGTCGCAGTGATAGCGCTGCGAGTT
>CANGHD010000247.1 GCA_947453525.1 Paracoccaceae bacterium | reverse complement strand
GTTTGGCGGTGCTCCGTCGTCTTGACACACGAAGGAACACCTCAATGTCGCGCGTCTGCGAACTCTCGGGCAAGGGCCCGATGTCCGGCAACAAGATCAGCCATGCCAACAACAAGACCCGTCGGCGCTTCCTGCCGAACCTGAACGAAGTCACCCTGATTTCGGACGCTCTGGGTCGCAGCTTTCAGCTGCGGATTTCCGCCGCAGCCCTGCGCTCGGTCGATCACCGTGGCGGTCTCGACGCTTTCCTGCTCAAGGCCAAGGATGACGAACTGTCGTCCGACGCCCGGGCGATCAAGAAAGAAGTCGTGAAGGCGCAAGTGACCGCCGCCTGATTGGCAAGCTGACAGAATGGCAAGCCCCGGTGCCAGTGGCCCCGGGGCTTTTGCTTGTCCTGTCGTCGTGTCTTGGCTAGGGTCCGGGGATGCGCGCGCTGCTCGCCCTTGCCCTCTGCCTCGTCGTTGCCTTTGCCTCGCAGACCGAGGCCGTGGCGCGGTCTGAGATGGCGGGGGCTTCGGATCAGGTTCTGTGCGGCGGCCAAGGGGCGGTCCGCGTCACACTGGACACCCAAGGCCATGCCGTTAACCGCCATCCCTGCACCCATTGCCTCGCGGCGGTGACCTTGGCCATTCTGCACGGCCCCGCGCTGTTGCCCTTGGCCCCGATCCCCAAGGCCACCCGCCTGCGTCAGGCGATGGCGGCACCTGACGCAACCCGCCCCGCTCCCGTCCCATCGGCCAGAGCGCCGCCCGTCCTCCGCCTCTGACCCGCACCATCCCTTTCAACCTGCCGAGGACACCATGAACCTGATCCATCTCGCCGCCCTTGCGGCCCTGATTGCGCTTCCCGCCGCCGCCGATGGCATCCGGATCACCGACCCCTATGCCCGCGTCATTGGCCCCTCGGGTGCGGCCTACTTCCGCATCCTCAATCAGACGGCGACCGATGACACCCTGATTTCGGTCACCAGCCCCGATGCCGGCATGGTCATGCTGATGAATGACAGCGCCGATGCCAATGGCGTGATGAAGATGACCGACGTGCCCGAAGGTTTCGCCGTCAAAGCCGGGGCTGAGCGTCTGCTGGCCAGCGCTGCCGACCACGTCATGCTGATGGACCTGACCCGGAAGATCAAACCGGGCGACACCCTGACGCTTGTCCTGACCTTCCAGCGGGCCGGAGCCGTCACCCTCACCCTGCCGGTCGACAATTTGCGACGGACCGGTCCGGGCGCTGGCCCCACGCCCTACGATGCTGCCTCGGCCAAGACGAACTGACCGCCGAACCGCTTGCGCTTGGTCCGAATTTCCCGCACATCGCGGCATCCTTGCAAGGTTCGGCAATGACCCCCTTTCACCTGATCCCCCAGGCCCTGGCTCCGGCAGAATGTGATGGCCTCGTCGCACTCTGCCAGTCTGCCCCAATGCAGGACGCGCGGCTGGTGCGTCAGACCACCGCGCCCCAGATCCGCCGGGCCGAACTGTCCTGGCTTGACGACTTGCCGGAAACCGCGTGGGTGATGGACCGCATGATGCGCCTGACGGCTGCCGCCAACCGCGAGGCCTTTGGCTTTGACCTCACCGAATTTGCCGAAAGCGCGCAGGTTGCCCGCTATGGCGCCGAACGCGAGGGGCATTTCGACTGGCATTCCGACATCGGGGCCGGGGCCCTCGCGGCAAAGCGCAAGCTGACGATCGTCGTGCAACTCTCGGACCCTGCCGACTATGACGGCGGCACGCTGGAACTGCGTCCCGACAGTTCGGTCCGCCAGACCCCGCGCGATCGTGGCACGGCCATCATTTTCCCCAGCTTTGTGCTGCACCGCGTGACCCCTGTCACCACCGGCACCCGCTGGTCGCTCACGCTCTGGTCGCACGGCCCGGCCTTCCGTTAACAGGGGCCCATGGCTCATCCTACCCTGTCCCTACCGTGGCTTTGGCCGCATATTCCGCTCCGAAAAGGCTGCCATGTCCCCGCAATCTGCCCCCACCGACCGCACGCGCCTGCGCCGCATGTCGCACAAGGCGGCGCATGACAAGGCGACGGTCCACGCCATTCTGGACGCAGGTCCGGTGGCCCATGTCGGCTATATCGTGAACGGCGCGCCCCATGTCACCCCCACCCTGCAATGGCGCGAGGGCGACCGGGTCTTCTGGCACGGCTCCGCCGCCAGCCGCTTCCTGCGCGTCATCGAGGGCACGCAGGCCTGCCTTACCGTGACCCTGACGGACGGCCTGGTACTGGCACGGTCGGGTTTCGAACACTCGATCAGCTACCGTTCGGTCCTGTTGTTCGGCACGGTTCAGATCGTGTCGGACCCGGCAGAAAAGGAGGCCCGCCTGAAGGCGATGATGGACCAGATGTTCCCCGGCCGCTGGCCCCAGCTGCGCCCCATGACCACGCAGGACCTCAAGGCCACCACAATCCTGACGATGGAGGTGGACGAGGCCTCCGCCAAGATCTCCGCCGAAATGCCCGACGACCCGCCCGAAGACCGCAACTGGCCCATCTGGGCCGGGATCGTGCCCGTGATCACCACGCTTGGCCCACCCCAGCCCGCACCGGATTGCGTTCCGGGCATGGCGCTTCCGGTCGTCACATTCGGTGGTTGACCCGGGCGTCAGCCGGAACAGGCCATCTGCGCCTGCTGGCCAAAGGTGATATAGCGCGTCCAGAAGGCATCGTCTTTCTGGCTTTGCGACATATGCACTTGCTGCGCCTTGTCGGGGTCCTTGAAGAAGGTCGCCGCCAATCTCTGGTCATTGCCGCCCAGCGTGATATCGGCCACCTGCTGGATGCACGAACACAAGGCGCGGCTGGCCGCAGTGCGTTTGGACTGCAAACAGGCGCTTTCAATCGGCCCGGCCGAGGCGGCCCCGGCCATCCAAAGCAACGAAAGGGCGGCGAAACCGGCCCCGGTCAAGTATCTGCTCATCTGTCTGCCTCATGCCGCAAGGTCGGGCAGCCCCGCCTTCCTGGGTCTTCTTGACCGCAGCTTAGCGATTCGGAAGACATTTTTCAACCCGGACAGGGGTTTGCGCGAGAACCCGCTGGATTTTCAGGATATGGCTGGGTGGGGCAGGGCGGTCCACAAGATGCGGTAGAGCCAGGGCGCCATCTCGCAACGCCAAGCCTGCGGTCCGCACCAGTCCGGTCCGTGGCGCGCCCTGCGGTCGATCAGGCCCAAGCTGAACTGCCGCTCACGCCCCTCCGGGACGCAGGACACCAGAAATCGCTCTGGCATGAACGAGAAGGGCACTTCCGGCACATATCCCGCATCCTCCAAAGTGACCTCGGTTGCCGCGCCGTCGATTTCCGCCAGCAACTCAAGAGTATCTGCGCGAAAAAGATAGGTGGTGATCCAGAGCCAGAGCCTGCCGCCATAGCGCCTCGTCTTCCGCCGGACGCTGACAAACAGCACGCGTTTCTCGCAATACAGTCTTTCCTCGAAGGCGGTGAAATAGGGTTCGAACCCCCCATCCAGCGGGATCAGCGTGGTCCTCTCTTGGCCGGCCACCTTCTCCTCCACCGAGACAGCGACACAATCCAATCCCGGCCAAAGGTCTGGCCGGAAAGGGCGAAGGTCTTGGGCAACCCGCCGCGCCGAGATCAAATCGGAGCGGATCAGACAGGCATCGGTTTCGATGAAGCCGCCGTCGGGGCTGATCAGAACATCGCCCGGCCCAAGGTCATGCGCCCAAACGCCCAGTGCAAACATCATCACCCAGATCAGACCAAGACACCAAGCCATCCGCCGCCCTCTCCCTTATGCCCAGCTTGATGCCCCGTGAGGGTGAAGATCCGGTCCACCCCGTCGCGCATTCCTCCCCCTTCCCCCCCCTCCGGCTTCACGCTATACGCGGGCGCATGACCCAGCTTGATCGCATCCGCAACTTCTCCATCGTGGCCCACATCGACCACGGCAAATCCACCCTTGCTGACCGGTTGATCCAGTCAACCGGCACAGTCGCGGACCGCGACATGAAAGCCCAGTTGCTGGACTCGATGGATATCGAGCGCGAGCGCGGCATCACGATCAAGGCCAACACGGTGCGGCTGAACTACCGCGCCAACGACGGCTTGGACTATGTCCTGAACCTGATCGACACCCCCGGCCACGTCGACTTCGGCTATGAAGTCAGCCGTTCCATGCGCGCCGTCGAAGGTTCCCTGCTGGTCGTTGACGCCTCGCAAGGCGTCGAAGCCCAAACGCTCGCCAACGTCTACCAGGCCCTCGATGCCGGCCACGAAATCGTCCCCGTCCTGAACAAGATCGACCTGCCCGCCGCCGAGCCTGAGCGGATCCGCCAGCAGATCGAAGACGTCATCGGCCTTGACGCCTCCAACGCCGTCCTCATCTCCGCCAAATCCGGCATCGGCATCCCCGACGTGCT
>CANGHD010000246.1 GCA_947453525.1 Paracoccaceae bacterium | reverse complement strand
GCGACCATCGCCTCGACCACGGCGCGGTCAGCCTCGGACTTGATGTCAAGCTGGGCACTTTGCTTGCCGCGGTTCAGCCAGGCGAAATAGGCGCTGGTGCCGTGGACGGCGCGGTCATAGTGGCGCGCCGTGTCGCCGGTTTCGCGCTCCACCTTGATGACACGCGCGCCCGCATCGGCCAGCCGCACGGTGCAGGCCGGCGCCGCAACGGCCTGTTCAATGGCCACAACCAGCAGCCCCGTCAACGGACCCGCCATGTTAGTAAGACCTTGGCAGGCCAAGCACATGCTCGGCCAGATGAGATAGGATGAGGTTGGTCGAAATCGGCGCAACCTGATACAAGCGCGCCTCACGGAACTTGCGTTCGATGTCGTATTCTTCGGCAAAGCCGTAGCCGCCATGGGTCTGCACGCAAGCCTCGGCGGCGGCCCAAGATGCCTCGGCGGCCAGCATCTTGGCCATGTTCGCCTCTGCGCCGCAGTCCTTGCCCGCCTCGAACAAGCCAGCGGCATGCCGTACCATCAGTTCCGCGGCGCGCATCTGCGCATAGGCCCGGGCGATGGGGAACTGCACGCCCTGGTTCTGGCCAATCGGACGGCCAAAGACACGGCGTTCATTGGCGTAGGCCGTCGCCTTGGCGATGAACCATTTGGCGTCGCCGATACATTCTGCCGCGATCAGCACGCGTTCGGCATTCATGCCGGACAAGATGTAGCGAAAGCCCTTCCCCTCCTCGCCGATCAGATTTTCGGCGGGCACCACGACGTTGTCGAAGAACACCTCGGTGGTGGAGTGGTTCATCATGGTCCGGATCGGACGGATGGTCATACCCGCCTGAAGCGCCTGTTTCATGTCGACGATAAAGACCGAAAGCCCCTCGGTGCGCTTGACCACTTTGTCCTTGGGCGTCGTCCGGGCAAGAAGCAGCATCAGGTCGGAATGTTCTGCCCGACTGGTCCAGACTTTTTGCCCGTTGACCACGTAATGATCGCCGCGCTTTTCGGCAAAAGTGGTGATCGAGGTCGTGTCGGTGCCGCTGCCCGGTTCGGTCACGCCAAAAGCCTGAAGCCGCAAGGCACCCGATGCGATCTGCGGCAGGTAGCGGGTCTTTTGCGCGTCAGAGCCATGCCGCAAGAGACTGCCCATGATATACATCTGCGCATGACAGGCCGCGCCATTGGCCCCGGCCTTCTGAATCTCTTCCAGCACTGCCGCAGCAGCAGTCAACGTCAGGCCGGCACCGCCATAGGCCTCGGGGATCAAGACCGAAAGATAGCCGGCTTCAGTCAAGGCCGTCACGAATTCGGTCGGATAACCAGCCTCCCGGTCCAGCTTACGCCAGTAAGTGCCGGGGAACTGCCCGCACAGACGCGCCACAGCCAAGCGGATCTCTCGGATTTCATCGCTTTCGTCAGAGTTTTCGTAGCGCATCAACGGACCTTCATGGATTGGCTTACAGAAGGCACAGAAGGAGCTGCCGGGCAGAAGCCAATATCTGCGGATTTCAGTTATGCCGGATCGGCATAACTGCTTGCAGACCTGCGCGGGTGCATCGGGCTTGAGCGGATGTTAGGTTTGTGCGTCGAGTTGGAAAAGGGGGCCAGGGATGACGCTTTCGATTGAGCTTTTCTGGTCATTTCGCAGCCCCTATTCCTATATCCTGCTGCCAAGGATCGTCTCTTTGCAGCGCGACTTCGACGTTGTTGTCGATCTAAGCATCGTCCATCCCGCCGCATTGAGAAATCCGTCGTATTTTGCCCGCATGGACCCGCTCGCCCGCCCCTATTTTCTGACCGACAGCGCTCGGGCGGCTGCGTATCATGGCTTGCCCTTTCGCAGGCCGATCCCCGATCCGGTCAGTCAGGACCCCGTCACTCTGGCCATCAGCCGCGACCAACCGCTTGCTATACGCCTTGGCCGCCTTGGCGTCGCCGCGGCAGAGTTGGGCCACGGGCTGGCGTTTGCCGATCAGGTCTCGCGCCTGCTATGGGACGGAGCCGTGACAGATTGGGACAGCGGCGATCATATGAAGCGGGCCACGGCGCGGGCCGGGCTTGATCTTGCGGACCTGACGGCTTTGGTGGCGGCGGATCCGGCACACTACGATGCAAGGCTCGCGCAAAACGACGCCCTGTTGCGGGCGGCGGGACATTGGGGCGTCCCCAGCATGGTCTTTGCCGGTGAGGTCTTCTTTGGGCAGGACCGGTTTGACGTCTTGCTCTGGCGGCTTCAGCAGGCGGGGCTTGTGCGGCGTCCTATCACTGGCTGACCGCTTGGCCCGTTGCATGTCGCTGCTGCGCCGCCCGGATGTGACGCGCGCGGGCAATCACAGGTGCATCCACCATTTGCCCCTGCAGCGCGAACACGGCACCGCCGCCCGCCTCAAGTGCCGCGAGGATGTTATCGGCCCAAGTCACCTCGGCCACTGTCGGGGCCAGAGCGGCGCGAATGATGGGAAGCTGCGCGGGATGGATCGCGGCAACGGCACGCATCCCAAGATCACGGCCCCGGCCGATCTGGCGGGCGTAAACATCAAGATCGCGAAAGTTGGCAATGGAACCCGGAAAGCCGATCGGGAGCAAACCGCGCGGCCCCGCAGCAACGGCCAATTGCACGGTAACCCAATCGAGCGCGCCACGGTCCGGATCGACCCCCAGCGCAGCGCAGTAATCCTCTGATCCCAACATCAGCGCAACCACTGCCGGCACCGCTGCGATTTCGGCAAGCCGTTGCAGTCCCGCCGGGCTTTCAATCAGGGCGACAAGGCCGATAGTGCCCTCGGTCAAATCGGCCGCGTTGCGCAAGGCATGCGCATCTTCGCACTTGGGAACCATGACGGCGCTCAGCCGACCGTGATCGGCGGCATTCAGGTCATCGACCATGGCCCGGATCGCCCCGTTGACGCGCAAGATGCAGTCAATGCCGGCCTCTGCCAACAAAGCCTGATCGGCGCGCAAGACAGTTCTGGCCGCCGCCTTCGCCGCCGGTGCCACCGCATCCTCAAGGTCAAGCACCACAGCATCCGGACGATGCCGTATTGCGCTGGCCAGATGCCGTTCGGCCCCGACCGGGACGAACAGCAGGGCTTGCCAATCGGGTCTTTGGATCATGATGATTGCCTGACGCTGTTATCAGCGTCCTCCTGTTGCAATGGGCAGGGACACCCGTGACGCCCGACGTGGGATGAAAGCCAGCCAGCGGCTCGACGCTTTGGGTGTGGTGGTAGATCCGGCAGCATGCCGCGCTTAGCCCGCCCGCAAGAGTTTGCCCAGATCCGAGGCCGACAGCGCATCCAGTTGGACGACTGCGTGCCATAGAGTTTCGGCCTTAGGCCCCAGAAGCCCGGTTGCCTTGGCGCGCAGGCTTGCCTCCAGCACATCGGGGTCAAGTGGGGCGGCAAGGTCATGGGCGAAGGCCAGCCCCGTGCCATCGGTCAGCACAATCTCTCCTGCCGCCTGCATATCGCTGACCTTGGCGTCGCCCGTCACCGTGATCTTGCCGGCAAAAGCCGCAAGTCCCGGGTCGGCGGCCAATGCATCGGAATAGGTCCGATCTGCAGAGGTCGGAAGCCCCGACAGGACCATGCCTGCCAGCCAGGCGTAGCTGAACTTGACCTCCAGTCCAGTGCGCGGCGCTTTGATATCGCAGACCGACAGCCAGCGTGGGCTGGTCCGCAGGTGGATCGCCGCCACCCGATCCGCCGTGAGCTGATGGACACGGCGAACGGCGGCCAGCGCCTCGATCATCGCATGGGTGCCGTGACAGCAGGCGTGCAGTTTGTATTTGATCTGCTCGAACACGAAGGTGCCGGGCGGCGGGGCGTCCCAGACACCGGCCTCGGACTGCGCATCGGAATGCGTTGCCACGAAGCCCTGCGGCCCCATCACCCCATCGTCGGCCGAGGTGAAGCCCAGCCGCGCCAACCCCGCGCATTCCACCCCGTTGGCGGCAGCGATCCCCGCGTTGTAGGGCTTCCCCATGGTGCCGAACTGCGATTTCAGGCCCGAAGCGCGGGTGGCGCACAGGCCCAAGGCCACACGCATCTGATCGCGGGTCAGAGCATAAAGCCGCCCCGCCGCAATGGTGGCGCCAAAGGCCCCCGCCGTGGCGGTCTGGTGAAAGCCCCGGTTGTAATGCACCGAACCCAGCACCATGCCCAGCCGGACGGACGCCTCCGCCCCGATCAGGAACGCGTCCGCAACCGCTGCGGCGGTTGCCCCAACCTCCTCGCCCACGGCCAGGGCAGCGGGATAAATCCCGACCGAGGGATGGCCCACGTGGCCGAAATGGGTGTCATCGTAGTCCAGAGCATGGCTGGTTGCGCCATTGACCAAGGCCACCGCCCGCGCCGGCGCCTGCCCACCCCCAAAGACCGAAGCGACCGGACGCCCGCCCTCTGCGGCCACATAGTCGCGCAAGAGGCGTGCCAAG
>CANGHD010000245.1 GCA_947453525.1 Paracoccaceae bacterium | reverse complement strand
TCTGGCCGTCCTAATGTACCTTGTCGTCAGCAAAAGATCGAGTACAGCGCCGATCGTGTTGATTGGCTCTACGTTGCTATTCTATATCGTGCTATACACATATGGAATTACGCCGGACGTCGCAAGAATATACGGCTGGCTTCCTATTGGTGCGGTTGATGAGGCCCGCGTGCAATTTGATTTGTCACTGGTCACCAAAATAGATTGGTCCCACGTCATTACAGCAGTCCCCCTAATGCTCGTGGCGGCGTCGCTCAGCACCGTAAGCATTCTTCTTAATTTAAGCGGTCTCTCTCTTCGTACCCGAAGCGATATTGATGTAAATCGCGAAATGGTCAGTCAGGGCCTTGCCAACGTCTTTATCGGTGCGGTGGGCGGCATGGCCGGGTTCGTGACGGTAGGTTCAACCTCTTTGGCACACAAGCTCGGTGTTTCGCGGCTGGCGGCTGGGATCTCGGTGGTGATTGTTTTGCTGATGGGCGTGACCTTCGCCGGACCAATGACGAATTTTCTGCCGATCTTCTTAACATCGGGATTGATTATCTATGCCGGCTTGGAGTTTCTGATCGAATGGGTCTTCGAGAGCCGCTCGCGCCTGCCCCTAGTGGATTGGCTGTTGATCATCCTTATTCTCGGGATCATCATTTTCGCGGGAATTCTTCAGGGGATTTTTGCCGGCATCATGCTGTCCGTCGTAATGTTCGTCTATAACTACGCCAAGATCCCGGTGATTCGCACGCACGGCACAATCAGCGATCTTCGAAGCCACGTTGACCGGTCTCCAGAGGCAAATGCGATCCTGAAACGCATGGGTGAAACATGCGAAGTGGTCAGCTTGCAGGGCTATCTTTTCTTCGCCACGGCGGAAATGATTGTAAGCCACGTCCGCACGCGCGTCGGTGGCGACGCGAGCCGGCCCCTTGGTTATCTCGTCATGGATTTCAGCCATGTCGGCGGTTGTGATTCAGCAGCAATTTCGGCTTTCGCAAATATCATCAACATCGCCATGAAGCATCGTTTCATTCTTCTACTGGCCGGCATGTCGGTTGACATTCGGCATCTGTTCGAACTCTCTGAAATGATATTTATAGATGAGACAATCGTGCGGGAATTTCCTGATACCGATCACGCCATTGAATACTGCGAAGAAGCGATCCTTTCGGAAAATCTGACCGAGACTTCGCATACGGTGCACGACGCTGTGACGTTCCTGACGCCAAAGATAGGCGACCATGCGGATCTGGCTGAAGTGGCCAGAAGATTCCGGACGCTTCATTTGAAGCAAGGTGACTATCTTATCCGGAAAGGCGAGGCGGCAGACGATGTCTTCATCATCCTGTCAGGCCGTGTGCATGTGCAGATCGAATTGCCGAACGGTCGCACCCTGCGTCTGCGGACGATGACGCCGGGGGCAATTGTGGGCGACATCGCGCTTTACACGGGGCAACGCCGAACAGCCGATGTTGTCATCGATGAGGATGCGACAGTGCTCTGCCTGTCGGCAGAGAGCTTGCGTGACATTGAGGAAACCAGCGGCAATATGGCCGCCCGCATTCACCGGATCTTCGCGCAGACCCTTGCGGAAAAGCTCGTCCTGGCCAACAACGCCATCCGGGTGGCACAGCGCTAGCGAAGTTCTGACAAGCTGAAACCGAATATCCCGCCGCTTGGTTTGCCTGCCCTGGAAGCCGAATTGTACGTGAGAAGTCAGCCCTTTGTAACATCCAACCCATTGATTTTACATTAGATCGCACCGGTTTTTCTAGCGGTTAGCCACGAGGTTTCGTATGATTTCCTTCAGAACCCTGCAATTTCGGTTTTCCGATGACACTCCGCTCTCGCCCGCCTGGACAGGATGACCTACTGCGGCCTCGCTTCGTCGACATGATCGATCTGCGCCATGAGTTGGTGAAGCTGACCTCCCTGATCGACTGGGAGGTGTTCGAGCGAGAGTGGGCAGGGTTCTTCCCATCGGCGACCGGGTCGGCCGGCCACGCCGCCGCGTTTGGTGGCAGGATTGCTCTATCTGCAGCACCCCTATCGGATGTCGGATGAAGCCATCATAGCAACGTGGGTCGATCACCCTTACCATCAGCATTTCATCGGCGAGCCCTTCTTTCGTTCGGCCTGAACAACCGGATCAGGCAGTCGTGGTGGGTACCCGCGGTCGATCTACCGTTTGGTCATCACGTCCCCTGCAATCGGTTTTGCGGCGAAGGGTCAGCTCAGGCAGCTGCCCCTTTCGACCGCACGTAGACAGTGCCCGATTGTGTCAGGATCGCCCACACGATGCGTGTCAGCTTGTAGGCCAAGGCAACGACGGCCTTGTTGCGATGGGTTCGGGCCTCAAGTGCACTCAGCCAGCGTCCCAGGGCATGGCTTTCGCGGTTCAGATGTAAAAGGCAGGATCGCGCTCCATGGATGATCAGACGACGCACATATCCGTTGCAGCGCTTGCTGATCCCAAGAAGGGTCTGCTTTCCTCCGGTGGAATGCTCTGCCGGCACGAGGCCCAGCCACGCCGCCATGTCGCGCGCCTTTCGGAATTGACGGCCGTCGCCGGCGGCAGCCACCAAGGCCGTTGCACCCAAGGCGCCGATCCCTGGGATTGTCAGCAGTGTGCAGATCGTTTCATCTTCATGGGCGATGGCTTCGATCCTGGCACTCACCGCTTTGACCCGCTTCTCGATGTAGGCGAGGTCATCCAAAAGGTCATTCAGCAAGCCCCGCGTGGTCCGGGTCAGATCATTTTCCAGATTGCCCAGAGGTGCCGCCGGATATCGACATGGAAGGCGCCAGCGCCGACCCGCATCGCGAGACCATATTCCAAGCAGAAGGTCCGACCCTGGTTCATCAGCCCGGTGCGCTCCCCGACAAGGCGGTCGCGGATGCGATGGAGCGCCTGCAGGTCAACCTGCTCCACGGTTCGCGCTTCGACAAATCGCATGGTCGGCCTTGTGACGGCCTCGGCAATCGCAGCCGCGTCGACCGTATCGGTCTTGTTCGACCTCACATAGGGCTTCACAAATCGCGCCGGAATGATCCGGGCATCATGCCCTATTCCGATCAGCTTTCTGGCCAACCATTGCGATCCGGGACAAGCTTCCATGCCGATCAACGCTTTGGGCACCAGGTCGAAGAATGATTGCAAGGTGTCGCGTGCAAATTTGGCACGCTGGATCACAGCTCCTTCGCGGTTGACGGCCACGACGTGAAACACGCTTTTGCCGATGTCGATCCCATAGGCGAAGGCTTCAGCCAGAGGTTTGGTTCGCATCCTTTCTCTCCTTTTGGTTTGCGATGAAGCGATACTGACGCCGGGGCGCGGGGCGGACCATCCCATTAGGGACGGGGCCATCTCACCGCCGCGAGATGGCCGAGACTGCTGTGAAGCGACGCGGGGCCAGCATTGCCTTGGCTTGCCGGGCGTTTGGGGTGAGCGAGACCTGCTATCGGTATGGCCCGAAGCTGAAGGCCGAGAACGAAGAGATCGCCGATCTCCTCGTCGGACTGACGGACGCCCGCAAGACTTGGGGGTTTGGCCTGTGTTTCCTGCACCTGCGCAACGTGAAGGGTCATCCGTGGAACCACAAGCGGGTCTATCGCAGCTACTGCGAGCTTGGACTGAACCTGCGGATCAAGCCGCGCAAGCGGTTGAAGCGGGACAAACCTGACGCCTTGGCGGTGCCAGATGCGCCGAACATGACATGGTCGGTGGACTTCATGGCGGATCGTCTTGGCGATGGTCGGGCATTCCGGCTGCTGAATGTGCTGGATGACTTCAATCGGGAGGGCCTGGGCATCGAATTGGATTTCTCGCTGCCAGCTGCACGTGTCATCCGCAGATTGGACACGTCGTCGGGGAAACGGTCCCCCGGACCGTTTCCTGATCCTCCTCCACATCGAATGGCGCGGCAAACCAGGCTCCATTCGGGTTGACAATGGCCGAGAATACATCAGTGAAAAGCTTATGAAATGGGCTGAGAAACAAGGAGTTGCCATCCTTCACATCCAACTCGGCCAACCCCAGCAGAACGCCTATATCGAGCGTTACAACCGCACGGTTCGGCACGAATGGCTCGACCAATACATCATCGAGAGCATCGAGAAGGCCCAAGATTTCGCCACACACTGGCTATGGACATACAACAACGACCGCCCGAAGGTGGGCATCGGCGGCATCACACCCGCACAGAAACTGAAAACGGCCGCGTGAGTTCTACGACTGCACCCCGCCAAAGATGGGGGGATTTCCTGGCGGCCGACCTGCAAGGCCAGTCGAGGGGCAAGTCTGGCCTAGGTCTGGCGCAGATCAACCCCGGCCTCCTGCGCCAGGACGACCAGCTGTGCCCGCGCCCGATCGGAAAGCCGGGCGTCCGTGGGACAGGCGATCGTCTTTTCCCTCACAGTCGTGTCGACCGCCACACGCTTCACGCGGCTCTCAGA
>CANGHD010000244.1 GCA_947453525.1 Paracoccaceae bacterium | reverse complement strand
GTGCTGACCGATGGTCAGGGGCGGACTGTGGACTTCAAGCAGACGCTGATCATCCTGACCTCGAACCTTGGGGCCTATAGCCTCAGCCAGTTGCCTGAGGGGGCCGACCCGACCCGCGCAAGGGCCGAGGTGATGGAGGCGGTGCGGGCGCATTTCCGGCCCGAGTTCCTGAACCGGCTGGACGAGACGATCATCTTTGAACGTCTGGCCCGCTCTGACATGGGGGCCATCGTCGAGATTCAGTTGCGCAAGCTGGAAGCCCGGCTCGCGGGACGGAAGATCACGCTGGAGTTGGATGCGGCGGCCAAGGCCTGGCTGGCCGATGAAGGCTATGATCCGGTGTACGGGGCGCGGCCCTTGAAGCGAGTCATTCAGCGGCATCTGCAGGATCAGTTGGCGCAAATGTTGCTGGCCGGCGATATTCTGGATGGGTCGACGGTTCTCGTCTCGGCCGGGGTCGACGGGCTGTTGATTGGCGACCGGATCGTGCGCTCGACGCGGGAACGTCCGCCGGAAGCGCGGGTGCATTGACATAGAAACGGGGGGCGCAAGGCCCCCCGTTCGTTCGTTTGGACCGATTACATCGGCGGCAGGATCACAGAGTCGATGACGTGGATCACGCCATTGGTCGCCGCGACGTCAGCGGTGGAGATGACGGCACCGTTCACTTTGGCTCCACCGGCGAGGGTGATGGTCAGTTCGCCACCCTGTACGGTTTTGGCCTTCATGCCTTCGGTCAGATCCTTGGACATGACCATGCCCGGGACGACGTGATAGGTCAGGATGGCGATCAGCTTGTCCTTGTTTTCGGGCTTCAGCAGGCTCTCGACGGTGCCGGCGGGCAACGCTGCGAAAGCGGCGTCGGTCGGTGCGAAGACGGTGAAGGGGCCAGCGCCTTTCAGCGTGTCCACAAGGCCAGCCGCCTGAATGGCAGCGACGAGCGTGGTGAAATTGCCGGCGGCAATGGCGGTGTCAACGATATCCTTGTCGGCGGCAAAGGCGGGCATTGCGAGCGGTGCCATCAGGATGGCGGTCGTCAAGGCGAGAAAGGTTCTGCGGATCATTGGGAGCTCCAGTGTCTTGCCGGTATTGGCATGGAAGTTACGCGGCAGTGCGGCGAACAGATTGGTTTGGATCGATAAAAAACTAGTGAACGCGTCGTGATTGACCTTGGGGCTGGCCGCGCTAAGGTCGCCGAGCCGTTGCCAAGGAGGCCCGATGTCACTGACCGAAACGCTGCTGCTTGCGCTGTTGATCATCTTTTTTATGCCTTGGGCTGTCTGGCGGGCCTGTGGTGGGACCCTGACGCTGCCGTTGGTGGTTGTGCAGATTGTTGGCGGCATTCTGCTGGGGCCGGGGGTTTTGGGGGCCGTGGCCCCGGTGGTCTATCAGGGGCTGTTCCGGGGCGAGGTGATCACCGGCATCAATGCTATCGCGCAATGGGCCGTGATGCTGTTCGTCTTCGTCGCCGGACTGGAACTGGATCTGGCCGAGGCCTGGGCCAAGCGGCGGGAAACCTCGGTCGCGGCGGGGTTTGCCTTGGCGGTGCCGTTGATCCTCGGGGCATTGGTGGCTTGGGTTATGGTGCAGACGCCAGGTTGGGTCGGAGACAAGGGCCAGCGCTGGCAGGCGGTGCTGGGGATCGGCATGGCCTGTGCTGTTACGGCATTGCCTATACTGGTGCTGTTTTTGGGCCAGTTGGGCTTGCTGCGGCAGCCCTTGGGTCAACGGGTCCTGCGCTATGCCAGTCTCGATGACGTGGCGATCTGGGGTGTGCTGGCGCTGATCCTGCTGGATTGGGCAAGGCTGGGGCGGCAGTTTGGCTTCATCCTGATCTTCCTGACCGCGGCTCCGTTGCTGCGCCGCCTGATGCCACGGCTGCGCGAAAGCGACCGCTGGTGTGTCGGCCTGATCTGGCTGGCGGCCAGCGCCTTTGCGGCGGACTGGGCGGGTCTGCACTTCATGGTCGGCGCCTTTCTGTCCGGCGCGGCGCTGGAAGCGCGCTGGTTTGGCGAGGCGCGGGTCGATGCCGTCCGCGAGACTGTGCTCGTTGCCCTGATGCCGGTGTTCTTTCTGTCCACCGGACTGCGGACCAGTTGGGATCTGGGCGGTCCGGCGGTGTTCATCGCAGCCGCCCTGCTGTTGGGAGCCGCTGTCGGGGGCAAGCTGGCCGGGGTCCATCTGGCAGGGCGTCTCTTGGGCTGGCAGCGGGCCGAGACCTGGGTGATCGGCTGGCTTTTGCAGACCAAGGCGCTGATCATGATCATCTTCGCCAATATCCTGCTGGACAAGGGCATCATCTCTGCCGGGTCCTTCACGGCACTTCTGCTGATGGCTGTGGCCAGCACGCTTCTGACCATGCCGATCGTGACCCGCAGATTGCAGAACCTGCCGTAGGGTGGGGTTGAACCCCACCCTACCGTTCACAGCTTTGTGAGGTCCAAGCGTGAAACGCCGCACCGATTCCCGGCGTAGTGTTCTGGGTGGCGGCTGAAGCGCGTCTGTGCGTCACGCCCGCCCCACCATTTGCCCTTAGGCACGCGAGGAGCTGCACATGGCCTTCAAGACCCCTCTCCGTTGGTCCGATGTTACCCCCCAACATCTCTTCCTGAACCGTCGTCAGATCATGGCCGCGGCAGGGGCTGCCCTGCTGGCCTCGCCCGCCTTGGCCAAAAGCAAATACTCCACCGACGATGCCCCCAACACGCTGGAAGAAATCTCGGGCTACAACAACTATTACGAGTTCGGCACCGGCAAGGAAGACCCCGCCGCGAATGCCTCGATGCTGAAGACGGATCCCTGGATGGTGAAGGTCGATGGCATGGTGGACAAACCGGGCGACTATGCGTTGAGCGACCTGATCTCCGGCCTGCCCATCGAGGAACGGATCTACCGCTTCCGCTGTGTCGAGGCTTGGTCGATGATCATCCCATGGCAGGGCTTCCAGCTGTCGGGCTTGCTGGACAAGCTGGGCGTGCAGCCCTCGGCCAAATACGTGGCCTTCGAGACCCTGCTACGGCCCGAGGAAATGCCCGGCCAGAAGCAGAGCATTCTCGAATGGCCCTATCGCGAGGGACTGCGGCTCGACGAAGCGATGCATCCGCTGACGCTGATGGCCACCGGCCTCTATGGCAAACCGCTGCCGAACCAGAACGGCGCGCCGATCCGTCTGGTGACGCCGTGGAAATACGGCTTCAAGGGCGTCAAGGCGATCGTCCGCATCACGCTGACCGATCAGATGCCGCAGACGACATGGAACATGATGGCCGCCAACGAATACGGCTTTTATGCCAACGTGAACCCGGAGGTGGATCACCCGCGCTGGAGCCAGGCCTCGGAACGCCGTATCGGCGCGGGTCTGTTTGCCGGGCGTCAGGATACGCTGAAGTTCAACGGTTATGGTGATGACGTGGCCAGCCTGTACGACGGCATGGATCTGGCGAAGTTCTACTGATGCTGGATACGATCAACAAACAACTCCGCAAGGTGCCAACCCGGGTGGTCTATCTCTTGGGCGTCCTGCCGGCCCTCTGGGTCATCTATACCGGTCTCAACGCGGTGGACCCGGTGCGGGGCATCGAATGGGGGCTGGGCCTCTGGGCAGTTCGGCTTTTGATCGCCACGCTCTTCATCTCGCCGCTGCGCTGGGTCGGGCTGAACCTGCTGAAGTTTCGCAGGCAGCTGGGGCTGGTGGCCTTCGCCTATGTGGTGCTGCATTTCACCGCCTGGCTGACGATCGACATGGGCCTGCGCTGGAGCCAGATCATCCCCGACCTCTACAAGCGCTGGTACATCCTGATTGGCATGTCGGCCCTGATCTTGCTGATCCCGCTGGCGATGACTTCGAACAATGCCTCGATCAAGCGGTTGGGAGCGAAAAGCTGGAACCGTCTGCACAAGCTGGCCTATCTCGCGACCGGGCTGGCGATGGTCCACTTCCTGATGATCGGCAAGGTCTACACGGTGGAGGTGCTGACCTATGCCACGATCCTTGTCGTCTTGCTGGCCGTTCGCATCTATCGCAATGGCGCGCAAAGCCTGATCCCGGTCTGAACCCGGGGTCAGGATTTCTTTTCGCGGGGGAATCGTCGAGGGGGCCCGCTATCCGGGCATCACTGGCGCACCTGCGCAACAATGTGTCGCCAGATGCCCTGACCGTTTGGTAAAATTTCTCCTAACCGTATGGCATTGGCGACAAATCCCCGAATACGAAGAAAATGCGACTGTTGGTGATTTTCTCTCTTGCGGGATTTGGAGTGTGGGCCTAGATACCGCTTCACCGAGACGCAGACGACGCCAAACGGTGTTGGACGCGAGACGGTGGTGGCGGACGGAGGCGAGAGTTTCTGGGTGCTGCGGGAAATTCTGGAGGCAAGGCGGTTCGGGGAACGCTGGGAAACTGGCGCCTGAGATGTTTGTGTCTTCGTGCTCTTTGAAACTGTTGTTGAT
>CANGHD010000243.1 GCA_947453525.1 Paracoccaceae bacterium | reverse complement strand
GTTGAAGGAAAGCTTTGAAATCGACACGCCCGAAGAGGGCACGGTTGTCAAAGGCAAGGTCATCGCGATCGAAGCCGGACAAGCCATCATCGACGTCGGCTACAAGATGGAAGGCCGCATCGATCTGAAAGAATTCGCGAACCCCGGCGAATCCCAACCCAACATCAAGGTTGGTGATGAAGTCGAGGTCTATCTCGACCGCGTCGAGAATGCCCGTGGCGAAGCCCAGATCTCGCGTGAGAAGGCTCGCCGCGAAGAAGCTTGGGACCGTCTGGAAAAAGCTTACGCCACCGAGACCCGCGTCGACGGCGCGATCTTCGGCCGCGTCAAGGGTGGCTTCACGGTCGATCTGGGCGGCGCTGTTGCGTTCCTGCCAGGCTCGCAAGTTGACGTCCGTCCGGTGCGTGATGCGGGCCCCCTGATGGGCATGAAGCAGCCGTTCCAAATCCTGAAGATGGACCGTCGTCGCGGCAACATCGTTGTCTCGCGTCGTGCGATCCTTGAAGAATCGCGTGCCGAACAGCGTGCGGAAGTCATCGGCAACCTGCACGAAGGCCAAACGGTTGACGGCGTCGTCAAGAACATCACCGAATACGGTGCGTTCGTTGACCTCGGCGGCGTTGACGGCCTCTTGCACGTCACCGACATGGCGTGGCGCCGGGTCAACCACCCGTCGGAAATCCTTGCGATCGGTGAGACCGTCAAGGTTCAGGTCATCAAGATCAACAAGGAAACCCACCGTATCTCGCTGGGCATGAAGCAACTGCAATCCGATCCGTGGGATGCCGTTGAGAAAGCCTACCCGCTGGGTTCGGTCCACAAGGGCCGTGTCACAAACATCACCGATTACGGCGCATTTGTTGAGCTGGAAGCCGGTGTTGAAGGCCTCGTTCACGTCTCGGAAATGTCCTGGACCAAGAAGAACGTGCACCCCGGCAAGATCGTCTCGACCAGCCAAGAAGTCGAAGTCATGGTCTTGGAAATCGACAGCGCCAAGCGTCGCGTTTCCCTGGGCCTCAAGCAGACCCAGCGCAATCCGTGGGAAGTCTTCGTTGAGACGCACCCGGTTGGGTCGACCATCGAGGGCGAAGTCAAGAACATCACCGAGTTCGGTCTGTTCGTGGGCTTGGACGGCGACATCGACGGCATGGTTCACCTGTCCGACCTGTCGTGGGACCAGCGCGGCGAGGACGCCATTGCGAACTATCGCAAGGGCGACACCGTCAAGGCCTCGGTCACTGAAGTTGACGTCGAGAAAGAGCGTATCTCTCTCTCGGTCAAGGCTTTGGGCGATGACACCTTCACCGATGCGGTTGACGGCGTGAAGCGCGGGTCGATCATCTCGGTGGTCGTTTCGGCCATCGAAGAGGGCGGGATCGAAGTGGATTACAACGGCGCCAAGTCGTTCATCCGCCGCTCTGACCTGTCGCGTGATCGTGGCGACCAGCGCCCGGAACGCTTCTCGGTTGGCGACAAGATCGACGTGCGCGTCACCAACATCGATCCGAAGACCCGTCGGTTGGGCCTGTCGATCAAAGCACGTGAGATCGCTGAAGAGAAAGAAGCCGTCGAACAGTATGGCTCCTCCGATTCGGGCGCCTCGTTGGGCGATATCCTTGGTGCGGCGCTGAAAGGCGATCGTAACTGATGTAACCGCTTGCAAGAATGCAAAGGCCCTGCCTGAAAAGGTGGGGCCTTTTGCTTGTCGGCTGTTTTTGCAAATCAATTTCGTTTGTACGGGCCAGAATTTTCGTTACAGTCGCAGTTGTGTTAACAACAGCGGCGACCAAACTGCCCGGCACAGGGTTGGGGCGAACGCGTGGGGGGTATTGTATGATCCGTTCGGAACTGATCCAGAAGATTGCGGATGAGAACCCGCATTTGACGCAGAAGCATGTTGAAAAGATTGTCAATACGGTGTTCGAAGAGATCATCGAGGCGCTTGCAAATGGAGACCGTGTCGAGCTGCGCGGTTTCGGTGCGTTTTCAGTTAAGGCGCGAGATGCCCGTATCGGCCGCAACCCGCGGACGGGTGAGGCGGTGGAGGTTGACGACAAGAAGGTGCCGTTCTTCAAGACCGGCAAACTTCTGCGCGACAGGCTCAACGGCAAGGCCTGATGCGTCGCTTGGCTTGCAAGGCCAAGCGCCTGCGCCGATAGTAGGGCGAATTCCTTTGCCAAAGGTGCGGGCATGAGCCGATATCTGCGTTATATCCTGTTGGTCGTTTTGATGCTGGTGCTGCTGACCGTAGCGCTGGCAAATCGGTCGACGGTCACCCTCAGCCTGTTGCCAGATGACATTGCGGCGCTGCTGGGCTGGCAGTGGCGGATCGATGTGCCGCTGTTCCTCGTGCTTGCGCTGGGGGCTGTGCTGGGGTTGGCTTTGGGCTTCATTTGGGAATGGTTGCGCGAGCACAAACACCGCAAGACCGCCCGCGTGCAGACTCGCACCGTGTCGAAGCTGGAGCGGGAACTGGCGGCGTTGAAGGACCAGACCTCGCTGCCCGACGACCCGGTTCTGGCGCTGCTGGACAAGCGGCAGGCGCGGTGATGGAGCGGATCAGGGTCAAGATTTGCGGTCTTCGGACCGAGGCTGATGTGCTGGCCGTGGCGGCGTCAGGTGCCGCCTATGCGGGTTTCAACTTCTTCCCGAAATCGCCGCGCCATGTGACGGTCGCAGAGGCCCAGTTGCTGGCGCTGGCCGCTCCGGTTGGGTTGGCCAAGGTGGCGCTGGTGGTGGACGCCACGGACGAGATGCTGGATGCGATTGTCGAGGGCGTGCCCTTGGACATGCTGCAACTGCACGGGCAAGAGACGCCAGACCGGGTGGCCGAGCTGCGGGCGCGCTATGGCCTGCCGGTGATGAAGGTGGTGGGTGTGTCTGATGAGGGCGACCTGCCGGGGATCATGGATTATGCCCTTGTAGCGGACCAGTTGCTGATCGATGCCAAGCCGCCGCGCAACGCGGTCCTGCCCGGCGGCAACGGGTTGCCGTTTGACTGGCGTCTGGTGGCGCAGCGCCGCTGGCTGCGGCCATGGATGCTGGCGGGCGGTCTTACCGCCGAGAACGTCGCGGAAGCGATCCGCCTGACCAATGTCCGGCAGGTCGACGTCGCCTCGGGCGTTGAATCCGCGCCGGGCGTAAAGGATGCAGCGCGGATCAGGGCTTTTGTCGCAGCGACGGAGCGTGGGTTTGGCTGACAAGAGATACGTCCTCTGCCGGCCGATGTCCGGACTCAATGACACGTTGAATCAGATCGAGATTTGCAGGACTTATGCGGAGCGGTTTGGCCGGATTCTCATCGTCGATGGCCGTCAATCCGGCACGTTGGGAGATTTCGGTGATTACTTCGAGATGGACGGCGATGGCCACATCTTCAAGATGACCGATGCAACGATGCCGGACCTTGATGCCGTGGACTGTTACCCGCCCGAAGTGCGGGGCCGCGTCCGGTCGGTCAAAGGCCGGCTGAACCCGGCGCCCGGCGGCTCTGGCGTGGTGGATGCCGAAACCGGGGTCATGCTGAGCTTCCCCTTGACTCAGGACCGCCCCGAGACCTTGCTTTTGCATCAGCAATGGGGCGGCGGGACCAGGTCTTTCGACCTGATCGACCGGCTGACCATCGTGCCAGAGGTGGCGGCGCGCGTGCGACGCAGGATCTCGCGTTTGCCAGTCGGCTACTCTGCCCTGCATATCCGCAACACGGATTACACGACCGATATCGGCATGGTGCTGGCCGCCATTCGGGACAAGGTTGCCGGGCAGGATCTTGTGCTGTGCAGCGATGACACCTCGGTCTTTCCGGCCATGCGGGCGGGATTGCCCGATACGCGGATTCACCAGATTACGGTGCCGGTCTTTGACGGCGGGCGCGCGCAACACAGCCGTGGCCGCTTTGCCGGTGCCATTGTAAGGCGTCGCGTGGTTGTCGGCAGCATCGTTGACCTTTGCGCGCTGGCCGCCGCCAAGACGCTTTATGTGCCGGTGCTGCAGTCCAAGATCATCGGCGCCAATGTCGATTTCACCGGCCAGAACCGGCTGAGCGGCTTTTCAATGCTGGCGGCCTATCTGTGCGAGGACAAGGACCGGCTGCGGCGCCTCCTGGGCGACTCTGGCATCGGCCTGCGGCCCCGGATGAAGACTGGCAAAGTCGAGGTGATCGTAGCCCCGCAAGCCGGACCTGTCTGAAGAGGGTCAGCGCGCTTTACCCGGCCCCAGTCCCGCGCTACATGCGTCTGGCGAAGAGATGGAGGGCGACATGGCCGAGGACGGAATCAACAGCTTCATGACGGGCCCCGATGAGCATGGCCGTTTTGGCATGTTCGGCGGGCGGTTCGTGTCCGAAACCCTGATGCCGCTGATCCTTGATCTGGAAGCGCGCTATGAATTCGCCAAGACCGACCCCACCTTCTGGGCCGAGATGGATGACCTGTGGAAGCACTACGTCGGTCGCCCGTCGCC
>CANGHD010000242.1 GCA_947453525.1 Paracoccaceae bacterium | reverse complement strand
TGGCAGGCCAAGCGAAAGTGTGGCGTCCATGTGAAAGTGCGGGTCGATGAAGGGCGGGGTAACCAGACGGTCAGTGGCGTCGATCTCTTCGCGGGCACGGGCCTCGATCCTGGGCGCGATCTCACTGATTTTGCTGCCGGAAATGGCGATGTCAAGGCCTTTGCGATCGTCGGGCAAATTGGCTTGGCGCAGGATCAGGTCAAACATGGGTGGCTCCTTTTCGGGGAAGTTTGGGGTGGTGGCGCGGGCCCGTCAAGGCGGGAGTTCGGCGCGAAACGGTGTTTAAGGGTTTGATATTGCTGGTTCAGGCGTGCGCGCCCCGTAGGGTGGGGTTGAACCCCACCCTACCTGAACCTCACTGGGTTTGACGCAGATGGGCGGGCTGAGATTGGTGCAGGAATTCGGTTGCCACGCCCAAGGCGATGGCTTGCGGGTGCTTGCCCAACAGGGGGTCGCCGATCGGGCAGGTGATTTGGGAGATGCTCTGCGGGCTATGGCCCAAGGCGGACAGACGGCCGCGGAACCGGCTCCATTTGGTGGCGCTGCCAATCAGGCCACATCGGGAAAAGCCATGGATCAAAAGGCGATGGCAGAGTTCAAGGTCAAGAGTGTGGGAGAATGTCAAGATCAAGTGCTCGGCATTTTGCGGGGCAAGCGTTACGGCGCTGGCCGGATCGGCGGTGGGAAGCGGGTGGACGCTCTCGGGGAATGTCTTGGGGAAGCGCTCGGGGCCGATGTCGATCCAGGTGATTGCCAGATCCGGCAGGGGCGCCATGACGGCAGCAATCGCGCGTCCCACATGGCCGGCGCCCCAGAGCCAAAGGTGCCGGGTGGGCGCGAATATGGACTCGATCAGCCAGCCTTGCCGCATCTGGGTGTGAAGGATGGTTCCTTGGTTGCGGGCTTGCGTGACGAGGCGTTTGACCGCGAGGGGCATGGAGGAGCCGTCGAGGCTGCGGACGACGATGGGACCCTCTGGCAGAGTCGCGGCGTCATAGACCTCCGTCACCAGCGTCACCGCCCCGCCGCAGCATTGGCCCAGACTGGGCCCGAGGGGGATGCGGTTTACCACGGTGGTCTGGGTTTGGGCACGGGCGGCGAGCGTGGCTTGATACTCAAGCGCGCCACCGCCGATGGTGCCCAACTGGCCCCCCGTTGCGGCGTCGCCCCAGACCAGCATGGCGGTACCGGTCTCGCGGGGGGACGAGCCGTCATGGGCCGCGATCACCACCCTTGCGACTTTGCCGTGGCGGCGAACGGCCTCGGCAAGGGCAGTCAGGTCAAACATTTCGGACCCGGTTGACGGCCATCAGAATGCGCTCGGCCGTCGCGGGCGCGTTGAGCGCGGGGTAGTCGGCGCCGCAGGCCGACACCGCGTGCGAGAGTGCGAAGAAGGCGGACATCCCGAGGTTGAAGGGCGGCTCACCCACCGCTTTGGACTTGCCAACGGTGTCTTCAATGTTGGAATCGGTCCACAGGGCGACGTTGAAGATGTCCGGACGGTCGGAAACGGCGGGGATCTTGTAGGTCGAGGGGGCGTGGGTTGTCAGGATGCCTCTGGCGTCCCAGACCAGTTCTTCGGTCGTCAGCCAGCCAGCGCCCTGCACATAGGCCCCTTCGACTTGGCCGATGTCGAGCGCCGGGTTCAGCGAATTGCCGCAATCATGCAGGATATCGGCCCGCAGGATGCGGTTTTCGCCGGTGAGGGTGTCGATGACGACCTCGGTCACGGCGGCACCATAAGCGAAGTACAGGAAGGGTCGGCCTTGGCCCTTGACGCGGTCCCAGTTGATCTTGGGGGTGGCGTAGAAGCCGGTGGACGACAGGGAAATCCGCGCCTGATACACCCAGTTGACGACGCGGGCGAAGTCGTAGGTCTCGGCGCCCACGCGGATTTGGCCGTCCTTGAAGCGGACAGTCTCGGGTAGCACCTGATGCTTTTCGGCGATGAAGGCAGAGATGCGGTCGCGGATGGTGAGGGCTGCGTTTTCCGCCGCCTTGCCGTTCAGGTCAGAGCCCGAGGAGGCGGCGGTGGCCGAGGTGTTGGGCACTTTGGCTGTGTCGGCGGCGGTGATCTTCACCTGTGCTGCGGTCAGGCCGAAGACGGCGGCGGTGACTTGGGCGACCTTCTGGTTCAAGCCCTGACCCATCTCGGTGCCGCCGTGGTTCACGATGACCGATCCGTCCTGATAGACATGGCATAGCGCGCCGGCCTGATTGAGGAAGGTCAGGGTGAAAGAGATGCCGAACTTGACCGGGGTGACGGCGATGCCCTTCTTCAGGATCGGCGAGGCGGCGTTGAAGGCGTCAATCGCCGCTTTGCGCTCGTGGTAACGGGACGTTTCCACAAGGGAATTCAGGATCTTGTCGGTGATGGAATCCTCGACCTGCATGCCGTAGGGGGTGGTCTGTGGCGGGGCACCCAACGGGGCATAGAGGTTGCGGTGCATGACGAGGGCAGGGTCAAGCTTCAGGGTATGGGCAAGATGATCGATCACCCGCTCGATGCCGATGATGCCCTGCGGCCCGCCAAAGCCGCGATAGGCGGTGGCGGATTGGGTGTTGGTTTTCAAGCGGTGGGATTCGATGCGGATGTTGGGGATGAAGTAGCAATTGTCGGCGTGCAGCATGGCGCGGTCGGCCACGGCAAGCGACAGATCCTGGCTCCAGCCGCAGCGGATCAGGTGGGTGAAGTCGACGGCGATGAATTTGCCAGAGGCGTCGGCCCCGGCCTTGTAGCGGATTTTCAGATCGTGGCGCTTGCCGGTGATGACCATGTCGTCATCGCGGTCATAGCGCATCTTGCAGGGTTTGCCGGTGGCATGGGCCGCCAGCGCACAGGCGACGGCCAGCGCGTTGCCCTGACTTTCCTTGCCGCCAAAGCCGCCGCCCATCCGGCGCATCTCGACCCTGACGGCAGACATGGGAAGGTGCAGGGCATGGGCGACTTTGTGTTGAATTTCCGTGGGATGCTGGGTGGAGGAGATCACATGCATGCCATCCTCCTGCGGGATGGCGACGGCAACCTGGCCCTCAAGGTAGAAGTGTTCCTGCCCGCCAACCTCGAATTCGCCCTCGACCACGGTGTGGGCGCTGGACATCGTGGTGATGTCGCCCCGGGACCAGAGGATTGGACCCTGCTCGAAGCGGGAATTCGCGGCGAGGGCCGCCTCGACCGTCAGCAGCGCGGGAAGATCGCGGTAGGTGATCTTGGCCCGTCGGGCGGCCGTGCGGGCCTGGAGGTGGGTTTCGGCGATGACGAGGAAAATGGCCTGTCCCGCATAGTGCACGGTGCCGGTGGCGAGCAGGGGCTCGTCGTGGACGGTGGGGGAGAGGTCGGGCATGTCGGGCAGATCCTCGGCCGACAGGACGAGGACGACGCCGCCGGATTTGCGAACCTCTGTCAGGTCGAGCGACAGTATCTCTGCATGGGCTTTGACCGAAAGGCCAAAGGCCAGGTGCAGGGCGTGGCCGGGCAGGGGGACGTCGTCGACATAGCGGGCCTGACCCGTGACATGGAGCGGGGCGCTGTCGTGCGGGAGTGGGGAACCGATGGTCATGGCTGAACCTCCAGCACCGAAACGGGGACGCCGTTCAGGTCGTGGAAGTAGCGGGTGAGCAGGTTTTGCGCGGTCAACAGGCGGTAGTCGGCGGAGGCGCGCATATCGGTGAGGGGTTGGAAATCCGTGGCGAAGGCCGGGAGTGCAGCGGTGATCGTCGCCTCGGTCCAGGGTTGGCCGGTCAAGGCGACCTCGACGGCGGCGGCGCGTTTGGGGATGCCTGCCATTCCGCCGAAGGCGATGCGGGCGGCGGTGATGGTGCCGCCGTCAAGGGTAAGGTTGAAGCAGCCGAGGACGGCGGAGATGTCCTGATCGAAACGTTTGGAGATCTTGTAGCAGCGCAAGGCGGGGGCGCTGTCGGGGATGGAAATGCCCGCCACGAACTCGGATGGTCGGCGGTCTTGCTTGCGGTAGTCGAGGAAGAAGGAGTCCAGCGGGATGGAGCGCAGGTCGTCGCCCCGACGCAGATGCAGGGTGCAGCCCATGGCGATGAGGGCAGGCGGGCCGTCGCCGATCGGCGAGCCGTTGGCAATGTTGCCGCCGATCGTGGCGGCGTTACGGATCTGTGTGGAGGCATACCGGCGCAGGAGGGCCGCGAACGATGGGTGATGGGGCAGGAGAGCTTTGCGCAGGGCCTCGATCGTGACGCCGGCACCGATGTGGACCTGGCTGCCCTGACGCTCGATCTGTTGCAGGTCGGTCACGGCGTTCAGGAAGGCCACAGGGGAGAGCGCGCGCAGTTGCTTTGTGACCCAGAGGCCGACATCGGTGGCCCCGGCGATCAGGGTGGCGTCGGGATTGTGCAGGTACCAGTCGGCGAGGTCGTCACTGCTGGTTGGTCGGAAGATGGGCGGGCCGCTCGGCCCGGTCGAGCGAAGAAGACCGGGGGGGCTGCTCGCCCCCC
>CANGHD010000241.1 GCA_947453525.1 Paracoccaceae bacterium | reverse complement strand
GAACGACATCCAGATGATCGACCGTGACTCGCTGAACCAGATCAACGACCTGTTCACCGAATTCATGGCGAACCCGGACATGAAGGCCGCTGACGCTCAGGCCAAGTTCGTCGACATCATCAAGAACGCACCGAAGTAAGACCGGTCGTCGCCTAGAAAGCAGTGCAGGTCCGGTCTCGACACAGCGAGATCGGACCTGTCTCTTACTCCCAACCCTTGATGAAGGTAGGACGGATGGACAGGCCAAATCCCTTGTTCCGCAATCTGAATTCCAAGTTTGCCGCTTTGCCGATGATGCTGATCGTGCTCGTCGTGTTCGTCGGTGGCACGCTTTGGACGGTGCTGTTCTCGTTCACCAACATCAAGATCGTGCCGATTTTCTCTCCGAAAGAGTGGATCGACGGTTTTGTCGGGTTCGCCAACTACACGCGGCTGTTCAACACCGACCGCTGGATGAATTGCCCGATCATTACCCATATCGGTCAATCCGACTGGAAAGCCAGCTGCACCGGCGCACTGCCGAACGTGGCAACCTATGCCGTGCTGTCGGTGACGCTGTCGATCGGCCTTGGTTTTCTGCTGGCTGTGATGATGGATCAGAAGATCCGCGCCGAGGGCGTCTTCCGCACCATCTACCTCTATCCCTTCGCTTTGTCCTTCATCGTGACCGGCCACGTTTGGGCCTGGATCATGTCGCCCGAATATGGCCTGCAACACGCCATCCGGGAAATGGGCTGGACCTCGTTCACCTTTGACTGGATCGCGGATCGTCAGATGGTGATGTATGCCATCGTGATCGCTGGCATCTGGCAGGGCACCGGCTTTGTCATGGCCCTGATGCTCGCCGGGCTGCGCGGCATCGACGAGGATATCTGGAAAGCTGCGCGGGTCGACGGCATTCCGGCCTGGCGCACCTATATCCAGATCGTCTTGCCGATGATGCGCCCGGTCATGGTGACCACCTTCGTGATCGTCGCGGCGGGCGCGGTGCGGGTCTATGACCTTGTCGTGGCCTTGACCGATGGCGGCCCCGGCATCGCCTCCGATGTGCCAACGCGGTATGTTTATCAGAACTTCTCGGCCAACCTCGGCCAGTCGCTTGCGGCGTCAACCGTGATGCTGGCGACCATGGCAGTCGTCCTGATCCCATGGATCCGGATGGAATTCAGCAAGAAACGGACCTGAGGAGGACATCATGGCCAATTCCCCAACCCTTAGCGGCCCCTCAGGCGCCAAACCCAGGCCCTTCATCACACCGCAGCGCTTCGTGGTATATTCTGTGCTGATCGTTTGCGCTGTGTTCTTTCTGTTCCCGCTCTACATCATGATCATAACGTCGCTGAAGAACATCCAGGAAATCCAGGGCGGCAATATCTTCGTGCCCACGATGTCCCCGACGCTGGACGCCTGGGAGAAAGCCTGGAACTCGGCCTGCACAGGGCTGTATTGCGAAGGCATCAAGGTCGGCCTGTGGAATTCGATCAAGATCACCGTGCCATCCACCATCGTGTCGATCGCGGTGGCCTCTGTCACCGGATACTCGCTGGCGAACTGGCCCTTCAAGTTCTCCGAGGTGTTCTTCGCAGTCCTGCTGCTGGCCAACTTCATCCCCTATATCGTGATGCTGTATCCCTTGGTCATCATCACCTCCAAGATGGGCATCTATTCCACGCTGCCCGCCGTGATCCTTGTGCACACGATCTTCGGCCTGCCGGTACAGACGCTGTTGTTCCGCAACTACTTCGCCAGCCTGCCGCAAGAATTGTTCAAGGCGGCGCGGGTCGATGGCGCGGGTTATTGGGGGATTTTCTTCCAGATCTTCGTGCCGATGGCCACACCGATCTTCACCGTCTCGATCATCCTGCAAGTCACCGGCATCTGGAACGACTTCCTGTTCGGCGTGATCTTCGCCGGGCCTACCAACTATCCGATGACCGTGCAGTTGAACAACATCGTCAACTCGGCCACCGGCGGCAAGGCCTACAACGTCGACATGGCGGCCACCATCCTCACCGGGCTTGTCCCGCTCACCATCTACTTCGTCTCAGGCAAATACTTCGTGCGCGGCATTGCAGCCGGCGCCGTGAAGGGTTGATCACATGGCTACTTCCGTTTCCGTCCAAAACCTGACCCTGAAATTCGGCTCCGCTGAAGTTCTGAAAAACCTGAACCTTGATGTCGAGGAAGGCGAGTTCATCGTGCTGCTGGGGCCGTCAGGCTGCGGCAAGTCCACGCTTCTGAACTGCCTCGCGGGCCTTCTGGAACTGTCCGAGGGGCAGATCCACATCAAGGGCAAGAACGTCACCTGGGCCGAACCGTCCGAGCGTGGCATCGGCATGGTGTTCCAGTCCTACGCGCTGTATCCGCAGATGACGGTGCGCGGCAACATGTCCTTCGGTCTGAAGATCGCCGGCATGCCTAAGGACCAGATCGAACAACGCGTCCAGCGCGCCTCGGAAATCCTGCAGATCGGGCCTTTGCTGGACCGCAAGCCGGGGGCGCTTTCGGGCGGCCAACGCCAACGCGTCGCCATTGGCCGCGCACTGGTGCGCGAGGTGGACGTGTTCCTGTTCGACGAGCCTCTCTCGAACCTTGACGCCAAGCTCCGTTCCGAACTGCGTGTGGAATTGAAACGCCTGCACAACCGCCTGAAGAACACGATGATCTACGTCACGCACGACCAGATCGAGGCGCTGACGCTGGCCGACCGCATCGCCATCATGCGCGGCGGCATCATCCAGCAACTGGACGAGCCGCACACGATCTACAACCGCCCCGCCAACCTGTTCGTCGCAGGCTTCATCGGCAGCCCGGCGATGAACTTCATCAAGGGCGCCACGACCAATGGCGGCAGAATCTTCCAGTCGGGCGAGATCAACCTTGACCTTAGCCAGTACGAGGGCGGTGCCGTCATGGACCGGTCCAAGGCCATCATCGGCCTGCGACCCGAGCATATCACCATCGTCGACGCCGCAATCCCCGGCCAGACGATCCCGGCCGTGGTCGAGATCGACGAGCCGATGGGTGCAGACTCGCTGGTCTGGCTTCTGGTCGATGGCCGGCAGATGTCGGTCCGCGTGCCGTTCGAGCATCGCCCGAAGGCCGGCACTCCGGTCCATCTCAAGGTCGATATCGCGAAATCCTCGCTGTTTGACGAAACCAACGAACTGCGGATCTGATCATGCTGAACCTCGCCGGGGACTGGTCGCTGTCGCAAGACAACGGCGAAAATGCTGTGGCTTTTACACTCCCCGGCGACGGGATCGACGCGCTGCGCAAGGCGGGTCAGATCCAGGACCCGTACTGGGGCCGCAACGAATACGGGCTGCGCTGGATTTCCAACCGCACCTGGGTGGCCAAGCGCAGCTTTGAGGCTGACCGGACCGATCTGGTTCTGGTCGCCTCAATGCTGGACACGCTGGTGACGGTCGCGGTCAATGGCGTGACGGTCCTGACGTCGGACAACATGTTCCTGTCGCACCGGGTCGACCTGTCGCACGTGCTGAAACTCGGCACCAACGAGATCACCCTGACCTTCGGCAACGTGGTGGTCGAGGCCAAGAAGCGGCAGGACAATTACCGCTATTTCCTGCCCTTCTCGATCAACAACACGCCGATCCACAATGGCAACCTGATCCGCAAACCGTCCTGCGATTTCGGCTGGGACTGGAACATTGCCCTTGCGACCTTCGGCGTCTACGGCGACCTGTACCTTGAACCCGTGGCTGCAACCCGGATCGACCATCTGGTCATCACCCAAACCCACAGCCCGAACCGCGCGGTCGTGTCGGTCGCAGCCCATGTCGAGGGTGAGGATGGTGCGGAAGTCTCCTTCTCGCTCTGCGGCGTCTATGCCAAGGCCGTCGTCAAGCGCGGTGTCGCCACGGCCCTTCTGCCGATTGACGATCCGAAGCTGTGGTGGCCCGCAGGGCAGGGCGCGCAGCCGCTACATGACCTGACCGTCAGCCTCGGCAGCCAGACCCTGCACCGCCGCATCGGCCTGCGTTCCGCCGAACTGATCACCGAGAAAGACGCCACCGGCCTCGGCTTCAAGGTCCGCATCAACGGCCGCGATGTCTTCTGCAAGGGCGCCAACTGGATCCCCGCCGACGCCCTCGCCGGACGGATCAACCAAGCCGACACCCGCGACCTCCTGCAATCCGCCGTCGACGCCAACATGAACATGATCCGCATCTGGGGCGGCGGGCGCTATGAACCCACATGGTTCTACGACCTTTGCGATGAATTGGGCCTGATGGTCTGGCAGGATTTCATGTTCTCTTGCCACATCTACCCTGCCGACGAGGCCTTCCTGACCCAAGTCGCCGAGGAAGTCCGCCAGAACGCCCGTCGCCTGCACCACCACGCCTCGATGACCCTCTGGTGCGGCGACAACGAACTCATCGGCGCGCTGACATGGTTCCCCGAAACCCGCGCCAACCGCGACCAATACCTCGTCGGCTACGACCGCCTGAACCGCACCATTGAACAAGCGCTGAAAGCCGCGGTTCCCGGTGCTGTCTGGTGG
>CANGHD010000240.1 GCA_947453525.1 Paracoccaceae bacterium | reverse complement strand
GGGCGGTTTCTTTTTCTTGCCGGCGTTTCAGGCGTTCTTCGGCGCGCAGGATGACGAAATCGAGGATGGCTCCCGCCGATTTGGTATTGCCTGCCAGCCAGTTGTCGAAATGGTCTCGCACGGCACCTTCGACGTATTTGACGGCTTCCTCGGTGGCGAGGCGGTCCTTGGTTTGGCCGACGAATTGCGGTTCGCGGATGAAGCAGGAGACCAGCGCGCAGCCGCCGGTGGTGAGGTCGTCGCGGGTGATGAGTTCGGTTTTGCGGTTTTTGGTGAGGTCGCCGTAAGCGCGGATGCCTTTGAGGATGGCGTTCCAGAAGCCGGTTTCGTGCGTGCCGCCCTCGGGCGTCGGCACCGTGTTGCAGTAGGATTGGATGAAGCCGTCGCGGACGGGGGTCCAGTTGATCGCCCATTCGACGGAGCCGGGGACGCCGAACTTTTCGAGGAAGACGACTTTGCCGGCGAAGGGTTTGTCGGCGTAGGTGGTTGTTTTCTCGAGCGTATCGGCGAGGTAGTCGGCGAGGCCACCGGGGAAGTGGAAGGTGGCCTCTAGCGGTGTGTCGCCGTCGGGGATGGCGGTTTTCCAGCGGATTTCGACGCCGGAGAAGAGGTAGGCCTTGGAGCGGACGAGGCGCATCAGGCGCGAGGGGCGGAATTGCTGGGCGCCGAAGATCTGCGGGTCGGGGTGGAAGGTGGTGGAGGTGCCGCGGCGGTTGGCTATGGGGCCGACCTTGCGGATCGGGGCGAGGGGTTTGCCGCGCGAGAAGTTCTGGGCGTAGAGTTCCTTGTTGCGCGCCACTTCGACGTCCATGCGGTCTGACAGCGCGTTCACGACCGAGGAGCCCACGCCGTGCAGGCCGCCGGAGGTCTCATAGGCCTTGCCGCCGAATTTGCCGCCGGAGTGGAGGGTGCAGAGGATGACCTCCAGCGCGGATTTGTCGGGGAATTTCGGGTGGGGGTCGACCGGGATGCCGCGGCCGTTGTCGCGGACGGTGAGGGCGCCGTCTTCGTGCAGTTCCACTTCGATGCGGGTGGCGTGGCCTGCGACGGCTTCGTCCATCGAATTGTCGAGGATTTCGGCGGCGAGGTGGTGGTAGGCGCGCTCGTCGATGCCGCCGATATACATGCCGGGGCGCAGGCGGACGGCCTCAAGGGGTTCCAGCACCTCGATGGAGGAGGCGTCGTAGGTTTCGGGCGTGCTGGAGAGGAGGTCGGACATGGGGGGCCTGATGTTGTTATGCGGGTATTAGACCACTGCAAGGGGTTGCGGCGCAAGGGTGGGGGGCTAGGTTAGGGGAAAGCAGAGGAGGATGCGATGCGGGTACTTTTCACGGGCGGATCGGGCAAGGCGGGCAAACATGTGGTGGCTTATCTGGCCGCTCAGGGCCACAGGGTGCTGAATGTGGACAGGGTGCCTTTGCGGCATCCGGGCGTGGCGGATCTTGTGGCGGATATCACGGATAGCGGCCAGATGTTCAACGCGATGACGGCCTATGCGGGCGGCGATGAGCTGGAGGATGGCAAGGGGCACCGGCCGTTCGATGCGGTGGTGCATTTCGCGGCGATCCCGGCGCTGATGCTGGCGCCGGACAACGAGACCTACCGGGTCAACGTGATGGGAACCTACAACGTGCTGGAAGCGGCGCTGAAGATGGGCATCCGGAAGGTGATCATTGCCTCATCGGAAACCACCTACGGTGTGTGTTTCAGCGATGGCCAGACGGATCCGGCCTATCTGCCGCTGGACGAAGGCTATCCGATCAATCCGATGGACAGCTATGGCATGTCAAAGAAGGTCAACGAAGTGACGGCAGAGGCTTTCCAGCGCCGCACCGGAGCAGATGTCTATGCGCTGCGCATCGGCAATGTGATGGAGCCTTCGGACTACGCGCGCTTTCCAGACTTCGCCAAGGACCCCGGGAGCCGTCGCCGGATCACCTTCAGCTATATCGATGCCCGCGATCTGGGGCAGATCGTCGATCTGGCGCTGAAGAAGGACGGACTGGGGTTCCAGGTTTTCAACGCGGTCAATGACACCAACTCGGTGCCGCAGCCCAATGCGGCGTTGTTGGCGCAATTCTTCCCGAATGTGCCCCTGACCCGCCCGGTGGGCGAGAATGAAAGCCTGCTGTCGAACCAGAAGATCCGCGCGGTTCTGGGCTTCAAGGAACAGCACAACTGGCGGAACTACGTGGCAGCCGACTGAGGCTTGTGTTCTGGGCCGGCGGCCGGGGAGGTTCCAGACCTGCCCCGCTTCGCAGCGTCTTCGCTGCAAGCAGCACGCTGCTCGCACCTGTGTGGGATATTTTTAGAAGAGGAAGACCAGAGCGCCGTTTCAAGTCCCGGCGTTAATCCAATCTAAACCAATCCTGCATTATACTCTTGTTACGGTACAGGCGGGGACGCCGATGACCGTGAAGGGGAAGACGCCCCACGGCTTGGCCGGGCCTCCCGTCGGGGCGTCGAACCTTTCTCTTGGTCTTCCTCTTCTCCAAATATCCCACGGGGGTGCGGGGGTGTGAAACCCCCGCTCCTCTGGGTTGGGCGCGCGCGAACCTATGCCGGTTCAGCCAGACGCTTGGTCCACATCGCCTGAAACGCCGGGCGGGCCTGGGCGCGCTCGAGCCAGGCTTTCACGGCGGGGAACTCGGCCAGCAGCGTCGGGTGGCCTTGGGCGTAGCGCAGGCATTCGGCGGTGTTGATGTCGGCCACGGTGAAGCGGCCTGCGACCAGCCAGTCGGCTCCGTCCAGCGCCTTGCTCAGGCGGGCCAGCGGACGGCGGAGCTTCTCGGCGCTGATCGCGATGTGGGATTGGCCCTCGGCAGTGTCGCCGCCATTGTTGGCGGTGTTGAGGATTTCGAGCGCCGGGCCTTCGATGGAAGTGGCGGCAAACAGCGCCCATTGTTCCATCAGCGCGGTTTCGCCGTCGGACTGCGGCCCGAGGACGGCACCGTATTTGCGCGCGATATAAAGGGTGATGGCGAGGCTTTCGGACAGGACCAGATCGCCCTCGACCATCGCCGGAATCTGGCCGATCGGGTTGACGGCCAGAAACACCGGGGAGGAGGTGTTGAAGGGGGCACCTTCCGCCTTGGGTTGGTCCAGCCGGTAGGACTGGATGACCGGGATATGGGTGAAGGCCACGCCGCATTCTTCCAGCAGCCAGAGCGGGCGAGAGGCGCGAGAGCGGTAGACGCCATACAGCGTGATCATGGGGATTCCCTTTCGTGGTCTGGTGGAGCGAGCTTAAGGGGCGCGCCGGGGAAGGAAAAGGGGGTGGGGTTGCTGCCTGTCTTTGCAGCAGATAAAGGGACGCATGGCCCGTAATTTCATCACTCATGCCCGCGCGATGCTGGTGCTGGGACTGCCCTTGATTGGCAGCCATCTGGCGCAGATGTCGTTGCATGTCAGCGACACCGTGCTTCTGGGTCGCTATGGCGTCAGCCCTTTGGCGGCGGTGACCCTCGCGGGGTCGGCCTTCTTCGTGGTCTTCATCTTCGGCTCGGGCTTTGCGCAGGCGATCATGCCGCTGATTGCCGCTGCCTTGGGGCGGGGCGACGAGGTGGAGGTGCGGCGCGACGCGCGGATGGGGCTTTGGCTGTCTTTGGTCTATGGGCTTTTGACCTATCCGTTGTTCTGGACCTCGGGGCGCTGGATGCTGGCCATGGGGCAGAAGCCGGAGGTGGCGCAGCTGGGCCAGGACTTTTTGCGCATTGCCGGAGCAGGTATGGTGCCGGCGCTTTTGGTGATGGCGCTGAAGTCTTATCTCTCGGCGCTTGGCAAGGCACAGGTGGTCCTGTGGGTGACGTTGGGGGCGGTGGTCTTGAACCTTGCCTTGGGCTGGGCCCTGATCTTCGGCCATTGGGGCGCGCCGGAGTTGGGGGTGCGGGGGGCGGCGATCTCGACCCTGTCGGTGCAGTGGGTGACGTTTCTGTCCTTGGGATTCTATGCTCAGTTTCAGCGGGACCTGTATCGGTTCCGGCTGTTCAGCCGGTTCTGGCGGGCGGATTATGTGGCGATGGGGCGGGTGTTCCGGCTGGGCTGGCCGATTGGCGTGACGGGGTTGATGGAGAGCGGGCTCTTCTCGGGGGCCAGTCTGATGATGGGCTGGGTGGGCACGGTGCCGTTGGCTGCGCATGGCATTGCGATGCAGGTGGCGGCCTTGGCCTTCATGGTGCATCTGGGCCTGTCGAACGCCGCCACCGTGCTGGCGGGCCGGGCCGAAGGGGCGGGCGATATCCGCGCGATGCGCGAGATTGCCGGGACGGCGATCGGGCTGTCGGCCGGGTTGTGCGCGGTCGGGATCGTGATTTTCCTCAGCCTGCCGGTGCAGATCATCAGCCTGTTTCTGGATATGTCGAAACCGGATGCCGCGCAGATCTTGGCGACGGGGACCGGGCTTCTGACCTTGGCGGCCTTGTTCCAGTTGGGCGATGCGATGCAGGTTATGGCCTTGGGCCTGCTGCGGGCGATCCGCGACACCAGGGTGCCGATGTGGGCGGCGGCCTTCAGCTATTGGGGGATCGGGATTCCCTGCAGCTATGCTTTGGGTTTTCCGCTTGGGCTGGGGGGCGAGGGCATCTGGCTGGGGCTGTGCATCGGCCTGCTGTTCGCCTCGACCAGTCTGATGCTGCGGTTCTGG
>CANGHD010000239.1 GCA_947453525.1 Paracoccaceae bacterium | reverse complement strand
CAAGAAGCGTCACAAGATCGAGAACATGTTCGGGCGTCTGAAGGATTGGCGAAGGGTGGCCATGCGCTTTGACAGGCGCGCTGACATCTTCCTGTCGGCCTGCGCCCTCGCCGCAATCGTCATGTTCTGGCTATGAGTCCTGAGCCTAGGAGGGCCGGGGCCGGGATGGCAATGACGCTGACACGCAGGTTATAGCGTTGCTCTTCGATGGTGATTAATTTGCCTGATTCGCTGACGACGATACAGATCTGGTTAGCGACCATGACCGACACCCGCCCTCGGTGGCGATCAGGCATTCGTCCCGGATCTCGATCTCCATTTGCCGCCCGGCGAAGACCTTCAGCCCAGTCAGCGCCAGACTGCCCCGCACGCCCCCCCCCCCGCGATCCCGTACCACAAGTCCGACACCTTGCCGCGCAGCAGCAGCGTGCCGCCAACGGTCCAAGCATGGGAGACGGTATGCGGCACCCCAATAGCGACGGATGAAATCGTCCGACACCGGCGCGGTGGTCATATGCGCCGTGCGGCCTATTGCGACGCTACCCGCCCCGATCAATTTTCCCCTGCATCTCCAGAGAGGTGGCTTGCGCGACGATCATCACATTGCCCAAGGCATCCGCCTGAACGGCGGGCAGGCTCTCTTGGCCATGGATGAAGAAGGTGGTCATTTGCACCTCGGGGACAGCAAGGCCCATGCCAACGGTATCGACCTCCGGCAGCCCCAGCCTGGCCGCCGCAATCTTAGCGCGATACCGTTGGAGCCGACAACCTCGGCGGCAATCACCGCATCAACCTTGCGCCCGGTGTACTGTTCAGGCGCGTGGAGAGAGCGGACGCTTTCATCGCCCTTTCGCATCTTTTCGATGCCAACCTTTGGCGCGCGGATACTTCCCGAGGCCATCACGAAGGCATCAGGGGCGAGATCTCAGGGCCGGATCACCCGCACGGTTCTGCCCTCGCGCAACTGCGCCTTGACCATCAGCATCCCAAGGGAGGAGTTGCCCCCGACGCCTGTGCCCGGGATACCCGCGCCCACGGCGATCCTGTCGATATCGGCCTATATCAGGGTCAAGTATTTCATGCCCACAACTCCCCCGACCTTGACCGAAATCCGGATCGCATTGCCGGGCCGATAAGACAGCGGCGTCTCCTCGACCTCCACCCGTTGGATCGAGCTTTCCGCCGCACCCGCCTCGACCGCGCGCGCGGGCTTCAGCGATGATGCCTTCCAGCGCGGGCTCGCTGGAACGACCTTCCAAGGCCACCACCGAACCCACGTCATCCGAGACCTGCGCAATCGCGGCACCAAGGGCATTGGACGAGCCGAAATGCTCTGGCCGCAGCGATTGGCCAGTGCCTTCCAAAAGCCCGTCGATCAACACCGACCCGCCGCCGACCGGCACTGCCGGAACAGGCTCCGGCCCAGGCTTCATCTGGTCCGGTAGGGTCTCGACAGAGGTCTTCTTCTGCGCCGGCCCCGCCGTGAGCAAACCCGCATCCAAGTGCGCCTGGCTGGCGCGGTCGCCCAAATCGACCAGCCCCGCGGCGACGGCTATATGTGCGGCGGTCAAGGTCTCGCCGCCAAAGCAAAGCGCCATTTCGAGCAAGCGCAAGCCTACCGGGTCCGGGCCAATCCGGCTGCTGGAACGGATCAGCGACCCGCCGCCCCGACCAAACGAGAACACATCCGGCATCCGGAAGTTGGCCCGCACGCCTGCAATCATAGCCCCCTCGGATCGCGAGCGTGGAAAGTTCCCTACCAGCAGTCCGACATCCGTCGTCGTACCCCTCACATCAATGACCGCCGCATCCTTCAACCCGGCCTTTAATCGCAGCCGAATATCCAACCTCATGATGCGCTCCGGGCTGCCAGGCCACGTCATCCATTCGCCCCGTCTCCACCTCGATGAAGACATAGGCCTGCACCTCGCGCGCGACCGAGGTCGGGTCCGCAATGGCGCCGATCACGATACTGCGGTTCTGCGAGAGGCTGGCGATGCGGTTTCGGATCGTTCGTTAGGAAACCCCGCCAAGACGTGAGGCGATTTCAGCCGCTGATAATCGGCCCTGCTCGGCCAGCAGGGCGATGACGGTCCGGTCAAGGTCATAGATCTCAGGCCGCTGTACGTCCGGGAAAGCCTCTGTGGTTGACACGGAAGGTTCACCACCAAGGGCACTATCTCAACCAACGTGTTTTGCGACGGAAACCCCACCAGAAGCTTTGGCTGTTTTCGGCCAAGCTAAGCCCGAATATCAGACATTCAGCGCCTCGAACAGGCGCGCGACTGCCTCGGCGCCCGGATCGACATGCCCCTCCAGATTGCCGGCATTGACATAGGCCGCTCGCCCCGCCTTGGCCCGTTTGAGAGTGGCGGTATGATTGGCCCCTGACCGCGCCGCCAATGTCGCCGCAGCCAATCCACCGGACAAAGCTTCCAGTGCAGGTTGCAAGGCGTCAATCATTGTGCGGTCGCCCAACCTTGCGCCGCCGATTTCCTGCATCCGCTCCAACCCGGCCCACAGCGCGTCGCGCATCGAGGCGCCAGCTGACGCCGCATCCCCCGCCGCCGCAAAGAAGATCGCGAGCAGAACGCCGGACGAGCCGCCCATGGTCTGGCTAAGCTCCAGACCAATCGCTCGGTAAAGCTGCGTCTGGTCAGCGAGGGGCAGATGATCCATCGCCCCGATCAAGGCTCGCGCGGCTCCGGCAAGCGTCGAGCCGGTATCTCCATCGCCGGATTTGGCGTCCAGGCCGTTCAGATCGCTCTCCATGCCGATCAGAATTTCACAGCATTTTGTGAGGAAGTCCCGCGTTTGTGCGTGGGCGGAAGCGATCGGCCGGATCGGCGTCAGCCCATCCGGCAAAGCCAGCAAGACCGGCGCGGTCATGGCATGCGCTCCGGGCCAAGCGGCCAACGGCGTTTGGGCTTTCAGGGCCTTCTCGTCCTCCGCCGTGAGGGGATAGACCGAGATGGACACCCCGCGCATGTCGAGGGAGGTCATCATTGCGGCCGGACCCACCATCAGCTTGATCTTCGGCCCGAGCGCCGACCGTGCAAGTTCATAGGCCAGCACCGACATCTCAAGCACCGACGTGCCGCCGAGGTTGTTCAAAAGCGCCACATGCGGCCTGTCCGTCATCGCAGGTGCCAGCTTTTCCACCATCGCCGCCACCGCATGCTCGGCGCCCGAGAAACTGACTTGCTCCACCCCCGGCTCGCCGTGAATGCCAAGACCCAGTTCCGCCATACCCGGAGCGATGCGGCTTTCCTTGACTGAACCGGGCACGGTGCAGGTGTCCAAAGACATGCCGATAGACTTCGTGCCCGCGATCACGCGCTCGGCAGCGGCAGTCACCTCGGCCAAATCTGCGCCGTTTTCCGCAAGATAGCCGGCGACCTTGTGCACGAACAATGTCCCCGCCACGCCGCGCGCCTGCGGCAAGTCGGGCAAGGCGATGTCGTCATCGACGATCACCATGCTGACCTTGCGGCCAAACGCCCGCGCGCGCTCGGCCGCGAGGCCGAAGTTCAGTCGGTCGCCGGTATAGTTCTTGACGATCAGCAAACACCCCGCCGGGCCGGTCACTGCAAGAATGCCTGCCAGTACCGCATCGACCGAAGGCGAGGCGAACACATCGCCACAGACAGCCGCCGTCAACATCCCCTCGCCCACAAATCCCGCATGGGCGGGCTCATGTCCCGAACCGCCACCAGAGACCAGGGCCACTTTCGTCTTTTCCCAATCGGCCCTGACCACGACCCGGATATGGGGGAAGCCATCCAGCCGTGCCAGCCTGCCGCCCGAGGCCATGATCAGCCCGTCAATCGCCTCGGTGACGATGTTCTCACGTTTGTTCATGAATTGAGTCATGGTGTCCTCCCTCAAGCGATGCGGGCGCCGGTTGCGTCGAAGTAGAACGGCCGGTCCGGTTGGATTTTGACAATATCACCCGCGCGCAGGGACGTGTGGGCGGTGGTCACGGTGATCAGGTCATAGGTCTTGAACGTCAGATGCAGGCGGGTTTGATCGCCCAGATGTTCCACGCGCTTGACCAGGGTCTCTTGCCCGTCGCCCTGCCGGATTTGCTCGGGGCGCAGGCCGATGTGCGTGGCATTCGCAGGTGCATCGCCGAAGATATCAGCGGGCAGTATATTGATGCGGGGCTGGCCGAGGCGGCTCGCGGCATAAATGCTAACTGGTTGTTCGTAAATCTCGCGTGGGGTGCCGAACTGAACGAGCCGGCCATGGTCGAGAACGCCGACATGGGTCGCCATGGTCATCGCCTCGATCTGGTCATGGGTCACGTAAAGGAAGGTGGCGCCGAGGTTGTCTTGGATATTATTGAGTTCAACCCTCAGGTCGGCGCGGAGCTTGGCATCAAGAGAGCTGAGCGGCTCGTCCATCAGGTAGACGGCTGGGTTGCGAACAAGGGCGCGGCCGATGGACACGCGCTGCATTTCGCCGCCAGAGAGGGCGGTGGCCTTGTTGTCGAGCTTGTGGGAAATCTGCAAGATTTCAGCGACTTCGGCGACCTTTCGGGTGATCTCGGTCTTTGGTGTACGAAGAAGCGGGGATTTCAGCGGGAACTCCATATTCTCGCGCACCGTCAGGTGGGGGTAGAGCGAGTATTGCTGGAAGACCATCGCCACGTTGCGTTGGGCGGGAGTCAGGCCTTTCAT
>CANGHD010000238.1 GCA_947453525.1 Paracoccaceae bacterium | reverse complement strand
CGAGGCATACGAGACGGCGTTTACCGATCCCGACTGCCTGAAAATGATCCTCGACTGGAAGGGCCACGCATGACTCTCGACATTCCCAATCTGAAGGACTTCGACACCCGTCTGCGCCAGGAAGCGGCGGAAGAGCCGACGCTGGAAATCCCGCAGGGTGAGCCGACCAAGAAGACCCAGATCATCGCGATCTATGGCAAGGGCGGGATCGGCAAGAGCTTCACGCTCGCCAATCTCAGCCACATGATGGCCGAGATGGGCAAAAGGGTGCTGCTGATCGGCTGCGATCCGAAGTCGGATACCACGAGTCTGCTGTTTGGTGGCAAGGCCTGCCCGACCATCATCGAAACCTCGACCAAGAAGAAACTGGCCGGGGAAGAGGTCAAGATCGGTGACGTCTGTTTCAAGCGCGGCGGCGTCTTTGCGATGGAACTGGGCGGGCCGGAGGTTGGTCGCGGCTGTGGCGGTCGCGGGATTATCCATGGTTTTGAACTGCTTGAGAAGCTGGGGTTCCACGATTGGGACTTTGACTATGTGCTGCTGGACTTCCTGGGTGACGTGGTGTGCGGGGGCTTCGGTCTGCCGATCGCCCGCGACATGGCGCAGAAGGTGATCCTGGTGGCGTCGAATGACCTGCAGTCGTTGTATGTGGCCAACAACGTCTGCTCGGCAGTGGAATACTTCCGGCGCTTGGGTGGCAACGTGGGGATCGCCGGGCTGGTGATCAACAAGGATGACGGCACCGGTGAGGCTGCGGCTTTCGCAAAGACGGTCGGGATTCCGGTCTTGGCAGCCATTCCTCAGGATGATGATCTTCGCAAGAAAAGTGCAAATTATCAGATAGTTGGCAGCTACGAAAGCCAGTGGGGGCCGATGTTTGCCGCCTTGGCCGAGGCGGTTGCGATTGCTCCGCCGGTGCGCCCGTCGCCGGTCAATCAGGATGGTCTGTTGGCGTTGTTCTCGGCTGAAGTGACGGGGGCGGATTTCGTGCTGACCCCGGCGAGCGATGAAGACATGCGCGGCAAGAACGCCGTTCTGAAGAAGTCTTTGGAAGTGGTCTACGACAATGTTTGATCTCGATAGCCTCGCAAAACTGGAAGAACTGCTGCAACGCATCTCTGCAACGGGTCGGAAATGACTCAGGTTTCGTATGACAACGCCCAAGAGGCACCGTTGACCGAGATCGCCTCGGTCGATTTGCCCGAACCGCAGGGCGCCGAGCCTGTCGACGGGATGGGCTGTCATGCGGGCGCTGCGACGATGGAAGCGGCGGCGCGGGCTGCCGGGAATTCCGAACTGTTGGATCAATATGCGCGGGACTACCCGCAGGGGCCGCATGACAAGCCGCAAAGCATGTGTCCGGCCTTTGGGTCGCTGCGTGTGGGTTTGCGGATGCGGCGGGTTGCTACGGTCCTTTCGGGGTCGGCGTGCTGTGTTTACGGGCTTACTTTCGTCAGTCACTTCTACGGGGCGCGGCGGTCTGTTGGATATGTACCCTTCAATTCTGAATCTTTGGTTACCGGCAAGCTGTTCGAAGACATCCGGGACGCGGTGCATGAACTGGCCGATCCGGCGCGGAATGATGCGATTGTGGTGACCAATCTGTGCGTGCCGACCGCGTCAGGCGTGCCGTTGAAGCTTTTGCCGAGCGAAATCAATGGGGTGCGGATTGTCGGGATTGATGTTCCTGGCTTTGGTATCCCGACCCATGCTGAGGCCAAGGACGTTCTGGCTGGTGCGATGCTGAAATATGCGCGGGCCGAGATTGAGGCGGGGCCGGTGCAGGCTCCGGCATCCGGTCGCAGTGACCGGCCGCAGGTGGCGCTGCTGGGTGAGATGTTCCCGGCGGACCCGATGATGTTGGGCGCGATGCTGGCACCGCTAGGGCTTGCGTGTGGACCTGTGGTTCCGTGCCGGGAATGGCGGGAATTGTATGCCGCCTTGGACTGCGATGTCGTGGCGGCGATCCATCCGTTCTATACGGCGGCGGTACGGGAATTCCAGACGGCGGGGCGCAAGGTTGTGGGGTCGGCTCCGGTTGGGGTGGATGGCACAGCGGCTTGGCTGAAGGCGATTGGCGATGCCTATGGCATTGATCCTGCTAGGGTTTCCGCTGCGCAGAATGCTTTCTTGCCTGCCATAAAGGGCGCGTTGTCGGCGGCTCCGATCAAGGGGACCATCACGCTTTCGGGCTATGAAGGCTCGGAATTGCTGGTGGCCCGGTTGCTGATCGAGTCTGGGGCGAACGTGCCTTATGTGGGGACGGCTTGCCCGAAGACGCCTTGGTCTGCTCCGGATCTGGAGTGGCTGGAGGCCAGGGGCGTCAAGGTGAAGTTCCGCGCCTCGCTGGAGGATGACGCTTCCGCGATGGAAGGCATCCGGCCGGATCTGGCGATTGGGACGACTCCGCTGGTGCAGAAGGCGAAAGAGCTTGCGATTCCAGCGCTTTACTTCACGAACCTGATTTCGGCGCGTCCCCTTATGGGGCCGGCGGGGGCGGGGTCTTTGGGCCAGGTGGTCAATGCGGCCATCGCCGGCAAGGCGCGGATGGAGGGGATGAAGGCCTTCTTCGAGGGTGTTGGAACCGGCGATACGGCGGGCATCTGGGAGGGGTCACCCAACCTGCGGCCGGACTTCCGGGCGCTGCATCAGAAGAAACTCGACAAGGCCGCGAAGGCTGCGAAGGCGGAGGAGATGATATGAAATCCCGTCGGATTTGCGTCGGTTCTTCGTATGGCATCCGTCGGGCATCTGTACCGACATGCGGGACGGGGGCTTAGGGAAATGTTAATCCAAGACCACGATCGGGCGGGTGGGTACTGGGGGGCGGTTTATGCCTTCTGTGCGGTCAAGGGCCTGCAAGTTGTGATCGACGGGCCGGTGGGATGTGAGAACCTGCCGGTGACCTCGGTGCTGCACTACACCGACGCTTTGCCGCCGCATGAGTTGCCGATTGTGGTTACGGGCTTGGGCGAGGAAGAGCTGGGGCGGGATGGCACTGAGGGTGCCATGCGGCGGGCTTGGAAGACGCTGGACCCGGCTTTGCCTGCGGTCGTGGTTACGGGCTCGATTGCCGAGATGATCGGCGGTGGTGTCACGCCGATGGGCACCAACATTCAGCGCTTCCTGCCGCGCACGATCGACGAGGATCAGTGGCAGACGGCGGATCGGGCGATGACCTGGATCTTCACCGAGTTTGGCCAGACCAAGGGGCGGATGCCGCCGGAGACGGCACGTCCGGAAGGATCGAAGCCTCGGGTCAATATCCTTGGGCCGATGTACGGCGTGTTCAACATGGCCTCGGACCTGCATGAGATCCGGCGGCTGGTTGAGGGCATTGGCGCTGAGGTCAACATGGTGATGCCCTTGGGCGCGCATGTGGCCGAGATGCGGAACCTTGTGAACGCCGATGTGAACATCACCATGTACCGCGAGTTCGGGCGTGGCTTGGCGGAGGTGCTGGGCAAGCCGTATTTGCAGGCTCCGTTCGGGATAGAGTCCACGACGAAGTTCCTGCGGACTTTGGGCGAGATGCTGGAATTGGATGTTGAGCCGTTCATTGAACGGGAAAAGCACTCGACGCTGAAACCGGTCTGGGACCTGTGGCGGTCTGTGACGCAGGATTTCTTTGCGACGGCGTCCTTCGGGATCGTGGCGAGCGAGACTTATGCGCGCGGCATCCGGGCCTATCTGGAAGGCGATCTGGGGCTGCCCTGCGCCTTTGCGGTGGCGCGGATTCCGGGCAAGAAGACCAACAACGAGGCGGTGCGCGGGCTTCTGAAGCAGCATCGGCCGCTGGTCGTGATGGGGTCCATCAACGAGAAGATGTACTTGGCGGAGATGAAGGGCGGCTTTGGCCCTGCGCCGAGTTTCATTCCGGCGAGTTTTCCGGGTGCGGCGATCCGCAGGGCCATCGGGACGCCGATGATGGGCTTTTCGGGCGCTGTCTGGATCTTGCAAGAAGTCTGCAACAGCCTGTTTGACGCGCTGTTCCATATTCTGCCGCTGGGGACCGAGATGGACTCGGCGGCGGCGACACCGACCACGCTGCGCAGGGACTTCCCGTGGGATGCCGATGCGCAGGCGGCTTTGGACAGGATTGTGAATACCCACCCGATACTGACGCGCATCAGTGCGGCCAGATCCCTGCGTGACGCAGCGGAAAAGGCGGCTTTGGATTCCGGCGCGGAACGCGTGGTGAGGGAAACCGTGGAGGCTTTGCCAGGGGCAAGCTTTTCACTCAACGGGGGAGAGAGAACATGAGCGATTACACCGCCAACGGTGAGATGCATCACGTCAAACGCGTGAACAAGGCCGAGTTCGTCGTGTACTTCGCCCTGATCTTCAGCCTTGCGGTTCTGCCGCATGTGCTGGGCTGGACCTACCAGCTTGTCCGCCATGCCCAGATGCCCCGGCTGTCGCCGGTGGCGCGGGCCTGGAAGGACGCGCAGGCGGTCACGCCCATGATTTTCCGCGGGTAATACCGCGCAACAGAATTCGTCCTTTCGCAACAGGCAGATGCCGCGTGGAAGGGCGAAACATCGGAGGGGCATTCCGCCCGCCGTGGCCCGGCCGCAGGGATTGTGGCGTCAGTCCGAATATCCGGAGGATACAATGGCTGATAAATCCGACCTGTCGTTCACAGGTCTTACCGACCAGCAGGCGCAAGAACTGCACTCGGTCTACATGAGCGGGCTTTGGTTGTTCGTGACCATCGCCGT
>CANGHD010000237.1 GCA_947453525.1 Paracoccaceae bacterium | reverse complement strand
TCGCCCTCGACTGCGCCGCGACCGAATACTTCAAAGGCGGCCGCTACGAGATGAAGGGCGAGGGCAAGTCCCTCTCCATCGAAGAAAACGTCGCCTTCCTCGCCGGCCTCGCCGCCGACTACCCGATCATCTCCATTGAAGACGGCTGCTCGGAAGATGACTGGGCCGGCTGGAAGCTGCTGACCGACACCTTGGGCAAGAAGATCCAGCTGGTCGGCGACGACCTCTTCGTGACCAACCCCAAGCGTCTGGAAATGGGCATCAAGCAAGGCTGCGCCAATTCGATGCTGGTCAAGGTCAACCAGATCGGCACCCTGACCGAGACGCTGAACGCCGTCGATATGGCCCACCGCGCCGGCTACACCAACGTCATGTCGCACCGCTCGGGCGAGACCGAGGACAGCACCATCGCTGACCTCGCCGTCGCCACAAACTGCGGCCAGATCAAGACCGGCTCGCTCTCGCGCTCGGACCGTCTGGCGAAATACAACCAGTTGATCCGGATCGACGAGCTGCTGGGCGATATCGGCGAATATGCCGGACGTTCGATCCTGAAAGCGTGATTTAACTCAAATCTTATCGGCGCGCCCCACCCCGGCGCGCCGGTTTCGGTTCTGGACCGTCTCGCAGGACCCCACCATCGGAGCCTCTGGCGGGGATATCTGGACCAGAATGAAAGGTGCAAAGGCCTTTCTCCTTTCATATTTGCCCAAATATCCCGCAGAGGTCTGGAGGGCGCGCAGCCCTCCAGCGTCTGGCATCGGACGCCATGGTTCAGACCCAGAACCGACCGGGATGGAACGGCGCCAGCAGCGGCTCATTGCCTTGCCCCAGAACCTCTGCAGCCAAGCGTTCTGCCACCAAGGGACCCAGGGTCGCACCGGAATGCATCATCGCGAGCCAAAGTCCGGCTGAGAACTTGCTAACGGCCGGCAAGCCATCGCCCGGCACCGGACGCAAAGCGAGCGCGGCCTCTTCGACAGCCAGCGCCGGGCCGTGGAACAGAGTATGCAAGCCGCCCCATCGCCCCGGCCGCCGGTCCCTGCAGGTCGGCGGGCATCGTCTGACTGATGTCGGGCAGGTGATGCGCCGCCAAAGGCGCGATGAACCGGCCCGAGCGATCCTGCCGCAGATCCTGTCCCGGCATGGCCAGCCTATGCCGCACCCGCCGCGGCACGGAATGCCTCCGCAGGATCATGCCCGGACGCTGCAGCATCGGCAGCGCATATCCCAGGTCCGCCAACAAAGCCGCAGCCCCCGTCTCTGCCGCCCGATCACCTGATCCGCGGCAAGCTCGCCGCCCGCCGACAGTGCGCCGCAGACCGCACCGCCGCGCCTGGCCAACTGCGTCACGGACAGCCCGAACCGCACTGCGCCCCCGCCGACGCGGCCCCCGCCAGCAAGGCACCCGCCAGCAAGGCACCCGCCAGCAAGGCACCCGCCAGCAAGGCGCGGGTCAGGGCCGCCGCAGCGACAGCGCCCCCTTGCGCATACAGCAAAGCCTGCGCCGGAGCGCCGACCGGCGCCGGTTCCAGCGCTGCCACCGCGGCCCGGCCGAAATGCAGCGCCGCATGGCCCGGATCCGCCAGCGCCGCAGCCAAGGCCGCCAGCCCCGCCGCATCGTCCCACTTCAGACAGCCCGGCCAGTCCCATGGATCAGCACCCAGATCCTGCCCCAGACGGCGATGCGCCGCCATTCGCGCCACCCGCAGCCGGTGATGCATAGGGCTGAGGTAATCGCCGCCGTTGATGTAGCCACGCGAGGGCGCCGACGCCTGCAAGGCCAGCCGCGGCCCCGCCTCCAACACGGTCACCCGCGCGGGCCAGATACCAAGCCAGAGCCGCGCCGATCAGCCCGGCCCCGATGATCAAGATACCCTCCGTGGCCAAAGCCTCGCATGCGGCTTGGAGCCAGTGGAGAGCCCGGGACCCCGCTCCTTTCCCAGTCAGCAGCATCCCGCAACGCTTTGCATCCCGGCACATTCGTCCCCGCCGTGGTCGAAGCCTTGCCGCCCCGCCCGCCCTTTGGCATAGAGTGGTCATGGACACTCCAACCGACCACAAGACCCTGATCACCGCCCTGCCGCCCGATCTGCGCGACAGGCTGACCCGGATATCTACGGCCAAGAGCCTCCGGCATCTGGCCGGGCATCTGTCGGCGATTGCCGTCACCTCGACTTTGATCTTCACCCCGCTCTGGCCCCTCGCTCTGCCCGTGCAGGGCGTGCTTCTGATCTTTCTCTTCACGCTGGAACACGAAGCGACGCATCGCACGCCCTTCGCCTCGCCCGCCTTGAACGACTGGATCGGCCGCGCCTGCGGCATGGTGCTGATCCTGCCCTTCGAATGGTTCCGCTATTTCCACCTCGCCCATCATCGCCACACCAACCTGCCTGGCCTCGACCCCGAGCTTGATGGGCCCAAGCCCGCAACCCTGTGGCACTGGGTGATCCATGTGTCCGGCCTGCCCTACTGGCGCGCGGCGGCCACGCTGATGGTCAACCTCGCCCTGGGCCGCACCGCTGCCGCATACCTGCCCGCCAAGGCCCTGCCCCGCATGCAGCAAGAAGCGCGGATCATGCTGGCCCTCTACGCCCTCGCAGCCCACCTGCTGGGGATGAACCTTATCTGGCTCTGGGCCCTCCCTGTCCTCATCGGCCAGCCGTTCCTGCGGCTCTACCTGCTGGCCGAGCACGGCGACTGCCCCTATGTGGCCAATATGCTGGAAAACACCCGCACCACCTTCACCAACCGCCTCGTGCGTTTTCTGGCCTGGAACATGCCCTATCATGTCGAGCATCACGCTTATCCGGCGGTGCCCTTTCACGCGCTGCCCGACCTGCACCGCGCAATCCGTGTGCATCTGAAAGTCACCGCCAATGGCTACGCCCGCTTCTCCCGGGACTATCTGGCGCGGCGGCTTTAGCCCGGCAGCATCTTCGGGGCCGGAGTGTTCCCGTCACAACTTTGAATTGGCGCAAGCGCGCGCAATCCGCTAAGCCGCCGCCATGACATCGCAAAACACGTCTCAAGATACCTCGCGCGGCTTTGCCTTCGCCCTGTCCGCCTATCTCCTCTGGGGCTTTCTGCCCTTCTTCATGAAGGCCCTGGGCCATATTCCACCGCCCGAGGTCATCGCCCACCGGGTTCTGTGGAGCCTGCCGCTCGCCGCCCTCGTGCTGGTGCTGCGGGGCGCGTGGCGCGGCCTCTGGCCCATCTTGAAACAGCCGAAGATGTTGCTGATGGGTTGCGCGACCGCAGCACTGATTTCGGTCAACTGGGGCATCTATGTCTGGGCCATCGGCTCGGGTCACGCGTTGGACGCGGCCTTGGGCTATTACATCAACCCGCTGTTCAGCGTCTTTCTCGGCGCGGTGCTTCTGGGCGAGAAGCTCAAAGCGCGCCAGCGCGTGGCCTTGGGCCTCGCTGCCTTCGGCGTGGTGCTTCTGACATGGGAGGCGGGCAAACTTCCCCTCGTGGCGCTTGGCCTGACGGTGACCTGGGGCTTTTACGCCTATCTCAAACGCCGCCTGCCCCTGGGCGCCAACGAGGGCTTCTTTCTGGAAATCCTGATCCTCAGCCCCATCGCCCTTGCCTATCTGCTCTGGCTCGGCGCCCAAGGCACCGGGCATTTCGCCGGCACGACTGCGGACACCGTGCTGTTGATGTGCTGCGGCCTCGTCACCGCCATTCCGCTGATGCTCTACGCCAACGGAGCCAAGGGGCTGCGCCTCTCGACCATCGGCATCCTGCAATATGTCGCCCCCACCATGATCCTGCTGATCGCCGTGCTGGCCTTTGGCGAGACTTTCGGTCTGGCACAAGTCATCGCCTTCCCGCTGATCTGGGCGGCTCTGGCGCTTTATACCTCGGCCCTGTTCCGCAAGACCTGAGCGGTTTCACAATGGCTCAAATATCCCCCGCGGAGCGTCCGGGCCGATGACCCGGCCATGCCGTCCGCAGGGCAGTCCGATTGGCCGGGCCAAGCCGGGTCGGCCAAGTAGGGTGGGGTTATAACCCCACCCTACCTAAAGCCCCAGTTTCTGCGCCACCAGGGCACCCACCACCGCCGGATTGGCCTTGCCGCCGGTGGCTTTCAGCACTTGGCCGGTAAACCAGCCCGCCAGCTTGGCATTCACCTTGGCCTTGGCCACCTGACCCGGGTTCCCGGCAATCAGTGCGTCCAGCGCCGCTTCGATCGCTCCCATGTCAGTGACCTGCTTCATGCCATGGGCCGCCGCCACCTCGGCCGGATCCCCGCCGTCGGTCCACAGGAGTTCAAACAGATCCTTGGCCATCTTGCCGCTGATCTCGCCCGAGCCGATCAGGTCCAGCACACCGCCCAACTGGTCCGCCGACACTGGCGTTTCGGCAATGGACTTGCCTTCCTTGTTCAACCGGCCAAACAGCTCGTTGATCACCCAGTTCGCGGCCATCTTGCCGTCGCGACCCTTGGCCACCGCCTCGAAGAAGGCGCCGGAATCGAGTTCCGCCGTCAGCACATTGGCGTCATAATCCGCCAGCCCGTAATCCCCCAGAAACCGCGCCTTCTTGGCATCCGGCAGTTCCGGCATCGTGGCCGCAATGTCATCGACCCAGGCCTGCTCGATCTCCAGGGGCAGCAGGTCCGGGCAGGGGAAGTAGCGGTAATCATGCGCCTCTTCCTTGCTGCGCATGGAGCGGGTTTCGCCCTTGTCCGGGTCATAAAGCCGGGTCTCCTGCGTGACGCTGCC
>CANGHD010000236.1 GCA_947453525.1 Paracoccaceae bacterium | reverse complement strand
TATGCCGGGATCATGCCGCTTTACTCCGTGCTGGTGCGCGAGAATTTTCCGATCAAGATGTTGGGCACCATCATGGGCGGCACTGGCATGGCGGGCAGCCTTGGCATGGCCACCGGTCCGGTCCTTGGCGGCTGGATTTTCGATACGACGGGCGGCTACGGCGCCATGTACATCACCTGCTGCGGACTTGGCCTCGCGGCCTTCCTGATCGCCATGACCTTCCGCCCGTTCAACCGGCCCCAAATGACGGCGCGGCCCGTCTAGATCTAGCACAATTTGATGGTGTTTTAGTAAGATCTTCCTGACTTGGCGGAGTAACCAGTGAAGGCCGCCATCAAGCCCCGCAAGACACCCGCCCCGCTGTCCGTCTGGCGTCCGCTCAACCTCGACCACTTCCCGCTCTGTGCCCGCACCACTCCGATCATATCGACGAAAACCTGTGGCAACGCGATGCTGAACGGCTTGCAGCGTCGGGGGCCAATACCGTGCGGATGGGCGAGTTCGCTTGGCATATCTGGGAGCCGATGGAGGGCCATTTCTCCTTCAACCTGTTCGACCGGGCGATTGAAGTGCTGGGCAAGGCCGGCATCAAGACCATCCTCTGCACCCCCATCGCCACCCCGCCGCGCTGGCTGACGGTGAACTACCCAGTGGTGCTGCGCGTCGATGCCAACGGCCGCGTTGCCGGCCACGGCTCGCGCCAGCATGGTGACACCACCAGTCCGGTCTTCCGCGCCCACTCCCGCCGCATCACCCGGGCGATGGCAGAACACTACGAGGACAATCCCCATGTCATCGGCTGGCAGACCGACAACGAGCTGAACACCACCGCCTCGGAAAGCTACTCCGCTACCTGCCAGTTAGAGTTTCAGAAGTACCGCAGCCACGTCCATCCCGACATTCACGCGGTCAACCACGCATTGGGGCGGCCGCTTCCGGGCCCGGGCCTATGACACTCTCGCCCAGATCGACCTGCCGAGGCAGATGGCCCCCGGCTTCATCTCTCCCGGTCATCTGCAGGATTATCACCGATTCTTGGCCCATGCCAAGGCTGCGTTCCAGCATGACCAAGTGGAAATCCTGCGGGCGGCGAACCCCGATTGGTTCATCTTCGACAAGCTCGGCAACCTAGCCGACATCGACTTCCGGGGTCAGTTCGGCCTGGACCTCGACCTCATCGGCTTTGACATCTATCCGAGCTCTACGGCGAGTTCCGCTGCACAGGCGGCCTTGGCCCAACGCAAGCCTTGCACCTCGACCTCTGCCGCGCCCAATCCGGCAACTTCATCGTACCGGAACAGGCATCTGGCTTCGGCAGGTAGCCCGGATTTTCCACCATGACGACGGAACCCGGCGAGATGTGGCGGATGGCCCTATGGTCTTCCGCTGGCGCCGACTCATTTCGGCGCGGAAATCCACTGGATGGACGTCCTCATACCGGCGACATGCCCCGCCGTCGGTATGAGGAAGCCACCCAGTTCTTTGGTGAGATGAACCGGCTGGCCCCGGAAATCCCCGGCACCCACGTCCGCATGGATGTCGGCATCGCCGGCACAGACTTCGACAACCGGCAGGCGCACAAGACCTACCCGGTGGGCATGCCCTGTCCGCTGGAAGATGCCATCCTGCTGCACCGGCGCTGCTACACCCAAGACATCGCCTGCGGCTTCATTCACCCCGAGGATGACCTGACAAGCTCAAGGTCCTTTAAGTGCCGCATTGGCCCACGTGGAAGCCGGAATGGACCACGCGCGTCGATGCTTTTGTGGTGCAGGCCGGAACGCTGATCCTGTCTGCGCTGACCGCCACCCGAGACAGAAACAACCTCATCCCGACCGCGCAAGCCCCGGTGGGCCTGTCGGCTTTGGCGGGCGTGCAGGTCTATGAATTCGGCAGGCGCGCGGGCGCCGATGCCACCGGCTGTTGCCACCATGGCCTGGCCGCTATGTCGGTGCCCATGTGCCAAGCTCGATGCCCGATGCTGCTTCGGCCAGCCGCAAGTATCGCTTCAGCTTTGGCAATCAGGAATTCACCGCCGGTCACCTTTACGAAAAGCTTGAGCTTGCGACGGAGACCGAAGTGCTGGGCCAATGGATGAACCGCTGACTGGAGGGCCCTGTGACGATCACAGCGCGCAACCACGGCATGGGCCGGGTGGTTTATATCGGCACCTACCCCACGCCGGAACAGACTGCCCAACTGGCCGAGACAGTTTGCCGGCCCGCCGGTGCAATACCTTTGCTGCCGAACCTGCCCGAGGAAGTAGAGGTTTCGGTGCGGCAGACTGGGGACCGGGTGCTGTACTTCATCCTGAACACCACCAACCTGCTCGTTCAGGTCCAGGGCGTCGTCTCGGAGGCCGACCTGCTGAGGGGACGAGGCGTCGCAGGGGGCCTGACTCGGCGGCCTAAGGCTGCGCGGTGGTGAAGGCAGCCTTACCGCGCAAGCGCCGGAAGTGGCCTGAAGGCGGCAGGACGTCTACCGCAGGCTGAATTGCAATGGCGCGGATGCAGGCTTCGGCGGAGGCGATCCGGGCCGACCCGTCCAGAATGCGGAAGGTGGTGTCGTAGCGGCGATCCTCTTGGCCCTGAAGCCATATCATCTCACCGCGCCCCCGAGCGACCAAGGCATGGTGGGTCGATGGTTCAATGCCGAATGGATAGCCCCCGGCCTGAAAATACTGCCACTCTTAGAGAAACGGCAACTGGTCCTTCCGGGTCGTCACCCGCACACCCGGCCCAAGCCAGTCATTGACCAAGGCCACAGGAACCTCTCCGCCTGCATCGGCGGCAAGGTCATGCTACCAGTCCCGCTCGGCAAAACCGTCCTGTGGGGCAGGCACGTGCTGGTAGCCGACGCCCTGCGGCTCATAGCGGTCGGTATGCGCTGCACAGATGACGTCGGGGATCGGCGCCAAGTAGCGCGTGCCCTCGGCCAGCAGCGGCGCACTGATGTTGATGTGATAGAAGGACATATCCGGCGTCGGCAGGACGCCGGTGTTTTGCACCCGGTCCGAAAGGCGGATATCGTGGTCGCCCAAATCGACCTCGTTACGGCCGAACAGGGTCAGCTGCTTGCCGAAGGTGGCCGCCTGCCGTACCTGCCCCTCAGCCCAGAGGATACAGCGGTCACCCTTCAACCGCTCGCCATAGCCGGTCAGTTTGGCGCGAATCGTTGACAACCGACCGTTCAGGCCGTGGGAGTTGGTCGGGATGTTGGGGCAGTTGTAAGTGTATGCCTTCACCGTCTCAGGGCCGGCGATGTGATCCAGCCCGCAGGTCACCAGAAAGCCCGAAAAGCTGCGGCCCCAAGAAAAGCCGCCCTCACTTGCATAATCGTGCAGGCCGGGGTGGCGAACACCCGACGGCCCATGCCAGCCAATCGACCGGCCCCTGTACTCCACTTCGCAAATATCGAACGCCCGGTCGATCAGCACGGTGAAACCTAGACCGGTGCCGGTGCGGAACTCCAGGAGGCGAAGGCTGCGCCCCAGCCCGTCGGACAGTTCCATCAGCCGCACGCCGCCATAGGCGCCAAGGCTGCCAGAGCGGCGGGCGGGGTGTCGAGGCGCGTCAGGGTTTCGCCGTGAAGGTCAGGGATGGAGCACCTTTCGACAAGGTCAGCGGCGCAGAATGGCCCTGCGGCCAAGGGCACTGATGGAAACGGCCAACAGGATGATCAGGCCAACCAGAACCTGCCTGACATAGCTGTCAACCTTCAACTGTGTCAGGCCGTTGTCCATGACCCCCAGCACCAGCACCCCAGCGAGGGTGGCCAGAACCCTAGGCTGGCCATGGCGGGTGATGGTCATACCCAAAAAGACGGCGGCAATGGCGTTCAGCATCAGCCCCTCGCCCTGCGTCGGATTTGCCGAGGCGACGCGGGACGCATACATCAGCCCCGCCGCCGCAGCCCCAACTCCGGTGAAGGCATAGGCTGTCAGGCGCAGGAAGGCGACCTTGACCCCCGCCAGCCGCGCCGCCTCGGCGTTGCCGCCGATGGCGTAAAGGCGGCGGCCATAGGTGGTCAGTTCAAGCACGACGGCGATCAGCGCGGCGATGCCCAGCGCAAGCACGGTCAGCCAAGGCAGGACGATAGGCTTGTCCGCCAGCGTTCCTAACGGCAGGCCTGATTTCGCGAAGTCCCCGAAGCTTTGCGGGATGTCGCGGCCAAAGATCGTCTTGCCTCCCGAGACGATGAAGGCCACCCCGGAATACATGGTCAGCGTGGCAAGGGTCGCCACAAAGGGCAGGATGCCAATCATGCTGACGAGAACGCCGTTGATGACGCCTCCAACCAGCCCCAACGCCAAAGCCGCCACGACCGCAGCCCAGACCGGCCAGCCCAAGGTGAACAGAACCGCCGCGAAAACTCCCGCCAGCGAGGCCATTGACCCGACCGACAGGTCAAAGTCGCCAATCACCATCACCACCGTCATCGCAACGGCCACGACGGTCAGCATGGAAAGCTGCTGCGTGATGTTCAGCCAGTTGCGCGCGGTCATGAAGGTGTCGGGCAACAGCACCCAGAACACGACGACAATCGCCACCATGCCGAACAGCGTGCCGTAATGACGCAGGATGCGGGCCATTCAGGCCTCCTTCTCATAGCAGTGTTCCAGCAGCGCGGCTTCGGTCAGCCCTGCCGCAGGGATGATCCTTGTCAGACGACCCTGATGCAGGATGGCAATGCGGTCACACAGGCCGATCAGTTCCGGCAGGTCAGAAGAGACCATGACCACCCCCGCCCCCTTGGC
>CANGHD010000235.1 GCA_947453525.1 Paracoccaceae bacterium | reverse complement strand
CCTGCCCGGGGATGCCCATGTGGCAGAAGGCCAAACCGTCGACCTCTCGATCAACCCCGCCGATTGTCATGTCTTTGACGCATCGGGAGCCGTATTGCGTCGGCTGATGGCCCCCGCCCTCGCCGCCTGAAGGAGACTATAATGCGCGTCGTTACAGCTGGCATCGGCCTTCGGGCCGGTCACGTCCTGTCCACCCTGAAGGCTGAGATGCCCGAGGTCGAGTTCGTCGGCTTCTACGACCCCCAGCCGACCTATCTGGAGATGATCGGCACCGATGTGCCGCGTTATCCGACCGTCGAGGCGATGCTGTCGGATGCCAAACCCGACCTCTTCTGCGTCTTCTCGCCGAACCTTTTCCACCTTGAACACATCCGCCTTGGCCTTGAAGCCGGCGTCCAGATGTTCACCGAAAAGCCCGTCGTCGTCTCCATCGACGAAACCCTCGAACTCGCCCGCCTCCTGTCGATCCACGGTGGCGCCTCCCGTGCCATGATCGGCCTCGTCCTGCGCTATTCGCAGCACATGGTCGACCTGCGCGCCTCGCTCGCCGAGGGCCAATTGGGCCGCATCGTCTCGCTAGAGGCCAACGAGCATATCGCCCCCTACCACGGCGCCTTCTTCATGCGCGACTGGCGCCGGAAGGTTCACTATTCCGGCGGATTCCTGTTGGAAAAGTGCTGCCACGACCTCGACATCTACAACATGGTCACCGCCTCGCGTCCTGCCAAAGTGGCCTCCTTCGGCGGACGCAAAAGCTTCCTCCCCGAAAACGCCCCGTCCAACAATGCCGAGGCCGAGATCTTCCACGTCAAGAAATCCGTCTGGGAGTCCGTCGAAGACCCCTTCCACTCAGACGGCGACATCATCGACTTCCAGACCTCGATCCTGCAATATGAAACCGGCGCCTCCCTCGCCTTCCACACCAACCTCAACGTCCCGGACGAGCATCGCCGCTTCTGCATCATGGGCACCCACGGCATGGCCGAAGGCGACTTCGTCCGCGGCTTCCTGAAAGTCACCGCCCGCGATGGACGCCGCCTTGTGGACAACGACTACACTCAAGGTGCCGCCGTCAAAGGCGCCCATTACGGTGCCGACACTCTGATGTGCCGCGACATCACCAAATTCCTGCGCGGCGAGGCCGCAGGCCTCCCCGTGTCCGTCCTCGATGCGATGGAAGCCGGCATCGCCGCCCTCGGCCTCGACCAAGCCCGCGAATCCGGCAGCGTCGTAGACCTCTCCCCCGTCTGGGCTAAACTCGACAGCTACGGCCTGCGCAAATGACTACCCCCGGCGCCCATATGCAATCCGAACTGGCGGAGGCCCCTGCGGTCTTCGCGGGCACGATCCGCACCGCCGTTTCCGGCTCTACCACCGCCCAAATCGCGTCTCTCTCGCCCAAAGCCATCTACACGATCGCCAGAGGCTCCTCCGACGCCGCCGCCAACATCCTGTCTTACGAATTCATGCGCGAGACCGGCCTGCCCATGACCTCCCTCCCCCCGTCCATCTTCTCGGTGGGCCGCGGCGTATCCCTCGACGGGGCTTTAGCCCTCGTCGTCTCCCAATCCGGCGCCTCCAATGACCTCGTCCTCTCCGCCCAAGGCGCGCGGGCCAAAGGTGCCACCGTCATCGGCCTGATCAACGCGCCCAACTCCCCGGTGTCCGAACACGCCCACCTGACCCTGCCGATCGGCGCCGGTCCTGAACTCGCCGTCCCCGCCACCAAGTCCGTCATAGGCTCTATCGCAGCCGGAATGGCCCTGCTCTCCCACCTTGCCCCGACCTATGCCCCACGGGCCGAGGCGTCTGCAAAGGCTTTCGACACCGCCCTGCAAACACTGCCCCAATCCAAAGCGGTTCTCTCCGCCCTCCTGCGCGCCAACCACGTCTATGCCATCGGTCGCGACACCGGCTACGGCGCCGCCCAAGAACTCGCCCTCAAACTCAAAGAAACCTGCGCCATCCATGCCGAGGCCTACTCGTCCAGCGAAGTCCTGCACGGCCCCCTGCAACTGGCCACCAACCCGCTTCTGATCCTGATCCTCGACACCGAACAACCCGACGTCCAAGCCTCCCTCGACACGGCCGAGGCCCGCTTCAAAGCCGCGGGAGGCACCACCTACCGCCTCCGCCCCTCCGACATTGGCGCCACCAACCTCACCCCAGCCGCAGCCGCCGCCATGCTCCTCTGCCTCACCTACCCCCTCGTCCTCGCCACTGCCCTTGCCTTGGGACACGACCCCGACCGCCCCGAGACCCTCTCCAAAGTGACCCAGACGATATGACCGAAGCGACCCTCATCGCAGCAGGCATCGACCTCGGCGGCACCAAGATCGAGGCGCAGCTTTTCGATTCCGGCTGGAACAGAGTCACATCCAACCGTACTGTCACCCCCAAGACCTATCCCGAGCTTGTCGCCGCCATGGCCGAGCAGATCGCCTGGGTCGAAGCCCAAGCGCCCAACCTCCCCATCGGCATCGCCGCCGCAGGCCTGATCAACCCGACAACCGGCCTCGCCCTCACCGCCAACCTCCCCGCCACCGGCAAGCCCTTCCCCGCCGACATTGAGGCCGCCGCGGCCCGAAAAATCACCCACGTCAACGATTGCCGCGCCCAAACCCTCTCGGAAGCCCAGTTCGGCGCCGCCCAAGGCTATCGCTCTGCCCTGTCGCTCAACCTCGGCACCGGCCTCGCCGGGGGTATCGTCATCGACGGCCGCCTGCTGCAAGGCCCCTCAGGCCTTGGCGGCGAGTTCGGCCACTTCACCCTGCCCGCCCCCACGGTGATCGCCCACGACCTGCCCATAATCCGCTGCGGCTGCGGCCGCATGGGCTGCACCGAGACGCTCATAGCGGGCCCCGGCCTCGCTCGCATCGTCGCCCATGTCGCCAAACGCACCCTCTCCCCCGAAGACATCGTGGGTTTGCGCCAAACAGACCCTGACATCGCCAAATGCTGGGCCATCTGGTGCGAACTGACCGCCGAGCTGATCCACACCCTGACCCTGACCGTGGACCCCGCCTGCATCGTCCTCGCGGGTGGCCTCTCGCGCGCCCCCAACCTCATCGCGGACCTGACCGCGGCCTTGACGCACACCGCCCTGCCCGGATTCCCCTACCCGGCGCTCCTCCTCGCCCAAGGTGGGGACACCACCGGCGCGCGCGGCGCCGCCTATGCCGCCTATCTCGACCGGGCTGAAACATGACGCCCCTTCCCTTCCCCCCCGCTTTCCCCGATAGAGCCGCCACGCTGCACCGCAGCGGAAGCGAGGCGCCATGACCGCAACAACCTACCTGCACCCTGACCGGATCTTCGACGGTCAAGCCTTGCGCGCAGGCTATGTTGCCGTGCAGAACGGCACCGTCAGCGCCCTTCTCGATACGCTCCCCGCCGGAACCAACCCGGAAACCCTGCGCGGTACCCTGACCCCCGGCTACCTTGACCTGCAGGTCAACGGCGGGGCTGATGCCCTTGTGAACACCAGCCCCACCGCCGCCGCAATGCAGACCATCGCCGCCGCCCACCGCCGGTTCGGCACAGTCGGCGTCCTGCCAACCGTCATAACCGATGCACCCGAGGTGCTTGACGCCGCTGCCGAGGCCGCGTTGCAGGCCCACGGCCGCCCCGGCATCCTCGGCCTGCATATCGAGGGCCCGCACCTCTCCGTCGCCCGCCGCGGCACCCACGCCGCCCGCTTCATCCGCCCCTTCGACCAGCGCACCCTTGCCATCGTCCAACGCCTGCGCGCCGCCCAAGTCCCCGTCATGATCACCGTCGCCCCCGAAGGGGTCTCCCCCGGCGACATCGCGGCCCTCGTCAAGACCGGCGCCGTCGTCTCCCTCGGCCATTCTGACACCACGGCCGAGCATGTCCGCGCCTGTCTGACCGAGGGCGCCACCTGCTTCACCCACCTTTACAACGCCATGTCGCCGATGCTGAACCGCACCCCAGGCGTCACCGGAGCCTGCATCAACTCCACCGCCTACACCGGCATCATCTGTGACGGCATCCATGTGGCGGACGAGATGGTGGCACTGGCCCTGCGCGCGCGGCCCCTGCCTGACACCACCTTCCTCGTCTCGGATTCGATGTCCACGGTCGGCGGTTCCGATCACTTCACGCTTTACGGCAACGAAATCCGTCTGGTGAATGGGCGTCTGGTCAACGCCGAAGGCTCGCTTGCCGGTGCCCATATCACCATGGCCGAAAGCGTCGTGCGCCTGATCAATGTCCTGCACATCGACCCCGCCGCCGCCCTGCGCATGGCCTCGACAATCCCGGCGCGGGTCATCGGCCGCAACCCCGGCCTGATCGGGCAAAGCCTGCATGACCTCCTGTTGCTCAACCCCGATTGGACCGTCGCCAAAACCGGGCTGGCCTGAATGCTACCCCCCGGCCTGCACGGCTTTGACAGCCTGACCATCGGCGACCAACTCCAGACCGACTGGGCCGAGATCACACCACAAGCCATCGACACATTCGCCGCCCTCACAAACGACCACTTCGACATCCACCTGACCGACGCGGGCGCGCAAGCCCACGGCTTCCCCCGCCGTGTCGCCCATGGCCTGTTGATCCTGTCGGTGATCGAGGGCCTGAAATCCAACGCACCCGCCCAACTGAACACGTTCGCCAGCCTTGGCTACAACTGGACCTTCCGCGCCCCGGTCTTCGCAAACGACCGCATCCGCGCCTGCATCACCGTCAAAGCCAAACGAAACGCGGCGGACAAGGGCCTGTTGACGCTGGCCATCGAGGTGGAAAACCAGCATG
>CANGHD010000234.1 GCA_947453525.1 Paracoccaceae bacterium | reverse complement strand
TGACAGGCTTTCAAACATGGCGCTTCTCCTGCGGTTGCGGCGATCTTGGCAAAATAGGGTGCGACACCCGTGGGCGCAACGCGCTGACGGATGGCGATCCCGGCAAAAGCCAAGGGACCGGAAGCGATGGGCCTCCGGGGAATTGGCTGTCGGATAAGGGCTGCGGGGGCAAGAGTCAAGCGATCAGCGCTTGAGGTCGGCCCTGTGGCGCCACAGCATCAGCGCGGAAGCTGCCGCGATGGCCATGGCCGGCGGGGCGCTGTCCCAGCCCAAGGTGGCGGCGTGGGCCGCGGTGGCGGCAGTGCCCGCGATCAGGGTCAGGGCTGCGCCATAGCCCGCCCGGCCCGGCAGCAGCAGCATCACGCCGGCGAGAATCTGGAACAGGCCTGCAGGGTAATGCATCCAGGGGGCTGCGCCGAGTACGGCAAAGCGGTGGCCCATCCGGTCAAAATTGGCCAGCACGGCCAAGCCTGCGGCGAGCATCACGAGGGCTGTCGCGGTCCGGAGCAAGGTGGAAAGAGTGGGTATGCGCATGAAGCCTCCACCCGCCACTTAAGGCGGGAGGAGGGTTGTTCGCAAGTATCAAGCGGTGGCGGTCCAGCGGGACAGGTCGGCGCGGTTGAACCAGAGGGTCACGGCGGCCAGAACGAGAAGGACAAGGGCGGGCAGTGCCGTGGCGAAGCCGAGGACGAGGGCGTGGGCCAGAAGTGCGCCGATCATGGTGCAGACCAGCAGGACCGCGGCATAGCCGGTCAGGCCGGGGACCCAGAGGGCCAGGGCCGAGCCAAGCTCGATCGCGCCGGTGACATAGCGGAACCATTGGCCAAAGCCCACGGCGGCGAAGGTCTGGACCATCATTTCGACGCCCATCAACTTGGCGATGCCGGCGGCGGCGAAGGCCAAGGTCAGAAGCGTGCGGATGGCGAGCAATATCCATTTGATCATGGCGCGTTCCTTTTCTGCGGGTTGCGATAGGCCCGGTTGCGCCATATTGCCACTTGCCCAGGCGCGCGCAATCGGGCCAAATCGGCGAAGTGTTGTTCAGGAATGCACAGAAGGACTTTGTGCTGCCATGTTGGTTGATACTTGGGATGAAATCCGCACCGCCTATCAGGTGGCCCGGTTGGGCACGGTTTCAGGCGCTGCGGATGTGCTGGGCGTGCACCATGCGACGGTGATCCGCCACATTGATGCGCTGGAAAAGCGGCTGGGCACCAAACTGTTCCAGCGCCATGCCCGCGGCTATACGCCGACCGAGGCCGGGCGCGACCTTTTGAGCACGGCGCAGCGCACCGAGGAGCAGTTCGGCCAGTTGGTCAGCCGGATCAAGGGACAGGGCGAGACAGTGACGGGCGAACTGGTCGTCACCTCGATCTCGGGCATTGCGCATATCCTGACCCCGGTCTTTGCCGAGTTTCAGGCGGCGCATCCGGATGTGATGATCCGGTTCTATTCCGACATGCGCCTGTTCCGGCTGGATTATGGCGAGGCGCATGTGGCGATCCGTGCCGGGGCTGCCCCGGAGGATCCGGATTATGTGGTGCAGCCCCTGGTGAAGATGGCTGCGGCGCTTTACGGCTCGAAGGATTACATCGCGGCACGCGGTCTGCCCAAGGGGCCGGAGGATCTGGCGCGGCACCGGTTCATCGGGCATGTGGAGCCGGACGCCCGCGCGCCGTTTTACCGCTGGCTGCGCGAGACTGTGCCCGCCGAGGCCGTGACCTACCGGATCAGCGAGCCGGAGGGCAACAGCGTGGCTGTACGGGCGGGCTTGGGCCTTGGCTTCCTGCCGGTGCGCGAGGCGGAGCGCTATCCCGATCTGGTGCAAGTGATGCCGCCCGTGCCGGAATGGGATTCGTCCTTGTGGATCGTGACCCATGTTGATCTGCACCGGACGCTGAAGGTGCAAAGCTTCCTGACGGTGCTGAAGAAGGCGGCGGCGGGTTGGGTCTGCACATGAGGCTGTTCTCATGGCATTGACCCGGCCGCAGGCGGGCCATCTGGCGATGCTGAGCTTTTCGGCCTTGGTGGCGGGGTCGTTTTCGCTGGGCGCGCTGGCCGCACCGCTGATCTCTCCCGCCGCGCTGACGGTGGTGCGGTTCGGGCTGGCGGGGTCTTTGGTGGGGCTGGCTGCCTGGGCCACCAGCGGGGTGCCGAGGGCGGCTTTTGCGGCGCCGTGGCGCTATCTGGTGCTGGGCGGGCTGTTGGCCTGCTATTTCGTGCTGATGTTTGAAGGGCTGCGTACGGCGGCAGCGGTGCCGACGGCGGCGGTCTTCACCTTGACGCCGGTGATGGCGGCGGGGTTCGGCTGGGTGCTGCTGGGCCAGGTGGCGTCGTGGCGGATGGTGCTGGCGCTGGCCTTGGGGGCCATGGGTGCGCTCTGGGTGATCTTTCGCGGCGATGTGGGCGCGATGCTGGCGCTGCATGTCGGGCGGGGTGAGGTCGTGTATTTCTTCGGCTGCATTGCGCACGCCATCTATGCGCCGATGGTGCGGCGGCTGAACCGGGGGGAGTCGGCACTTGTCTTCACCTTCGGGGCGCTGCTGGCCGGGTTCGTGCTGCTGTGCCTGTGGGGCGGGCCTGCGGTTCTGGCGACCGATTGGCTGGCCTTGCCCGCGATCGTGTGGATCTGCTTGGCTTATGTGTCGGTGGCGGCCTCGTCGATGACCTTCGTGCTGCTGCAATACGCCTCGCTGCGGCTGCCCTCGGCCAAGGTGATGGCCTATACCTATCTGGTGCCGTGCTGGGTGATCCTGTGGGAACTGGCGCTGGGCCACGCCGCGCCGCCCCTGAATGTGCTGGCAGGGGTGGTGCTGATCGTGGTGGCCCTTGGCCTGTTGCTGAAGGACGAGGGCTGAGGTCCGCGCTTGTCGCAAGCGGTTGTTTGAAGGAGCGCGTTCCGCACGTTGCTTTCATCTCGCCTCTGGCGTGCCGCCAACCGGCTCGGGCGAAGACGCTCCGCTGGGCGTATTTGGGCAAAGAGCAAGGGCAAGGGCGCGGTTTTTGCCCATTCATCCAGGTTCAAATATCCATTCTCACCTTTTCAGCCGGACTGCGGGTTGTGGGTCGCCCTGTCGTGTCAGCCTTCCGCGGCAGCGCCGGACGAGGGGCCTCGATGGCCCTGAGCCCGGCTCCCTGCGGAGTGAAGAAGGGGCGGAGCAGCGCCATGGGGTGGCTGCGCAGGGTCAGGCGCATCGCGATGTAATCTTCCACCACCGCCTCGCCTTCCGACATGGCGCGGAACTGGACGGCGGGTTCGACGATGCCTTCGCCGTCGATGTCATGGGCGAAAAGTGGCAGGGGTTTGTCGCCGGACAGGGCACGGGCGGCCCAGAGGGCGTCGCGGCGTGACAGGCCCAGGGGGGCGAAGCAGTCGGCTTCGGCGAGGCGGGTGACGGTGGCCGGGGAAACGCCGGCGCGGCGCCAGACGTCTTCGACCGCCGTATAACCGTTGCGGCGGGCGGCGGTGATCCAGAGGGATTCGTCTTCCGACATGCCGTTGATCTGGCGGAAGCCGAGGCGGAGGGCGAGGCCGCCGGAATCGGGGGCATCGGTGTCCTCCATCACGTTGTCCCATTGGCTGGCGTTGATCGAGGGGGGCAGGACCATGACACCGTGTTCGCGGGCGTCGCGGACGATCTGGGCGGGGGCATAAAAGCCCATCGGTTGAGAGTTGAGCAAAGCGCAGGCGAAGAGGCCGGGGTGGTGGTGTTTGATCCAGGCTGAGGCGTAGACCAGCAGGGCGAAGCTGGCGGCGTGGCTTTCGGGGAAGCCGTAGGAGCCGAAGCCCTCGATCTGCGCAAAGCAGCGGGCGGCGAAGTCGGCCTCGTAGCCGTTGGCGGCCATGCCGTTCAGGAAGCGGTCGTGGAATTCGCTGACTGACCCATGTTTCTTGAAGGTGGCGAGGGAGCGTCTCAGGCGGTCGGCCTCGGTCGGGGTGAAGCCAGCGCCGATGATGGCGATTTGCATGGCTTGTTCCTGGAAGAGGGGGACGCCGAGGGTTTTGCCGAGGACGCGGCCGAGGGCGTCGGAGGGGAAGGTGACGATCTCCTGCCCGTTGCGGCGGCGCAGGTAGGGGTGGACCATGTCGCCTTGAATCGGGCCGGGGCGGATGATGGCGACCTGGATCACCAGATCGTAGAAGTTGCGGGGGCGCATCCTTGGCAGGAAGTTCATCTGGGCGCGGCTTTCGACCTGGAAGACGCCGAGGGAGTCGGCTTGGCAGAGCATTTCGTAGACCTGCGGGTCTTCGGGGGGGAGGGTGGCGAGGGAGTAGCTCGTGTGGTGGTGTTTTTGCAGGAGGTCGAAGGCTTTGCGGATGCAACTCAGCATGCCGAGGGCGAGGATATCGACCTTCAGAATCCCTAGGGTGTCGATATCGTCTTTGTCCCAGCAGATGACGGTACGGTCTTCCATCGTGGCGTTTTCGATGGGGACCAACTCGTCAAGGCGGCCTTCGGTGATGATGAAGCCGCCGACGTGTTGGCTGAGGTGGCGGGGAAACCCTTGGATTTCCTCGATGAGGGAGAGGGTGAGTTGCAGGCGGCGGTCTGTCGGGTCTAGGCCGATTTCGGTCAGGCGTTGTTCGTTCATGGTTTTGGAGGAGCCGAAGCCCCAGATTTGGCTGGACATGGCCGAGAGGGTGTCTTCGGTCAGGCCCATGGCGCGGCCGACTTCCCTCACGGCGCGTTTGCCGCGGTAGTGGATGACGGTGGCGCAGAGGCCGGCGCGGTGGCGGCCGTAGCGTTGGTAGATGTGCTGGATGACCTCTTCGCGGCGTTCGTGTTCGAAGTCGA
>CANGHD010000233.1 GCA_947453525.1 Paracoccaceae bacterium | reverse complement strand
CGGCGGCATGACCGCCGACGAGGTGATCGAGGGCGTCCGTAATGGCACCCTGATGGCCGAGAACCGGACCCTGACGGGCATGGTGCGTAAGTTCTACACCGAGGGCGGCCCCGCCGCCGCCGAGATCGGTACGACGCTGGGCGCACGACCGGGGGCCACCCGCAAGATCGCCGTGGACGAGATCCAGAAGTACCTGTCCGAACCCGGCAACCCGCTGGCCAACCGGGCGGCCACCGATGAAGCCGCCAAGCTGGCCGAGAACGCCGCCTACGACGGCGTCTGGGCGGGCGCGCCAAAGGCTGACGGCAGTGTGGTGGACATGCTCAAGGTGGTCGCCAGCGACGCACCGGAGGCTCTGGCCAAGGCCGCCACGGCGGCACGCCTCAAGTATGGCATCAAGCCGTTCTTCACGACCGCCCCAGACGGCACCATCCAGTTCACCCGCGAGCCGAGCCTGCAGGAGGCTGAGATCGTGCGGCGTGCGCTGAACGACCTGTCGAGCGGTGCCTACAAGGCCAGCGACGGGGCCATTGGCGAGGGATACGGCACGATGGAGAAGCTCATGCGTGGGCAGCTCGACAGATCGTCGGTCCCGCTCGCCACAGCTCGCGCCGACGCGGCTGCAGTGCGCGAGAGCCGCGAGGCTTTCGTGATCGGCCAGCAGGCGGCGACCATGTCGCCCGACCAGCTCGCCATCCTGATCCCCAAGATCGAGGCGCAAGGCACCGAGCAGCTCAAGGCCTTCCGCGAGGGCCTGATGGTAACGATCCGCGCACGCACCGCCTCGCCATCCACGGCGCCGGGCGTCATGCGCGATCTGGCCAACGCCGACACGGGCAAAGGCACCGCACTGCACCTCGCGCTGCCGCAGGGTGCGATGGACAGCGTCGCCCCGGCGGTGGACCGGGCGGTGACATCTGCCGAAGCGGCCAAGGCAGTGCTTGGCGGCTCGCAGACGGCGCAGAGCCTCAATACGGCAGGCATCGGCGATCCGATGAACATGGCCCGCGCCGCCATCGGCGCGCTGCATGGCGACGCCGGGTCGATCTCCCGGCTGATCGGCAGCATCATACAGCAGGCTGCGCCGAGCCTGTCGCCGGGGCAGCGCGTCCAGATCGCCCGCATCATCCTGTCGGAAGATCCGAAGATTGTGGAGCGGGCGCTGAAGGACAATGGCTTGGTCGGCGTCCTGCAGCACCGGGTCGGGCAGGCCATCAATCAGGTGGTCGGCAGGGCCGCGTCAGCGGCGGGTCGGCCTGTCATGGGGCGCGTCATGGAGCCGAGCAGCGGGGCGCAATAGGCGTCAACTAGAAGCATCATGGTTCAGTGCCATTTTTGGACCTGAGGGGGTGGCAGGGCGATCACTTTACGAACGCCCTGCCTGCTTTTTCTGCCTGAAACTGTCCAAAAACTTGAATTTATCGAACAAAATCAGGCGTTTACACCGAGAATGTCGGCGGTTCGATCCCGTCACGACCCACCATATCCCCAACGAACAGGTTCGTCGGCCTTTGCCTTCGGTCTTGATGATGCGAACGGGCGGCAGGTGCCGGGCTGCGGTCTGGCAAACAGGGTATGTGCGATTTGGGACCTAAGCCTTGCGGCGATTTCGGCTATAAAGGAGGTAACCCGAAGGAGGCCCCCGATGAGCTGGAACCCCGCGCTTGACCCCGTTCTGCCGCTTGGCGATGCCGTGGATGCGATCGAAACCGTGATCATCCCGCGCGCCCGCGATCTGGGTGGTTTCGAGGTGCGGCGCGCCTTGCCCTCGGTCCAGCGGCAGATGGTGGGGCCCTTCATCTTCTTTGACCAGATGGGACCGGCGGAGTTCCTGACTGGGCAGGGCATCGACGTGCGCCCGCATCCGCATATCGGGCTGGCGACGGTGACCTATCTCTTGAAGGGCAAGATGCATCACCGCGACAGTCTGGGGACCGACGCCTGGATCACTCCCGGCTCGGTCAACCTGATGCTCGCCGGGCGTGGCATCACCCATTCCGAACGCACCGACGGCGCGGCCCGCCAAGCGCCGCTGAGCCTGTTCGGCCTGCAGACCTGGCTGGCGCTGCCCTTGGACCATGAGGACGACGCGGCGGCCTTTGCCCATGCGCCAGAAGCCGATCTGCCGGTGCTGGAGGGCGAGGGCAAGGTGGTGCGGCTGATCCTGGGTGAGGCCTGGGGAGCGAAGGCCTCGGTCGCCACGCCGTCCGAGACGATCTATGCCGATGCCACGCTGGCGGCGGGCGCCGTGCTGCCCTTGCCGGACAACCATGAAGACCGTGGGGTCTATGTGCTGTCGGGCGAGGTTTCAGTGGGCGGGCAGACCCACGGTGCGGGCGAGATGCTGGTGTTCCGGCCCGGCGACAGGCTGGGTGTGAAGGCCGGGCCTTTGGGCGCGCGGGTCATGGTGCTGGGTGGTGCGACGATGGAGGGGCCGCGCCACATCTGGTGGAATTTCGTCGCCTCCTCGAAGGACCGGATCGAGGCCGCCAAGGAAGCGTGGCGCGCCGGTGACTGGCAGCATGGCCGCTTCCAGCTGCCGCCGGGTGATGCGGCGGAATTCATTCCGGCACCGGACCGCTGAGAACCGCGGCCCGGACTGTCTGTTGGAGACGCGGCGGCGAAGCCTGATCCCATCCGCGTGAACAGCCTCGCAGTTGCAGTCGACCCTGAAAATGTCGGATTGACATTCTTGAAAGCCTACTTATCCGGCAGTTGCCGCACGTAAAGACTGCCGGTAGTGTCTCCCCATTACAATTTCAAGAATCATGGGGAAAATAATTGGCAACGATCAGTCTTTCGGAAGGTTTGGGAGAACTGGGCAAGCTGACGGACTTCGTCGACGGCAACCATCTGGTGGTCAACCCGTTTCTGGCGAACGCAGCGCAGCTTCTTCTGCAGGGGGATGCGAATTCGGCCCATCCCGACGCTGGCGTATTGCTGGAGGCCAATCCGTTGAGCAACCCCTTCACCTATGGTGGAGGCTCGGTCAGCCATGGCCATGTGACTGGGGCGATCTTCGAAGACAGCAGCGTGAATCCACTTATTCAGGTGGAGGGGCTGGACATCGACGTCGACGTCTTGAAGCAGGCCGTCGCTGCACACCAGGTGCTGTCGATCCTCAATGCGGTGAATGGCGGCAATGACCATGTGATCGGATCGAGCATTGGTGACGATCTGACGATTGTGCCGGGCGCCGGGGATGACAGCGTCGAAGGAAAGGGCGGCAACGACCAGATCGACGGGGGCGCGGGCAACGACACCCTGATTGGGGGCGAAGGCGCGGACACGATCAGCGGGGGTGACGGTACGGATACCGCAGATTATCAGGTATCGACCGTTGGGGTGAACGTCGAATTGAGTGGCGTTGCGGGCCATGGCGGCGACGCAGAGGGCGATCTTCTGACCAATATCGAATACTTGATGGGGTCCAGCCATGACGACACGCTGAAGGGGGACACCCAGGACAATTACCTCTGGGGCCTGGTGGGCAACGACCTGTTGATCAGCAGCGTCGGGGCGGACACCTTCGATGGCGGAATTGGCAATGATATGGTGTCCTATCTGAACTCTGCGACCCGCGTGGAAGTCGCGCTGAGCGGCGGGCCGGGCGTGTTGGGCAATGCGGCTGGCGACATTCTGATCAATATCGAAAACCTGACGGGGTCGTTCTTTGCGGACAAGCTGACCGGTGACACGGCGGACAACCTGATCGACGGCAACATCGGCAAGGACACGATCTTTGGCGGGGGCGGCAACGACACTCTGGTGGGCGGGGCAGGAAATGACTCGTTGGACGGGGGCGCGGACAACGACTTTCTTCTGGGCGGCACCGGCAACGACACGACCTTGGGCGGGGGCGGCGACGACAATCTGGCGGGCGGGGCAGGAAATGACTCGTTGGACGGGGGCGCGGACAACGACTTTCTTCTTGGCGGCACCGGCACCGACACGCTTGTCGGTGGGGCCGGCAACGACATCCGGTCGGGGGGCGCAGGCGACGACCTGATCGACGGGGGGGATGGCAGGGATGGCGTCTCTTATTTGACGTCGACGCATGGTGTGGTTATCACGCTGAGTGGCGGCCCGGGCGCGGGTGGGGATGCAGACGGCGACGTTTTGATACGTGTCGAGAACCTCGTTGGATCCACCCACGACGATTCCGTGACGGGCGATAGCGCGATCAACATCCTTGCTGGCGGCGCTGGCAACGACACGCTTCTGGGGATGGCAGGCAAAGACACGTTGAACGGTGGCAGCGGAAACGACCTGCTGTCGGGCGGCGTCGGAGCGGACCGGCTGAACGGCAACGCGGGCTCCGATACGTTGAGCGGTGACGCCGGCAGCGACGCGCTGGTTGGAGGAACCGGGGACGATTTGCTGAGTGGGGGCCTCAACACTGACTTCTTCATCTTCCGCGCGGGTGACGGCCACGACACGATCACTGATTTCGTGGCGGATGGGTTTCAAGACTTCATCGTGGCCACGCAGGACATGGTGAACCGCTTTGTCCCCCATCTTGTCCTGGATGCTTTGACAAGCGCCGTCATTGGGGTCGAAGTCGATTTCTTCAATGCCGAACATGTATCGCAGGGGTCGATCCTGCTGCAGCACGTGTTGTCCACTGACCTGATCACAGCGGCGGACTTCCATGTTGGCTGATCGGGATCCGGGTAGGCGATTGCGCCGGACGTCTTGCGGCAGAAATCTTGGCTTAGGCGCTTGACGTTGCTGTCATGCTTCCGTAATACCCCCACACGTTCGGGCGGGCCCGGATGGCTTAGCGGTGGTAGCTCAGTTGGTTAGAGTACCGGCCTGTCACGCCGGGGGTCGCGGGTTCGAGCCCCGTCCAACGCTCCAGTCACGACAGCGAAAACGCCCTCCGGAAACGGGGGGCGTTT
>CANGHD010000232.1 GCA_947453525.1 Paracoccaceae bacterium | reverse complement strand
TTGAACATCGCGTCATAGGCAGTGGGGTTGGCGACGAGTGAGTCTTTCAGCCAGCCCGAGGAGCCGGACGACCGATCCACCTGCGCCAGAAGCTTGCGGACGCCGTCTTGCACCTTGGGGTCGTTCAGGTTGGCCATGGTCAGCAGGTCGGGATTGCCCGCCATGGCGTAGAGAAAGCCGATATAGGCGGAGGCGCCGGAGTTGGACTGGGTGGCGGAGGTCATCGCAAGGCGGAAGGCATGGGAACTGGCGGCCTCGGCGATCATCTGGACGGTGATGTCTTGCCGCCCGATCCAGCCGAGCTTCTGCGCGATGGATGCCTTCAGGCCCAGCACGACGGGCGAGCGCAGGATGCTTTCGCTGTGTTTGGCGACCTTGCCGGTATCGCCAAGCGCGATCCAGAGCGAATTGGCGGGCCAGACGGCGTCATAGGCGCCAGATTTGCCTTTCTCCAGCTCTCGGGAAATATCGACGGAACCGAGGTAGGTGATGGCGGGCGCGATGCCGTTCTTGGCGGCCCAGTCGAGGATCAGGGGCTCCAGCGTCTTGTTTTCCGACCCGGCCACGATGGACAGGGCCACCGGGGTCGGGGCCAAGACGCCAAGGCCTACAAACGCGGCCACCGCCGCCGCCACCAAAGCTGCCAGAATCACCAAACCGCGCCGCATCAAACTCTCCTGCCTTGTGACCCAAGGATGCCCTAACGAGTAATCCGCCTCTGGCCCGCAACCAAGCCCGAATTGGCTTTGTTCAGCAATTCCGCGGCCAAAGGGCTGGATTCAGGCCAGTTTGGCGCGCGTCGCGGGTCGGTTCAGAGATGGGTGTCCAAGGTCACGCGTCCAAAAGCAGGTGTCCGACCGAATGATGACGGATTTACGACGGTCCTTCCCCGTGCCGGGTCGGATCAAGGCGGAGGGTCAACTCCTCGGACAGGGCCTGATAGGCCTTTCCGGCGGCGCTGTGCGGGGCCGAGACCAGAACCGGCGCACGGTGAATGCCCATGCGTTCGACATCGGTGGCGAAGGGGATTTTCGCGGTCAGCAGGGTCTTGGGATAGGTGCCGCGCATCACGGCCATCGTCTCGTCATGCAGCGATTTGGTGGATTGCACCATGGAGAAGAAGCCGTGCAGCTTCCTCGCGGGCAGGTCGTTTTCGGCGAAGAAATCGACAAGCTGCTGGAAGGTGCGCTGCGACAGCGTGGTGGGGATGATGGGCACCAGCACGGCATCGGCGGCCTTGAAGATGTTCTCGGACAGGGTCGAGATATTGGGCGGACAATCAAGGATGATCGCGTCAAAGTCGCCCGCGACCGCCTTCAGCGCCTGTTTCAGCCGTGACTTTGGCTGCTTCATCTGGGCGAGAAAGACGTCAAAGTCGCGAAAGGTCATGTTCGCAGGCAGGATGTCGAGGTTGTCGTAGTCACTGGCCTTGATGGATTGGGTGAACTTCTCGACGTCTTGAAAAAAGCTGGCCTCGGTCAGCTTCTTCGAGGGTTTGATCCGGAAATAGAAGCTGGCGGCACCTTGCGGGTCCAGATCGCAGAGGAGCACGCGCTCTCCGGCGGCGGCAAGGGCGTAGGACAGGTTCACAGCGGCGGCCGTCTTGCCGACGCCGCCTTTGTTGGCATAACTTGCGATGATCTTCATGGGTTGGGCTTTCTTGGGGGGCCGGGCTTGCTGGGGTGAAAAACCTCCCGGAAGGTCTTTTGCGTCTCGGGACTGATGAAGCCGGACAACGCGTCCATGGTCTTCCTGCGCTCGTCCAGCTTGCGCTGGTGCAGGACCGTGGTCAGCGCGCCGACGGTTTGGGCGACTTGCAGCTTGGTGCTGTCGGGCCATGCACCCGAGCCTTGCAGAAAGCTCTGCAGGCTGACTTGCTGGACCGACAGGTCATTGACGAGGCCGAGGTGGTCTTGCAGGGCTTTCAAGGGTTTGAGCAAGGATTTGACGGATGCCGGAGGAAACAGCCCGGCGAAGAATTCCATCAGATAGCGCAGCTTCTTGCAGTGGATGCGCAGGGTATGGACGTCGGTGTCGGGGGTTGCGGGGCCGAGGTTGGCGGCGATCTGGCGGATCTTGCGATAGCGTTTCCAGATCAGGGCGCAGGCATAGGGATAGGCAGGCGTGTCGGCCTTTGGCCCCGGCGGCAAGGCCTGCGGCGTGGCGAACAGCCGGGCAAGCTCGGTCATCTCCTGCCCATGGGCCTTGCTGCGCAGATGGCGTGAGAGGCGGGCAAGGGCCTTGGCGCGGTCGGCTGCACGCAGGGCGAACATCGTGTCGAGGCCGGGGTGCTGGATCTCGGGCAGCAGGTCGTAGTAGGACGGCTTTTCCAGAAGATGCACGTCCAGATCGCGCAACATGCCGGTCTGCGCCATCAGGGCCGAGAACCGGGCCTTGAGCGTGGCGGTCTGGTCTGGCGGGTAGACGCCACGAAACAGGCTGAGAACCGAGCGGATGCGGCGCAAGGCCACGCGGTAGTCATGCAGAAACTCGGTGTCATGATCGGCGACGATGCCGGGTTCGCTGAGGCGGGCGACGGGAATCTGAAGGGCGATGATCGCCGTGGCGGCGTCATGGGCGGTTTGATCGGCGGTCAGGGCCAGTTTCGGCTTGGGCGCTGGCGCGGGGGAGGCCGGAAACAGCAGGCCGTGCAGGGCGTCCATGTCGAAGGCCATGCCGTTGGTGGCAAGGGCGTGGCGCAGATCGGCCTGCGCCCTGGCATAGCCGCGCAAAGGATGCAGCATGACAAGGATCACGGTCTGACCCTCGGCCCCGGTCAGGATCTGAAGCGCGGCGCGGCAATGGACCTTATGGTCATCATCCTCGAAGGCCAGCCCGGCGCGGCTGAGTTTGCCGGTGCCGCAGGGTAAGAGGCTGCGCAGGGGCGACAGGTCAGAGAGCGCCTGTTTGACGGGGCCCTCTGCGATATCGGGCACGAACTTGGTGCGGCCGTGCGTGGCCTGGGTCATGGCGCTGCTGTCAGGCCGGATCAGGTCCAGCGCCGTGCCAAGATCCAGCAGCAAGCGGCCCGAGCGGCGCAGGGTCTGGTCAAATGTGTCGAGCCGGGTGAAGGGCGCGGGCTCGCCCTCCGGCACAAATACGGGCGTCAGCTTGCCCAGCCGCTGGCTTGTGAAAGCGGTGGCGGCCGGGCCGTGCAGGATGAAGTCATCGGGGCTGGCATGGGTCATCAGAAGTTCCTGCGGGCATCCGACGGGGCGCGCCTGCGTGTTGAGTCTTGTCTGGCAGCGGTCAGGCCTTGACGCGCTTGCGGGTTTTCTTCGGTGCGGCGTCCTCGGCGGCAGTCTCGGCCATGACGGGTTCTGCGGCAGGTTCGGCGGCAGCTTCAGCGGGTTCCACGATCGGAAGCGGGGAAGGTTCGGCGGTCGGGACGGCATCGTCCGGTGTGCTGTCGGCCGCGACGACGGGCGACCTGGCGGCCACGAACTCGCGCATGAAACGGCGGATTTCGCGGGCGGCGGTGGTGTCAAGGTCTTCACACAGGGCCACGAAGGCGGCCCTTTCGGACTTGGCGATGCGCACGACCAACTGGACGCCCTTGTCCTTGTCTTTGCCGTCTTTGTCTTTGCCCATCTGTTTGTGCTTGCTCATGATGTCGCCCTTCGTATCTGCTATGTATATCGTATGTATATACGTATCTGGGCAAATCAACATCCTTTTGCAAGCCCATTCGAAAGATCCCAGCGCCAGCGGGCGACCGCAGCTTGGCGTGTGTCATCCAAACATCACCTCGGCATCATGTCCGTGTCACCGAGTGACGGGATGGAAGGGTGAAACACACGTCATCAATGGGGATGGACATGGATATCACCAAACGCGAACTCTTCGGCCTCAGCTTCGGCGCCTTGATGCTGAGCACCCGCCTCGTGCGCGCCGATGCGATGGCCGACATGGAAGCTGCCGCCAAGGCGGAAGGCATGATCGTCTCGCTGGGCATGCCGGACGATTGGGCGAACTGGGGTGGCCTGTGGAAGGCGATTTCGGCCAAGTATGGCGTCACGCACACCGACACCGACATGTCCTCGGCTGAAGAACTGGCGAAGTTCGAGGCCGAGAAGGCCAATGCCTCCGCCGACATCGGCGAAGTGGGTCTGGAATTCGGCCCGATCGCCATCGCGCGCGGCCTGAGCCAGCCCTACAAGACCACCAACTGGGACAAGATCCCGGCTTGGGCGCGGGACGAGGAAGGCCACTGGGCGCTGTCCTATACCGGCACGATCGCGTTCCTGATCTCCAAATCGGTCGCCAACCCGCCGAAGTCCTTCGCAGACCTGCTGACCGGCGACTACAAGGTCACCGTGGGCGAAGTCGGCAAGGCGGCACAGTCGAACGCAGCCGTTCTGGCAGCGGCGATTGCGCTGGGTGGCGCGGAAGACAATCTGGCCCCGGCCATCGAGTTCTTCGGCAAGCTGGCTGCGGCGGGTCGTCTGCTGCCCGTAAACGCCTCGGCCGCGACGATGGAGAAGGGTGAGGTTGAAGTGGCGCTCGTCTGGGACTTCAACGCGCTGGCGTGGCGCGATGTGGTGGGCAAGGACAAGTTCGACGTGGTGATCCCGTCGGATGGATCTGTGATCTCGGGCTACACCACCACGATCAACGCCTATGCCAAGCGCCCGAACATTGCCAAGCTGGCGCGCGAATTCGCGCTCTCGGATGAAGGCCAGATCCAGTTCGCCCTGGGCTACGCTCGCCCGATCCGGATCGACCAGATCACCCTGCCGCCGGAAGCGGCCGACAAGGTTCTGCCGGCCGAGATGTATGCCAAGGCCCGCCCGATCAACGCTGCGATCTGGACCGATGGCGCCAAGACCCTTGCCAAGGCCTGGCAAGAGCAGGTTGCCACCAAGCTTTGATCTAATCCCGGCCCCCCAATCCACGGCCCCGGAGCGATCCGGGGCCGCCTTCACAGGCCCTGCATGACCCGTTCGCGCTGGATGATCCTCGCCCTTGCACCGCTTTTTG
>CANGHD010000231.1 GCA_947453525.1 Paracoccaceae bacterium | reverse complement strand
TCTGATAGGCCTCATACAACTCCGTCCCGCGGTTGTTGTAGGCCGAAGCTTCCGAGGTCGGCACCCGGTCCGGCAGCAGCGCCCGGTTCTTCCAGCTGTCAATCAGCCCCGCCAGCATCCGCGCCGGCCAGCGCTTTTCGTCGATATTCGCGGCCTCGATCAACTGCTTCATCAGGCGGATCTGGTCATCGGTATCCAGAATGGTGAAGTTCGACTTAAGCCCCACCAGTTCCGCATGCCGCCGCAGGATCTTGACCGACAGCGAGTGGAAGGTGCCCATCCAAGCCATCCCCTCCGCCGTCTCGCCCAGGATGCGCCCCACCCGCAGCTTCATCTCGCGCGCGGCCTTGTTGGTGAAGGTCACAGACAAGATCTCATTCGGCCTTGCCTTGCCCATGGCCAGCAAATGCACGATCCGGGCAATCAGCGCCTTGGTCTTGCCCGTGCCAGCGCCCGCCAGCATCAGCACCGGCCCGTCCAAAGCCTCAACCGCTTCGCGCTGCGCGGGGTTCAAGTCGTCCAGATAGGGCGCAGGCCGTGCGGCAAGCGCGCGGCGCGATAAAGGTATCGCGTCGGGGGGAATAACTTCCGAAGGGGCAGACTCGCTCATGCGCGCCAGCCTAGCGCGATGCCGGCAGGATGGGAAGCGCCGTTCTCATTCTGTTCCAATCTGGCCGCAAAGACCGGTAGAAAACCGCCTCTCCACCGCAAGATAGCCTACTGCCCCAAAGCCTTGGCCTTCGCAGTCGCCGCAGCCAAGGCCGCTGCAATCGCCCGCGACAGTTCCGGCTCCGCCGCGTCCAGACCCGCCGCCGTCACCCCCTTGTAGCCGCGATAGACATCAAGGATCGCGCCGACCTCGCCCATCTTGCCCTCCAGAAACGGGGCCGAGCCGCAGACCACCGCCTCCACGGCCGCCCTTGCCACCGCTTCGGGCAAGCCCCGCGCCAAGGCATCGCGCAGCATCGCCTGCGCCATCAAGGCCGGATAGGCCGAGCCCGAGCCGGACAATGCCGCCAGATAATCCAGTTGATCCTCATCCACGACCCGGTCCTGCCCGCCAATCGACGCCAAAACCTGCCCGACCAGCGCAGCATCCGCCTCCGAGACTTCCCCCACCCAAGGCGTATAAGACCGCCCGACCGAGGCCGCGCCATTCGGCATCGCCCGCACGATCCGCGCCGCAGGGTAAAGCCTGCGCAGCTTCTCCAGCGTCCACATCGTCATGAAGGAAATCACCAAGCGGTCACCCGGATCAAAGCCTGGAACCGGGAAATCCTCTGGCCGCACGGTGATCAGGATCACCTCTGCCGCAGACACCGCCGCCGCACCGCCCCAGACGACCCCTGCCCCGTAGGCCGCACGGCTGGCCCGTCGATTGGACAGCACCAGATCACTCTCCGCCCAGCCTTGCCCGATCAGCCGCAGACCCAAGGCCTGCCCGACCCAGCCCGTCGCCCCCAGAATGCCAAGTTTCATCATATCCCCCCGTTTGCCCGAAGCTTCCCGCAGCACAGCCACAGGCGCAAGCTCACCGGGTCGGATATTGTTCGCTCATGCCATCGGTATAGCGGCCAAACAAACGGGAAAAGGTCACAATATCCTCCTCCGACCATGTCGCGAACAGCTTCATCGTCCGCGCCCACTTGGCGCGCAGAAAGCCGTCCATCAACGCCCAGGCCGCCTCGGTCGGCACCAGAACCGAGCGCCGCCCGTCTTCCTGGCTGACCGCCCGCGCCAACAGTCCGCGCTCGACCAGATCCGCCGCAATCCGACTGGCGCGCGAGGGGTCCAGCGCCATCTCCTCGGCCAAAAGCCCGACTGTCGCCTCTTGCCCAGGCCGCCCATAACCGCCCTTGATGCGCAATATCGCCGAAAGCGCGTGAAACTGCGTCATTTCCAGCCCGGCGTCCAGTTCCTCCATCAGACTTTGCGGCACATCGCCCTTCATCACCCGCCGGACATAGTGGAAATGGTCGGCATCCAGCGAGAGCAAGGCAATCGCCGCATCCTCGGCGAAGCCCGCCGCTTCGAGCGAGGCCTTGACCCGTTCATGTGGGCGTTGCATCAGTGGATCGGTCGGTTTCTGGCTCATGACCTTGACTAAAGATGGTTCCGTGCTTGTGTCAAGTATGTGACGCCAGCAATCATGTGCTGTTGACATATAACCGCACCTCCCCTAACCCTGACCTCTGCGAACAGGAGAGAACCATGAGCCAAGCCCCTTCCGGAGCCCAAACCGAACACGCCCCACATGAGACCGGCTCGCTGCGGCTGGTGATCCTGTCGATCGGGCTTTTGCTGCTGCTGGCGTCGCTGGACCAAAGCATCGTCTCGACCGCCCTGCCGACCATCGTGTCGGACCTTGGCGGGCTGGACCATCTGTCCTGGGTGGTGACCGCCTATATCCTGACATCGACCATCGTGGCACCGCTCTACGGCAAGCTGGGTGACCTTTACGGCCGCCGCGTGACGGTGTTCGCCTGTGTCGCCATCTTCATCCTAGGCTCGGCGCTCTGTGGTGTTGCCACCTCGATGACCTTCCTGATCATCGCCCGCGCCATTCAGGGCTTGGGCGGCGGCGGCCTGTTCGTGCTGGCGCTTTCGGTCATCGGCGACGTGGTCCCCCCGCGGGAGCGTGGCAAGATCCAAGGCGTGTTCGCCGCGGTCTTCTCGACCTCCTCGGTGCTTGGTCCCTTGGCCGGCGGCTGGCTGTCGGAAAACGCCAACTGGCACTGGATTTTCTTCATCAACATTCCTTTGGGCCTCATCGCGCTTGTCGGCTTCGCCTTCAGCTTCAAGGCCCGCCCCTCGCGCACTGATCACAAGATCGACTGGTGGGGCGCCTTGACCCTGACCCTGGGCCTCGGCGCGCTCACGCTGCTGACCAGCCTTGGCGGGCGCAGCTTCGACTGGGCCTCGTCCAGCGCCTTTGGTCTTGCGGCCCTGACCATCCTGTCCCTCATTGCCTTCGTCCTGATCGAGCGCAAGGCGGCTGAGCCCATCCTGCCCATGTGGCTGTTCGGCATGAATGTCTTCCGGGTCACCTCCATCCTCGGCTTTGTCGTGGGTGCCGCCCTGTTCGGTGCGATCACCTTCCTGCCGCTTTACCTGCAAATCGCCAAAGGATCGTCGCCCACCGGCTCTGGCCTGCAACTGATCCCGCTGACCCTTGGCATCGTCGCCGCCTCGACCTTGGCGGGCCAGTACATGGGCCGGACCGGCAAATACAAGATCCTGCCGATCATCGGATCAAGCCTGCTGTCGGTCGGTATGCTGGCCCTGACGCAACTGACGCGTGACACCGCGATCCTGCCCTTCTCGCTGGTGCTGGTCACGGTCGGACTTGGCATGGGCTGCATCTTCCCGGTCGTCACCACCGCCGTGCAAAACGCCGTACCGCGCCAGACGCTTGGCACCGCGACCGCCGCCGGCATCCTGTTGCGCCAATGCGGCGGTGCCTTGGGCGTGGCCGCGTTCGGTGCCCTGTTCAACGCCCGCCTGATGTCGGGCCTTGGCGATGCGGCGGCGCTTCTGGGCGGCGGCGCGCAACTTGGGCCGCAATCCATGGCCAAACTCGCGCCGGAGATGCAGGCCACTGTCGCCGCCGCCGTCATCAACGCCATCCACCCGATCTATTGGATCGCCGCAGGCATGGCCATCGTGGCCCTGATCTTCGCCTTGGTGCTGGAAGAAGTGCCGCTGGTCAACCGCATGGTTCCCAAGGGCGAGTGACGCACACATGACCATGGAGTGCGGATCCCATTCCGCACTCCAAAGATATCTGAAAGCTCCGATGCTCCTCTTGTCATTCGGACGATGTCAATCCTTGTGTTCACCCATGTCGACTGCCCGGCATGAGTGATCAAAGGATTTAAAAATGACCAAGTTTGCCGCAGTTGCGGCCACCTCGCTTGCCCTTCTCGCTGCTGCACCAGCCTTTGCCGGCGGCCCGGCGAAGGTCATGTTGGAACCCGCGCCCGCCGTTCAAGCCGCTGCGAAACCGGCCAGTTCGCCTTGGACGGGCCCATGGGCCGGCATTTCGCTGGGCCACGCCTACTCGAACTACGGCTTGTCGGCGAGAGCGTTCCAAATCGACACCCCCAGCAACTACGTTGACGTGAATCTGCCGGAACTTGGCGGCAACGGCGGCATGGGCGGCGTGCAAGTCGGCTACAACCACGCGCTTGCGGCACATGGTGTCTGGGGCGTGGAGCTGGATCTCGACGGCGCGAACGTGACGACCAAAGGGTCGATTGTGACATCGAACGGCGGCGACCCGCAAACCGTCGTGGGTTTCCAGTACTCGACCAAACACAGCAAGGCCTTGCTGGCGCGCTTGGGCTATCTGGTGAACCCAAATACGCTGATCTACGGCGTGCTGGGTGTGACGGAAACGTCGGGACCCGCCTCCTTGGCTGGCGTCGCTCCAAGCAACTTCAGCGTGACGTCAAACCTCGATCTGGTCGGCACTACGATTGGCATCGGGATGGAAACGATGATCACCGACAAGGTGTCGCTCAAGGTCGACTACCAGATGACCAGTTTCAATCGGCACGCAATTCTGACCAATCAGCAGATCAACAGCAACGCCGGTCTTTCGGCGGACATGTCGACCAGCGCACAGGCGATCCACGCCGCAGTCGTCTGGCATTTCTAAGCCAGCCCGATCGTACGAGGCGCAACAGGCGCCCTGTCGGACGGCACAAACCGTCCGGCAGGGCTTTCTTGGGCCCCCGCCGATCTGCACCTTCCGCGCGAGCGTGACTGCAGGGCCGGACTATCCACGGCAGGCATCCGAAGTCTTGCCTCCCTTCCGGCACCAACGGCTGCCCTGCCATGGGCAACAGCCACTCCCGCGATGGAATCTTGCGCGAAATAACGTTCTGCCCCCTTGCGCCGCATCGCAGCGCTCCTAGGATGCTCAGTCAAACCTGCGACCGAACCTGCGACAAACGCCCGCAGGAACCGCACGGTTGAACGCAGGGATAGCCATGACCGAATTCAAGAAAATCCTGATCGCCAACCGCGGCGAGATCGCCATCCGCGTGATGCGCGCCGCCAACGAGTTGGGCAAGAAGACGGTCGCCGTCTATGCCGAGGAAGACAAACTCTCGCTCCACCGCTTCAAGGCTGACGAGG
>CANGHD010000230.1 GCA_947453525.1 Paracoccaceae bacterium | reverse complement strand
CCTCAATCCCGTCGATGATCAGCTTTTTCAGGTTAGACATGGGTGTCGGTCCTTCCGCTCTGTCCGCGTCCGAAGCAAACGGGGTAAACCACCCACTTCGCCTCGCGCGGTTCATCCGCTTTTAGCCCGGCGAAGGCAACGGTTTTTCCACGCCCGGTACCACCGGTTACGATAAATTTTCCATCGGCAGCGCGGATGACCATCAACTTCTCAGTCCCGCAAGACCGATGCGGGCGGTCCTGCCAAAGGAGCAGGGCCTTGTTTCGGGAAAAGCCCGTTCTACCGTCCGGACTGCCCTGCACGAGATGAATATGACCGACCACCGGTCGTGCCAAAACGTAGCCTAACGTCACTTCCGGGCCTCATAGGCGGCAAACAGGTCTTCAACCAGAATGCCCTCGATCCTCATGCCATGGATGTCGAGATTGGTCAGCTTCACATCGGACATATTGATGTTGTTGAAGGCAGCGCCGGACAGGTTGACGTTTTCAAATCGCGCCGTCGACAGGTTGACGTTGGCAAAGACCGAGCCCGCAAGCCCGGCATTTTCCGCCTCGATGCGATCACTGCTGTTGCGGATGATCATCTGACCCTCTCCTGTTGCACAAAGAAACATGCCGGCTTTGGCGTGTCTTGGGCGCGATCAGGGCCCGAGCCACGTCGGGTTTCTTCATCGTGACGACCGGATCAGCGACCCGAGGGCCGTGCCCTTGGCAATCTCGGCCTCACCGACCTTGCAATAGCTTTCCACGTCGCCCGGAACCGCACCCGCGGCTTCCAGATAGGCTTCAGCCTCGTCCTTCAGGCGCTTCTTCTGGACCGGGTCCTTGCGGAAGGCATCGTAATCCCCTGACGAATAGCCCTGCGTCTCGGCATAGGATTTCAAATCCCACAGACGGCCCATCACGACCAGCATTCGGGCCTCGATGGTCGGACAGATCTTGCGCAGTGTGTCACCGGCAAAACCGGCGCGCAGTTCGTCGTTGATATGCTGCTCCTCGGCCATGGGAACCGGGCTGGCCAAGGCGGCGGTGACAAGAACGGGGCTGGTCATCAGAAGGGCTGAAAACGCAAGACGAAAAGGGGACATGAACAAGTTCCGGACTGGCGGCGCCCCGGCCGCAAGGGGAGCGCTGGAAGGAAGCGGCAGCGCATAGAATGACCGACCTTGGCCTGACATGCCATAACACGGCGCAGTTAAGGGATTGAGCACGCGGTTCAAAGGCAATCCCCGCCGAAGACCCAGGCGTTGGGCAGCGAGAACCTGCCTATCGCGGCAGGGTCGAGCCTGCGGTGGAAGCCGGCGCAATAGGCCTCGGCCGCCTTCTTGGCGATGGCACCTTCGGAATACTCCAGATCGCGGCCCTCAACGCGGGTCACCCGCAGTCCCACCTGATCCAGCGCCCGACGGTTCACCACGAAGCTTTGCGGGCCGATCCTGACGGCCTGCGCCCTGCCGTCGGCCAAGGGCAGCGTCAGCGGAACAGTCTGGGGGGCAACGGTATCGACACAGGCCGATAGCAACAAACCGGCGATGGCGCAGCATCCGGCCTTCATGTGCCAGCCCTTTGCGCATCAAGCCATTTGAAATCATAGACCGCAGCCGAAGGACCCTTGGCCGCAAGGTCCGCCAGCTTGACCTTGGCCTCGGCCATCGTGGGCTGGGCTTCCCGCGCCACGGGCCAGATCACATAGACAGGGCCCTGCATCACTTCGAACCAGGCCGTTCGCTTGCGCAGGAAAACGCCATGCAGCGTCTTGTGCACGAAATGACGCAAACTGTCGGGGTCCTCCCAAACCGACACGGACGACGCGATCAGCGGGTCCGCCGCATCAATCGCCTCGAAGGTGCCAGAGGCCTCGGTCCGGCTGACCGGAGAGGTCAGACGCCAGATGAACCCCGGGCTGCGCTCGGCAACGGCATTTACCGCTGCAATCGCATCGACAAACTCCGCCACGCGCGGATCGCCTGCCGGATGCAGCAGGCGGGCGAGGTTCATGTGGGCGACCGGACCCACGCCAGATTACTCGGCAGCGATGGCGCTGACCCGGCCGGTCTTCTTGTACTTGATGCGGTCCTCAATCTCGTTGCGGAAGGCTTTGACCAGACCTTGGATCGGCCAGGCCGCCGCATCGCCAAGCGCACAGATCGTGTGGCCCTCAACCTGCTTGGTGACCGAGAGCAGCATGTCGATCTCTTCCAGTTCCGCGTCGCCGCGCACAAGACGTTCCATCACCCGCATCATCCAGCCGGTGCCTTCGCGGCAGGGCGTGCACTGGCCGCAGCTTTCATGCTTGTAGAACTTCGACAGCCGCCAGATCGCCTTGATCACGTCGGTGTTCTGATCCATCACGATCACCGCCGCCGTGCCCAAGCCCGATTTCTGATCGCGCAGCCAGTCGAAATCCATGATGGCGTTGTCGCACTGCGCCGCGGTCAGCATCGGCACCGAGGAGCCGCCGGGGATCACGGCCTTCAGGTTCGACCAGCCACCGCGCACGCCGCCGCAATGCTCTTCCAAGAGCTCGCGCAGAGAGATCGACATCGTCTCTTCCACAACGCAGGAGTTGTTGACGTGGCCCGAGATGCCGAACAGCTTGGTCCCGGTGTTGTTCGGACGGCCGAAGCCCGCAAACCACTCCGCCCCACGGCGCAGGATCGTTGGCACAACGGCAATGGATTCCACGTTGTTCACCGTGGTCGGGCAGCCATAAAGGCCAGCGCCTGCCGGGAACGGCGGCTTCATGCGGGGCATGCCCTTCTTGCCTTCAAGACTTTCCAGCAGCGCGGTTTCCTCGCCGCAGATATAGGCACCGGCGCCGTGATGCAGGTAACAGTCGAAGTCATAGCCCGAGCCGGACGCGTTCTTGCCGATCAAACCCGCATCATAGGCCTCGTCAATCGCCGCCTGCAGGGCCTCGCGCTCGCGGATATATTCACCGCGGATGTAGATATAGCAGTCATGGGCCCCCATGGCGAAGGAGGCTATCAGGGCGCCCTCCACCAAGGTATGGGGATCATGGCGCATGATCTCGCGGTCCTTGCAGGTGCCGGGTTCGGATTCGTCGGCGTTGATGACCAGATAGCAGGGCCGGCCGTCCGACTGCTTGGGCATGAAGGACCACTTGAGGCCGGTCGGGAAACCCGCACCACCCCGACCGCGCAAACCGCTTGCCTTGACGATCTCGACAATCTTGTCGCGGCCAAGCGCCAGAATGCCCGCCGTGCCGTCCCAATGGCCGCGCTTCCTCGCGCCGGCCAGCGTTCGGTCATGCATGCCGTAGAGGTTGGTAAAGATGCGGTCCTGATCCTTGAGCATCTGCCCGTTCCTTCAATCCCGGCCCTTGGGCCCGTTACGCCTGACGCTTGCGCCAGAGCCTGTAAGTTGCAACCATCGTCCACAGGAACGCGGCCCCGGCGGACAGGTCCGCCAAAAAGAAGACCTTCGGCGGCCAGCCATATTGGTCGCCCACCGACAGCACGAAAAGCCAAAGCCCCATCGCCAGAACCAGCACAATGGCAATCACCTTTGCCTGACGCGCCTCGCGATGATCCGGACCTGCCATGCCGCCCTCAGTAATCGTTGGTCTTGGCGCGGATGCGAAAGGCCTCGACACCCTCCGTCACGATGATCTTGGCCTGCGCCACCCATTTGTCGCGCGTCACGCGGCCTTTGAAGCCCTTGAGGTTGCCATCCATCCAGGCAATCTCGGAAACACCCCAGCTGGAGATCTGGTCGAAGTGCCAGATACCCAACTCGTTGCACAGCTTTTCCAGCGCAGGGCCAATGCCCTCAATCTCTTGCAGAACGTCTGCCTTGCCATCCCGTGGGCCGGTCACACCCACCGGCTTGGCGGGTTCGTCAGATGCGGCAACGGCCGCCACCGGATCGGCCTCAACCGGCGCCAACTGGACGGCAGCATGGTCGATGGGCGCGTCATGGCCGTGGCTGTCAGCCCCATGCGCATCATGGCCGTCGGAATCATGGCCATGCCCGTGATCATGGTCACCGCTGGCAGGCTCTTCCCAGAACTGCGCCAGCACAACCGCATAGACCACGAAGACCACCGCGCCCAACAAAAGTGCCGTCGCCACCGGCAGCCCGGACAGCCATGTCGCCACAACAGCGGCAACCACGCCCGCCACAACCGCCCAGATCCAGTTGGACGCCCGTGCGCCTTCCGATTCCATCACCACATGATCGCTCATCACCGCCCCCTTACGCTGTCTGACGGCCCTTGAGCCACGGCGTCAGGATCGGAACTTCCGTCCCGTCGATCCGCTTGACCGTGTCACCAATATCCACCGCAGCCTGCGCCGAGGCGTTGTACTGCTTCTTGCCGCTCTCGAAATCCTTGAGCGAGGTCAGCCCCGACAAAGGCTCCGCCGCATAGCGCCCGTTCTGCGGGCCGGGCACCGGAACCTCTCCTGCCGAGAAGCGCGCGATCAACTCGCGCAGCTTGTCCGCCGTCAGATCCTCGTAATAATCCTTGCCGATCTGGGCCATCGGCGCATTGGCACAAGCACCCATGCACTCGACTTCCTCCCACGAGAACTTGCCATCCGCCGACAAGGCGTGCGCATTGGGAGAGATCAGTTCCTTGGCCACCGCCACCAGCTCCTCCGCCCCGCAAATCATGCAGGAGGTCGTCCCACAAATCTGGATATGGGCAACAGACCCAACGGGTTGCAGCTGGAACATGAAGTAGAAGGTCGCCACTTCCAGCGCCCTGATATAGGCCATGCCCAGCATGTTGGCGACCAGTTCAATGGCTGGACGAGACAGCCACCCTTCCTGCTCTTGCGCGCGCCACAAGAGCGGGATGATCGCCGAGGCCTGACGCCCCGCCGGATACTTGGAAATCTGCCCATTGGCCCATTCCAGGTTCTTCTCTGTGAAGGCGAAGCTTGCAGGTTGTTCTTTGTGAAGGCGGCGCAGCATCAGCGGTCAACCTCTCCGAAAACAATGTCCATGGTTCCGATGATGGCGGAGACGTCGGCCAGTTGGTGGCCTTTGCACATGAAATCCAGCGCTTGCAGGTGCAGGAAGCCCGGCGCGCGGATCTTGGCGCGGTAGGGTTTGTTGGTCCCGTCGGCCACCAGATACACGCCGAACTCGCCCTTCGGGGCCTCGACCGAGGCGTAGACCTCACCGGCGG
>CANGHD010000229.1 GCA_947453525.1 Paracoccaceae bacterium | reverse complement strand
GGGCTGGAGCCCGCGTTCGACACGGTGATCGTGGCGACCGGAGCGCTGGAACTGGGCGGCATCGGCCCGGAAAAATCCCTGCGTGCCGTGACGCCAGAGGCCTTGGCGGCGCAATTCGCGCTCAATGCCATGGGGCCGCTGCTGGTCTTGAAACACGCACTGCGCCTGATGCCGCGCGACCGGCCTGTGCGGTTTGCTGCCCTGTCGGCCCGGGTCGGGTCGATTGGCGACAACGGGTTGGGTGGCTGGTATTCCTACCGGGCGGCCAAGGCGGCCTTGAACCAGTTGGTCCATACGGCGGCCATCGAGGTGGCGCGCAGCCATCCGCAGGCCGTAGTCGTCACCCTGCATCCGGGCACGGTGGACACGCGTCTGACGGCAAGTCACCGGGGCAGCCACGCCGCCATGCCGCCCGCCGAGGCAGCCGCGCAGCTGATCCGCGTGCTGGACGGATTGACCTCGGCAGACAGTGGCGGGTTCTTTGACTGGCAGGGTGCAAGGGTGCCGTGGTAACTGCAAATTCCGCTTTGTGAAGACCAGTTTCCGACGGAATATCGGACCAAATTTGCGAGTCGCAGCTTTGCTGAAGGTTATTTTGGCGAATTTCCGGTTCTTAGATGCGACAACGACAAAGCCAATCGTGGCGGCGTCCTTGGATGAGATCCTGATTGGCGCAATGGGCTCTCTGCAAGTCGGCCTATAGAAAGCCAAGGTTGCAAAATCCATGACCGCCATGGGGTCTCGGTGTCCGTGTCGCACAAATGGTCTGAGGGGATTCATCTCGTTAATCCAGCGTGACAGCTGGGGATGATGAGCAGACCGAACACCCTGAGCTGCAAGACCCTGAACTGGCCCGGGTATAACAAGGCGCTCAAGCGCTGGGGGGCGCTGACGGTCTGGTTTGATCCTGACATGACATGGGCGGCGAAGCCCACCGGCAACCTGGGGTCGGCAGCCGATCTATAGCGACGCTGCCATTCAGACCTGCCGTATGATGAAGGTGCTGTCCGGCATGGCGCTGCGGCAGACGACTGGCTTCGTGGAGAGCCTGCTACACCTGCCAATCGACAGCACCGCGATAAAGGTCGAAGGCGAAGGCGAGTGGAACGCCCGTAGACAGGGGGGTCAGAAACGCCGTGTTTGGCGCAAGATCCACATCGGGATCGATGCGCAAACGTTGGACGTTCGAGCGGTTGACCTCACCAGCCATTCAGTGGGCGGCGCCCCCATGTTGAGCGAAGGGCGCAACCCGGTCCCGTCCGACCAAGAGATGGCCAGCGTCACAGCTGACGGTGCCTACGACACGCGCAAGTGCCACGATGCAATTGCGGAACGTGGTGCTTGTGCGTGTCATTCCTGCCCGCAAGAATGCGAAGCCTTGCAAGACAACCGCCCCAGGTGCCTCTCGCCCGCAACGAGGCGCTACGGGCTTCAAAATACCTGGGCTGTACGTTATGGCGACGATGGAGCGGAGACTGCCGCCAAAGCCACGTCGAAATTTGAACCGGGCCAGAAAACAGTCCGGGGACTGTTTTCCGGGCGAATGAATGCCATGTCTGAAGCTACCGGGGCAGCGCCTTATGGCGCGGGACTTCGACCGTCTGGCTGCCGAGTTCCAGGTTCGTGTCGCGGTGCTGAACGGCTGCACCGTCCTCGGCATCGCCATCACGAAGGTCGTGGGATAGCTCTGTCCGGCAGGAGGGACAGTTTGGACGTCAGACGATTTTTACGACAGAGCCGGCCCGAACCGCCAAACCGCGCGGTCTGCGGCAAGAGACGGCCTTGCGCCCTGCCATTTCCTTTGTGCCTGTGAAAAGGAACAGTCTTGCCCATATAGGCCCGACCAAAGTCTGAAGATTTTCAACGAAATCGTCATAAACTTGGGTTTAGGGCATGGTTTGGCCAGTTTAGGACCCGCTCATTGAACCTTAGATCAATTTCGGCGGGCCCGGTGTCGGGGCATGATGAGCTTGCGGCGATCGGAATTCCCGCCTCATGCTTCGATGAAACCCACACCCAGCGGCAGGATCAACCTGCAACAATCACGACCAGATCCAAATCAGGGCAAGCCCGCCGCGCCCCCGTTCCATCCCCCAACCTGCCAGGGATGCGCGGCAAACCCGTCTTCCCCGGGTGGCTTGTCCTGTACACCCGGCCCGACCCCGGACCTGTCCCCGGGCCGAACCACCGTTCAGGATGGTTCGGCCTTGGTTCGGTGTCGGGCGGGGTGATCCGGACCAAATTGCTGGTGTTAACGCAGGTCAAAGCCCTGCGCCGACCCAAGACGCCGTTGCCACCCGCCCATTGCCCTTGCTGGCACCGTGCGGATCGCCGATACATACAATTAGACCGGTTGATCCGGGGGTGAGCCATGAACAAACGCGCCTTTATCACGATCTGCCTTGCGGCGATGATGCTTTCTGCCGGCGTGGCCCTTTCGGCCTCGGTTTCGGATGGCATCATTGCGCAACTCACCCGACAGGGCTTCACGGATATTTCGTCGGAAACCACATGGCTTGGCAGGGTGCGCATTCTGGCCACGCGCAAGGACGGTTCCCGGGAAATCGTGATCAACCCTCGAACCGGAGAAATCCTGCGCGATCAGTTCACGGCCTCGAACGGCAGTATCGGGGCCGAGCCGATCCTTGATGAGGTGGGCGGATCAACCGGTGCCGCACTGCCCAGTTCGGACGGCGGTGGCTCCGGCAGCAATGGTTCCGGCGACGATGCCGCTGGGAATGACGGGTCAGGTGGGCAAGGATCCGGCGGCGGATCCGGAGGTGGCGGGTCGGGCTCTGGTTCGGGTGGAGGGGGCAAAGGCAGTGGCGGTGACGGCGGGGATGACAAGGGCAAAGACAACTGATGCATGACGGCGCGACGCGGCAAGTCTTGAACGCCATCCGCAGAGCGGTGCTTTAGTGGGAAGACTGGCGATCATTGCGCTGGTTTTTCTCGCGCAGGCGCTCTGCGCGATTCTGTTCGTTTCGGACGTATTTTCTTCGTTGTTCGGTTTTGAAGCCGCGCCGCTGTCCTGGGAAATGCGTGAACTTCTGGAAATGGGTGCCGCGCTTGGCCTTGTGATTGGCGCGGTGCTGGGAGGGCTTGCAATGCGCCGTGTCATATTGGACCGCAACAAGGCACAGGAACGGCTGCGACGCGCCTCGGGGGCATTTCTGGACCTGCTGGAGGAGCGTTTCGCCGAATGGGGTCTGACCCCGGCAGAGCGGGATGTGGCTCTGTTTGCCATCAAGGGCATGTCGACGGCGGAAATCGCCGTGCTTCGGACGACGTCGGAAGGCACGGTCAAGGCGCAGACCAATGCGATTTACCGAAAGGCGGGGGTGTCGGGCCGTTCGCAACTGCTGAGCCTGTTCATCGATGACCTGATGCGCGACGACAACACCGTCCGTCCGCCCTTGCAGCCCGTGGCGAACGGCTAGGGCTGAACCGCGTTCGCCTGCAAGACATCCAGCGGCACGATATCCAGCGTCTGGATATGGGTCGCCGCAAGGTTTACCTCTGGCGCTGCGCCTTCTTCATAGGCCTGAAGGAACCGGCTCGCGCACAGGCACCAGCGGTCGCCCGGTTTCAGGCCGGCAAACCCAAATTCCGGGCGCGGGGTGGACAGGTCGTTCCCGAGGTATTTCGACATGGCCAGAAACTCGGCCGTCATCACCGCGCACACCGTATGCCGGCCGCGATCCTCTGGCCCGGTGTCACAGCAGCCATTGCGGAAGAACCCGGTCAGCGGCTTGGCCGAACAGGGTTCGAGCTTTTCACCCAACACATTGACCGAGGGTTCTTTCATCGCAGGACGTCCTTTTCTGTCTTGCGTCACCTTGCGCCGGACCGGTGTCCAAGGTCAACCGCTGCGCTTGACGGTTGCGGGCGACCTGCGCTTGACTGGCCTGGCCCAGACCCGAGGACGCCATGCCCCTGACCCCTGCCGAACTGCAAGATCAACTGACGGCGGCCGTCCAGCCGATCCACCGCGCCCGTTCGATGCCTGCAGGCTTTTACACCGACCCCGCGATCTTCGCCGCTGAACGTGAGGCGCTGTTCCTGCGCCACTGGTTCTTCCTGTGCCGCGACGAGCAACTCCCCAACCCCGGCGATTTCCGCGCCTTCGACAGCCCCGGTGGCCCGATCGTCGCCCTGCGCGGAACGGATGGTGTTTTGCGGGTCTTCGCCAACTACTGCCGCCACCGCGGCTCGATCCTGCTGGAGGGGCAGGGCAATACCGGGGCCAAGGTCATGTGCCCCTATCACGCGTGGAGCTACTTGACCGACGGCCGCCTTTACGGCTGCCCCGACATGAAGGATGCCGAGGGTTTTGACCGCCGCGAAAATGGTATGGCGGCGCTGGACTGCCAAAGCTGGGCCGGTTTCGTCTTCGCCCGTTTTGCCCACGACGGCCCGAGCCTTCTGGAACACTTGGGCGACCTGCCCGACCGCTTCGCCTCGCACAAACCTGACCAGATGCGCTGCACATGGACCGTGGCTCTGGAACCTGCGTGCAATTGGAAACTGATCCTCGAAAATGCGATGGAGACCTATCACACCGGCACCGTGCACCGTGACACCGTGGGGGCGCAAACCTCTCGCACGCTGCAAACCCGCGGCAACTGGATCTGCATTCAGGTGATCTCGGGCCGCTCCATCGCCACTTTGTCCGACACCGTGCCGCCCTTTGACAAGATCGAGGGGCTGGATGACGACGCCCGCATGGGCACCTATTTCACCGTAGCGCTGCCCACGATGCAATTCGCCGTGGCGCAGGATTGCCTCTGGTGGCTGAACGTCACGCCGATCTCGGCGGGCAAATCCCGGCTGGAGATCGGCGGCTGTTTCCCCAAGGCCCGCCTGTCGCAGCCCGATTTCGAGGAACGAGCCGCGCCCTACTACGACCGTTGGGAAAAGGTCGGCCGCGAGGATGTGGGCATTCTGGAAAAGCAGCAAAAGGCGCTTGGGTCGGCCCTTTACCGTCCCGGCCCGCTGTCAGGCCGCGATGACATGGTGCAGGCCTTGGGAGTCTGGGTGGTGGAGCGCTTGGGCCTTCTGCCACAGAGCTGAGGCCCTCCATTCCCCTTGTCCGAAGCGGCCAGCTTTTCTATAAGGCCGCCATGAGTTTGATATTCGTGATCATCGCCCGAATTATCGGCCCGGCGTCCTGACCAAGGCGCCGGGACATTGGCGCTTTGGCGCC
>CANGHD010000228.1 GCA_947453525.1 Paracoccaceae bacterium | reverse complement strand
TCGGCATGACGGCGCAGGTCTCCGACGTGGTGGTGACCGCCGGTAACCTGCGGCGCGTCGTTCTGCTGCACTCCATCGGCTCTTTCTTCTACAACACCGTCATTCTGGCGCTGGCGGTGAATGCGGGGCTGGCCCTGTCGAAATAACCCTGCCCGTCCCCACACCAACCCCCGAGGCCCCATGCTGATCCTCTTCGCCGCCCCCGCCCTTTGGCCCGACTACCGCACGATCCTGCCGCAAGCCTTGGCCGAGGCGGGCATCACCGCTCAAATCGTGACCGAAACCGCCACCCCGGCAGCGGTGGATTACATCATCTACGCCCCCTCCGCCCCCCTGCAGGACTTCACCCCCTACACCGCCTGCAAGGCCGTGCTCAGCCTTTGGGCGGGTGTCGAACGCATCGTCGGCAACGCCACCCTGACCCAGCCCCTGACCCGCATGGTCGACCCCGGCCTGACCGAGGGCATGGTCGAATGGGTCGTGGGCCACGCGCTCCGCCACCATCTCGGCATGGACCGCCACATCGTCAACCCCGCCCACATCTGGGACCCGACCTGCCCGCCGCTGGCCCGCCAGCGCCCGGTGGCGATGCTTGGGGTCGGAGCCCTCGGCCTCGCCGCCGCCCGCGCCCTGCAAGCGCTGAACTTCCCCGTCACCGGGTGGAGCCGCACCCCCAAGACGATCCAAGGCCTGCCCTGCCTCTCCGGCCCCGAGGGCCTGAGGGAAGCCCTCTCCACCGCCGCCATCGTCGTCACCCTGCTGCCCCGCACGCCCGAGACCGAGAACCTCCTGAACGCGCAGACGCTGGGCTACCTGCCCAAAGGCGCCTTCCTCCTCAACCCCGGTCGCGGGCCCCTGATCGACGATCAGGCCCTGCTGGCAGCCCTTGACTCCGGCCAGGTGGCCCATGCCACGCTGGACGTGTTCCGGGTGGAACCCCTGCCCAAGGACCACCCCTTCTGGTCTCACCCTCAGGTCACCGTCACCCCCCACATCGCCGCCGACACCCGTCCCCACTCCGCCGCCCGCGTTCTGGTGGAAAACATCCGCCGCGCGCAGACCAGGGAGCCCCTTCTGCATCTGGTCGACCGAAGCCTCGGCTACTGACGCCCACCCGGTCGCGTGTTGAACGGCGGGGAGGCCAACCTCCCCCACTCCGCAGGGTCTTCGCTCCTGCGGAGCACCCTCCGGGGTTTTTCGACAAAGGGCAAATGCAAGAGGATCAGGACGACCCGCCATGTCGCTTGCGGAACGGCAACGCGGCAAGCCCGCACATAGCCTGACCGAAAAACCGAGGGCAGGCATGAAGTATCTGACAGGGGCGGCGCTGATCATCCTCGCCGGGGTGGTGTGGTCGGTGCAGGGCGTGCTGATCCGCCAGATCCACGAGGCCGGAAGCTGGGCCGTACTGTTCTGGCGTTCCCTCGGCATGCTGCCGGTGCTGGTCCTGTGGATCGGGCCGCGCCGGATCCTGCCCGCCATCCGCAGCGTAGGGCTGGCCGGAGCGATCGGCGGCCTCGGTCTGGTCTTGGCCTTCGGCGGCGCCATCGTGGCGCTGCAATCGACGACGGTGGCCAATGCGGTGCTGCTGTTCTCCGCCTCGCCCTTCTTCGCTGCCGTCTTCGGCCTTGTGCTTCTGGGTGAGTCGGTGCGGCTGCCGACCTGGGGCGCCATCCTTCTGGCCATCGCGGGCATCGTGATCATGGTCGGCGGCGTGGGCCAGATCGGCGGCGGCACCGCCTTCGGCTCTGCGGCCGCCCTCCTGTCCGCCGCAGGCTTTGCCGCCTTCACCGTGGCCTTGCGTTGGGGCCATCTGACCGACATGCTGCCCGCTGTCCTGCTTGGCGGACTTTTCGCCTGCCTCGCCGGAGGCGCTGCCGCCCTGATCTCGGGACAGCCCCTGCTCATTCCACCCACCGAAGCCACCCTCGCCGCCGCCATGGGCGCCGTCACCCTGACCGGCGGCATGTTCCTTTACACCACCGGCAGCCGCGTCGTGCCCGCCGCCCAAGCCACCCTGCTGTCCTTGGTCGAGGTCCTGCTGGCCCCCCTCTGGGCCTGGGCTTTCCTTGGCGAGACCCTGTCCACCAACACCGCCCTTGGCGGTGCCGTCCTCCTCGCCGCGGTCGCCCTCAACGCCCTGATCGGCATGGGCAACCGCGCCCGTTAACCTTTACGCCCGAGCGTTGCGTTAACCAGACCCCACGGGACGGTCTGTCGGTACAGATGCCATACGCAAAACAGACGGAGAACCGACGGATACCATACGGGCGCAACCCGCTGATTTCCCCCGTTAACCCTGTTTCACAAGGCCGATTCGCAGCCAAGGCGGCCAATCCCTAATGCGGCATTAACCTTTACCGATGCCGCCGGAAGAACCGCGTCCTGGCATACAACTCCTCCAGCCGCTTCAGCCGGGGCTCCGTCAGCGCCCAGGTCGCGTTCTGCACGGAGGCCAGCAGCGTCTCGACCAGCACCATCAAGACGGCGTTGCTGTCCCAGGCCGAGGGCGCCTCGACATGGGCGCACATTGTGTAGCGGGCGTGCGACGCGGCCGGAGACACCCAGCGGTCGGTGATCAGAATGATCTCGGCCCCCTGCTCCTTCGCCATCTCGGTCACCTGCAACACGGCGTTTTCATAGCGGCGGATGTCGAAAACCAACAGCACATCGCCCGGCCGCATCTGCAACAGCGCAGGTGGCCAAGTGGCGGAATTGTCTGACAAAAGCACCACTTCCGGCCGGATCACCATCATCAGCGACGTGAAGTAATCCGCCACCGCATGGGTGATCCGCCCGCCCAAGGCGAAGACCCGCCGCGCCGGATCAGCCAGAAGCGCGGCAGAGGCATCGAACTCCGCCGGGTCGATCTGGTTCAGCGTCGCCTGCAGGTTGGCCACCACGGCCTCGGCAAAGCGGGTCAGGATATGGCCGTCCGGCATCGCCCCGGCGCGGCTGGCGTGCTTGGTCAGGGGCGTGACCAGCATCGCCTCGACCTCGCCGCGCAGCGAGGCCTGAAAATCAGGATATCCTTTATACCCAAGCTTTTGCGCCAAGCGCACCACCGTCGGCGTCGAGACCAGCGCCGCCTTGGCCAGCACCGTGATCGAGCCCAGGGCCGCCACCGGATAATGCGACAGGATATGGGTGGCCAGTTGCCGCTCGGCCCGCGTCAGGCTGGGCAGGGCGGTGCGCAGTTGGTCATCCAGCGTCATCTCATCCTCCGCAAACAGAAAACATCGTAACAGGAAACTCCAACCGGAAACAATCTTGACAGTTTTTCGCCAAAGCGCCAGCGTGATCCGAACCAGATGCTCAACCAAGGGGATGACTCGTCGATGCGGTCCAGCGCGCCAGAGGCGGAATTTGCGCCGATCCTCGAGAATGCCGCAGCCAAGGGCCGCGTCATTCTGGTCTGCGAACACGCCTCCAACGCCATCCCGGCCCGCTGGGGCGACCTTGGCCTGACAGCAGATCAGCGCCAGGCCCATATCGCCTGGGACCCCGGCGCTTTGGCCTTGGCCAAGGGCCTGATGCGCCGACTGGATGCCGTGCTGATCCATGCCCCGGTCAGCCGTCTGGTCTATGACTGCAACCGCGCGCCGGACATGGCCGGAGCCATGCCCGCTAGGTCAGAAGTGCATGATATACCTGGCAATTTCGTGATTTCTCCGGCCGAGCGTCTGGCTCGGACCGAGGCCGTCTATCTGCCGTGGGCCTCGGCCCTGCACGGGTTGATCGCCCGCCGCGTCGCACTTGGGCTGGCGCCTGTGATCGTCACCCTGCATTCCTTCACGCCGGTCTATTTCGGCAAATCCCGCGCGGTGGAATTCGGCATCATCCACGACAACGACCCGTGTTTCGCAGCGGCCCTTCAGGACGCGGCACTGTCGCAGACCGATCTGCGGGCCGAGATCAACCAGCCCTATTCCGCCGCCGATGACGTCACCCACACCCTGCGCCTGCACGCCACCCCCTACGGCCTGCCGAACGCCATGCTGGAACTGCGCAACGACCTGATCGCCACCGACGCCGCCTGTGAAGCGATGGCCGAAACGCTGGCTCCGGTGATCAACATGGGTCTGGAGGAAATTCAAAGGCAGGCCAAGGCCAGCTAAGTCCCAAGCCACGCAACCGGGGACCACCCCGAAAGCATTGCCCGATGGGGCGCGACCATAAAGGGAGACCGGACATGCCCGGCAATCTGACATTCGATCAACTGAAAGAGGCCGTAGATTCGGGCCGCATCGACACCGTTCTGGTGGCGGGCGTCGATATGTGGGGCCGCCTGATGGGCAAGCGCTTCCACGCCGCCTTCTTCGTCAAAAGTGGGTGGCAAGAGACGCATTGCTGCGACTATCTTCTGACCGTCGACCAAGAGATGAACACCGTGCAGGGCTACAAAAGCTCGTCCTGGCAGACCGGCTACGGCGACTATGTGCTGAAGCCCGACATGGCGACGCTGCGCCTGATCCCCTGGCTGCCGGGCACCGCCTTGGTGCTGGCCGATCTGCTGGACCACCACACCGGGCAGGAAGTCACGATCTCCCCGCGCGCCGTGCTTAAAAAACAGGTCGCCCGCGCCCGCGCGATGGGGTTCGAGCCGATGATGGCCTCGGAGCTGGAATTCTATCTCTTTGAAAATTCGTATGAAAACCTGCGCGATGGCGGCCTTAAGGCGCTGCACGCGGTTTCGGCCTATAACGAGGATTACCACATCTTCCAGACCACCAAGGAAGAAGACGTGATGCGCGCCGTCAGGAACGGGCTTTATGGCGCAGGCATCCCGGTGGAGAATTCCAAGGGTGAGGCGGATGCGGGACAGGAGGAGTTGAACTACAAATACTCCGACGCTTTGGACACCGCCGACAACCATTCGATCATCAAGAACGGCATCAAGGAAATCGCCTGGACCAAGGGCAAGTCCGTGACCTTCATGGCCAAGTATGACCACAAGAAAGCCGGCTCCTCCGCCCATATCCACCAAAGTCTCTGGAGCCTGGACGGCAAGCCCAGCTTCGAAGACCATGACGACAAGCACGGCATGTCTCAGATAATGAAGCACTATATCGCAGGCCAGTTGGCCCATGCCCGCGACATCACGGCCTTCCTTGCGCCTTACGTCAACAGCTACAAGCGCTTCACCGTCGGCATGTTTGCCCCCACCAAAGCGGTCTGGAGTGCGGACAACCGCACCGCAGGCTTCCGCGTCTGCGGGATGCATACCAAGGCCGTGCGGGTG
>CANGHD010000227.1 GCA_947453525.1 Paracoccaceae bacterium | reverse complement strand
GACCGTCTGGTCGCGATCAACCGTGTCTCCAAAACCGTAAAAGGCGGCAAGCGCTTCGGCTTTGCAGCTTTGGTGGTTGTGGGCGATCAACGTGGTCGCGTCGGCTTCGGCAAGGGCAAGGCGAAAGAAGTGCCGGAAGCGATCCGCAAGGCAACCGAACAGGCTAAGCGCAGCCTGATCCGGGTGCCGCTGAAGGACGCCCGGACCTTGCACCACGACATGGAAGGCCGTCATGGCGCCGGTAAAGTCGTGATGCGCACCGCCGTTGCGGGTACCGGCATCATCGCCGGCGGCCCGATGCGCGCCGTGTTCGAAATGCTGGGTCTGCAGGATGTGGTGGCCAAGTCGATCGGTTCGACCAACCCCTACAACATGATCCGCGCCACCATCGACGGTCTGAAGTCAGAAACCTCGCCCCGCCAGGTGGCCGCACGTCGCGGCAAGAAAGTGGCCGAGATCCTGAACAGGCCCGCCGCTGAAGCGGCGACCGCTGAAGCAGTGGAGGCCTGAACATGACCGACACCGTCAAAAAGACCATCGTCGTGCAGCAGTATGCGTCAGCAGCCCGCCGCCCGGCCGTTCAAACCGCGACCCTGAAGGGTCTGGGCCTGAACAAGATCCGTCGTACCCGCGAGCTTGAGGACACTCCCTCGATCCGCGGCATGGTCCATGCGGTCCGCCACATGGTCAAGATCATCGAAGAACGCGGCTGATTTCGGTAGGATGGGCTACCGCCCATTATGCTTCAGCCAACAGCGCCCCTCCGAAAGGTGGGGCGTTTTGCCATGTATCCGCAAGGCATCGCTGCGAAAGCTGCCGTCATTGTCGTTGTGGCATATGGCCACTTCATGCGGATGATATCCCAGCATGTCGCCGTGACATTCACAGGGCGGATGCAAAGCAAAGGTGACCAATGTCCACGTTGTTTCGAGAAGATGATTCCGGTTATTTACGCTGGCTCAAAAGCAATCCATCCGGTTTTGTTGTGAACCTGCGACGCGTACCCAATGTCCGGTACGCTGTTCTGCATCGCGCATCCTGCCGTCAGATCGGCCACGAGCAGCGCCCAGCGGGGGCGTACACGGAACGGGGATATATCAAGTTGTGTTCTGGCTCAGCCGAGGATGCGAAAGTAGAGCTGCGCAAGCTTCTGTCGGTTGATCGAGCAGAGTTTTCGAAGTGTTGTGAAATCTGCAGCCCTGTCTGACGTTTGGATCTTCGGGCACGTCCGTTCTGGCGCGCGAAGATCAGGTGCGCTGACGCCACGCCTCTTGCCCCGCAACACCATCCCCTCTATACGCCCCCGATGGCCGCCTATGGCCATAGAATCAACCACACGCCGCGTTTACCCTCGCCGTCGCAGCCAGGGTACCTCCGGCATAGGAGTTTGCGACATGAAACTGAATGAACTGCACGACAATCCCGGCGCTACCAAGACCAAAAAGCGCGTTGCACGTGGTCCGGGTTCGGGCAAGGGCAAGACCGCTGGCCGTGGTATCAAGGGTCAGAAATCGCGTTCGGGCGTTGCTTTGGGCGGCTACGAAGGCGGCCAGATGCCGCTCTATCGGCGTTTGCCGAAGCGTGGCTTCTCCAAGCCGAACCAGAAAGAATTCGCCGTGATCAATCTGGGCTTGATCGAGAAGTTCATCGGTCTGGGCAAGCTCGATGCCTCGGCTGTGATCACCGAAGACGTGCTGGTCGCTGCCGGCCTGACCAAGGCCAAGCATGACGGCATCCGGATCCTTGCCAAGGGTGTCATCACCACGAAGGTGATGCTGGAAGTCACCGGCGCCTCGGCCTCGGCGGTGGAAGCTGTGGCTGCCGCTGGTGGAACGCTGACCGTCGCAACGCCCTTGCCGCCGCATGGCAAGTCGGTTCGCAAGGTTCCGCTTGCATAACGTCTTGTGAGCGGCCGCAAGACCGCTTACATCTGCCTTGTTTTCCCGCGCCGCCGTCCGGAAACACCGGTTCGGCGGCGCACTACAAATCACCAACGGAGAAGGTCCGACCATGGCATCCGCAGCAGAGCAAATGGCGGCGAACCTAAGCTGGGGCGCTTTGGGCAAGGCATCCGACCTGCGCCAGCGCATCCTGTTTACGATCCTCGTGCTGATCGTCTATCGGCTTGGCACCTTCATCCCGGTGCCCGGCATTGACGGAACGGCGCTCAAGAACTTCATGGACGGGCAGGGGCAAGGCCTTGGCGGCATGCTCAGCTTGTTCACCGGCGGCGCGCTGAAGCGCATGGGCATTTTTGCCCTTGGCGTCATGCCCTATATCTCCTCCTCCATCATCATCCAATTGCTCGCTTCGATGATTCCGGCGCTCGAGCAGCTGAAGAAGGAAGGCGATCAAGGCCGCAAAAAGATCAACCAGTACACCCGTTATGCAACGGTCGGTCTTGCGGCGTTCCAAGGATGGGCGATCGCCGCATCCATCGCGGCGGGCGGTCTTGCCCATACGCCGGACCTGTTCTTCAAAGTCTCCTGCGTGATCACGCTGGTCGGCGGCACCATGTTCCTGATGTGGTTGGGTGAGCAGATCACCTCGCGCGGCATCGGCAATGGCGTTTCGCTCATCATCTTCACCGGCATCGTGGCAGAGATCCCCGGCGCATTGGCGCAGTTCCTCAGCCAGGGCCGGTCCGGTGTCATCCCGGTCTGGGTTATCTTCGGCGCCATCCTTTTGGTCGTGGCGGTGATCGGCTTCGTGGTGTTCATGGAGCGGGCGCTGCGCAAGATCCACATCCAGTATCCGCGCCGGCAGGTCGGCATGAAGATCTATGACGGCGGTTCGTCGCACCTGCCGATCAAGGTGAACCCGGCGGGCGTCATCCCGGCGATCTTCGCCTCGTCGCTGCTGCTGCTGCCCTCGACCCTTGCGACCTTCTCGGGCGCACAGACAAGTCCGATCATGGCCACTATCCTTGCCTTCATGGGCCCGGGCCAGCCTCTGTATCTGCTGTTCCAGGGCGCGATGATCGTGTTCTTCGCGTACTTCTACACCGCCAACGTCGCCTTCAAGACCGATGACGTGGCCGAGAACCTGAAGAACCAGAACGGCTTCATTCCCGGCATCCGCCCGGGCAAAAAGACGCAGGACTATCTTGACTATGTCGTGAATCGTGTCCTCGTGGTAGGCAGCGCCTATCTGGCCGCCGTCTGTTTCTTGCCAGAGATTTTGCGCGACCAGTTCAATATTCCCTTCTATTTTGGCGGGACTTCGGTGCTGATTGTCGTTTCCGTGACCATGGATACGATCAACCAGATCCAGTCTCACATGCTGGCCCACCAGTACGAAGGTCTGATCGAACGGTCACAACTTCGGGGCCGCAAGCGGTCCACAACACCAAAGGCTCCCGCTCGTCGTTGAGCGGGCCAGCTTTGGCAGAGACGCACGACATACGAGGAGAGCCGACCCGATGACCAATATCATTCTTCTTGGCCCGCCCGGCGCAGGCAAGGGCACGCAGGCGAAGCGACTGGTGGACGAGCGGCAGATGGTGCAGCTCTCGACCGGTGACATGCTTCGCGAGGCGCGTACCTCGGGCACCGAGATGGGCAGGAAGGTGGCAGAGGTCATGGATGCGGGGCATCTGGTGACAGATGACATCGTGGTGGGTCTGATCGAAGAAAAGCTGACCACGGCGCATCCGGCGGGTGGATTCATTTTCGATGGCTTTCCCCGCACCCTGAAGCAGGCCGATGCCCTCGGCCTCGTGTTGGCGCATGTCGGGCAAAGGCTGGATGCAGTGATCGAGGTGCGGGTGGATGACGACGCGCTGAAGCAGCGCATCGTCGGGCGCTATACCTGCGGCACTTGCGGGGCTGTCTACCATGACACCAATCACCCGACCAAGGTGCCGGGTGTGTGCGACAACTGCGGCGGTACCACGATGAAGCGGCGCGCCGATGACACGGAAGAGGCTTTGCGCACGCGCATGCTCGCCTATTACCGCGATACATCGCCGCTGATCGGCTACTACTATGCCAAAGGTCAGCTTTCGACGGTGGACGGTCTGGCCGAGATGGATGCTGTTGCGGCAGCTGTCGCGAAAGTTCTTGACAAGCCTTGAAAAGGCCCTTGCGGCCCTTGACGCCTGTCGGAAAAGCCCATATTGCACGGCGTCCCGCTGCGGAATCAGTTCGCGGCGGGTAATCGTTTCGGAAGGCTCGTCCTTCCGGGTTGTGAAAAAAGGTTCTGGCAACACGGAACCGCAACATGAAGGAAAACACGTTTGGCACGTATTGCTGGCGTTAACATCCCCACCGCGAAGCGCGTCCCGATTTCGCTTCAATATATCGCAGGCATTGGCGCCCATAACGCCGAGCTGATCTGCGACGCCCTGAAGATTGACCGCGCTCGCCGCGTCAACCAACTGACCGACGCCGAAGTGCTCGCGATCCGCGAATATATCGACGCCAACTTCACGGTTGAAGGCGACCTGCGTCGCGAAGTCTCGATGAACATCAAGCGTCTGATGGACCTTGGCTGCTATCGCGGCCTGCGTCACCGCAAAGGTCTGCCGGTTCGTGGCCAGCGCACGCACACCAATGCGCGCACCCGCAAGGGCCCGGCCAAGCCGATCGCCGGCAAGAAGAAATAAGGGAACGCAGATATGGCACGCGAAACAACCAAGACTGCAGCCCGCACCAAGAAGAAAGAGCGCAAGAACATCGCCGCTGGCGTTGCTCACGTCAACTCGTCTTTCAACAACACCAAGATCCTGATTTCTGACGTGCAGGGCAATGCGATTGCTTGGTCGTCGGCTGGCACGATGGGCTTCAAAGGGTCGCGCAAATCGACTCCCTACGCCGCCCAGATGGCCGCCGAAGACGCTGGCAAGAAGGCTCAGGAACACGGCGTGACAACGCTGGAAGTTGAAGTTCAAGGCCCGGGTTCGGGTCGTGAATCCGCCTTGCGCGCTCTGGCCGCTGTTGGTTTCAACATCACCTCGATCCGTGACGTGACCCCGTTGGCGCACAACGGCTGCCGTCCGCCGAAGCGCCGTCGCGTATAATCTAATCTTTATATGGTCGGGCCGTGCGTTTGCGCGCGGCCCGATTTCGTCGTTTGAACTTGACTAGAGCAAATCAGGGAAAAGTGTGAAGCGGTTTTCCCGGCCGATTTGCGCAGAAACGAAGATCCTCGGGCGTCTGCTGTCATTCGGACCATAGGCAGCGGGCAAGTATGGAGGCGAAAGCATGATCCACAAGAACTGGCTGGAACTGATTAAACCGCAACAACTGGCTGTCAAAGCCGGGAATGAT
>CANGHD010000226.1 GCA_947453525.1 Paracoccaceae bacterium | reverse complement strand
TGCCGGACCCGGATCGGACCCCGCGGACTGCGGCCCCATCTGCATCAGACCCATGGTGTCGATCCAGCCGATCGAACCGCCGCCTGCGCCCAAAGTCTCGACCTGAATCATCGGAATGCCGATGCGGTAACGCAGGAAGTCGATGTTCTTTGACACATTGGCCCGGCCATCCCGTGTCAGAGTGATATCGAACGAGGTGCCGCCCATGTCCACGGTGATGATGTTCTTCATGCCCCACGGCTCTGCGATATAGAGCGCGGCTTGCGGCGCCGAGGCCGGGCCGGAGTTGATCGCGTAAACCGATTGGTCCGACACCACCGAGCCCAAAGCCAGACCGCCATTCGACTGGAAGTAACGCACCGGGTGCTTGGCCCCAAGGCTGCGGAAATAGCCGTCGACCGCCTCGACATACTTGGTCAGGATCGGGGCTAGGTAAGCGTTCACGATGGCGGTGGAGGTGCGGGTATATTCGCGCACCTGCGGGTAAAGCTGGCTGCCCACGGTCAGACGGACGTTCGGCATCATCTCACGCACGATCTCGGCGGCACGCAGTTCGTGTTCGGGATGCAAGACGGACCAGACAAAGGAAATCGCCACCGAGTCGACACCCTCACGGATGAAATGGCGGCAAGCCTCGCGGACGTCTTCCTCGTTCATGGGCGTGTGGACGGCACCGGTGGAAATCACCCGCTCGGACACCCCCCGGCGCAGATAGCGTGGCACCAGCATGGTGGCGGGCGGATATTCCGGGTCATAGCGGTAGCCGTCTTCCTTGTGGCCAAGACGGATTTCGATGGAATCCTCATGGCCCTTGGTCGCGATCAGACCGGCTTTGGCGCCCTTGTGCTGGATCAGCGCGTTCAGGCCCACCGTCGTGCCGTTGATGCACAGATCGGCGTTGGAGACGATCTCGGTCGCGGAAATGCCGGTTTCCTCTTCGATCAGCTTCAGCCCGTTTCGGATGGCAAGCGTCGGGTCTTGCGGGGTCGACAAGGCCTTGAAGATCCGAACGTCGCCCTTGCGGTCGGCAAGGATGAAGTCGGTGAAGGTGCCGCCGGCATCAATGCCCAGACGATATTGGTTTTGCATGGGTTTGATCCTTGTCAGGCGACAGTGGCGCGCAGGGCGGCGGTTGCGTGATGATCGACCTCAAGGGCCGCGAAGTTGGCAAAGACCACTCCGTAGTCAAGCCGCGCGCCCATCTCGCTGACCAATCCGTTGCGGACATCGTCCACCACACGGGGAACGTCACGCTGGAAGGCGATGCCAAAGCCGCCGCCTCCGGGGTTGCGGTTGGCAGCGCGTTCACCGGGGTTGATGATTTCGATGACGTTGTTGGTGATCACTTCGGTCTTGCCATGGCGGGTGAGTTCCAAGGAGCCGACCTTGGGTGCCACCATCGCCGACTTGGCGCCGGCCGCCCCCATCGCCGGAATGCGGCGGCCCTCGCCGAAGGTGATCAGCGTCATCGGGTTGTCCAAAGGCTCCACCTCCCAGCAGGTGCCCGAACCGCCGCGGTTGCGACCCGCCCCGCCGGAATCGACCATCAGCGAATAGCGGTGGATGATGATCGGATAGCTGTGTTCCAGCATTTCGATATCACCAGAGGTCAGGGCGCCAAAGCAGCATTCTGGCCCGCAGGCGTGCCAGCCGTCCTGGTTCGCCGTGGCCCCGGCGCCCGAGATGATCGAGGCCAACACCATCGTCACATATTCCTCATCATGCCGCTTGTCCCAACCGGCGATGTTGCAGCCGTTGGCATGGCCCCAGCTGGCCGAGACCTTGTCGGGGGCAGCCTGTTCGAAGGCCAACCGGACGGCATCGGTCAGGGTCTCCATCGGCGTCGTGGTGCAGTTCATATGGGGTGCGGGGGACTTGGCGTTACACAGCGTGCCCTTCGGTCCCATGTCGGTGCTGACGCAGCGGTACAGCCCCTCGTTATAGGGCGGCGGCAGCTGGGCGAACATCATCAGGCCAAGATAGACGCCAGAGTGGCTGTTGCCTTCATAACTGTTGATGAAATAGGGGATCTGCGGCGGTGAGGCGATGGCGATGTGGCAACTGTCACCCTTGATCGTCACGGTGGCGGTAATGTCGAAATCGCCAAAACCGTGGCCCGCGTCTTCAAGGACCGCAGTGCCGGTATAGATGCCGTCCGGAACCTTGGCGATCAGGCTGCGCATATGCGCTTCGGCCATATCCAGCAGTTCGGCGATGCAAGTCTGCACGGTGTCCTTGCCGTATTTGTCCATCAGCCCGATCAGCGCCCGCGCCCCCACCTTGCAGGCCCCGATCAGCGCGTTGAAGTCGCCCTGTTGGTCACGGCGGGCGCGCATGTTGGACAAAAGCAGGTTCATCACGTCATTGCGCGGCTTGCCCTTGTCCCACAGTTTCAGCGGCGGAATGCGCAGACCCTCGGCGTAGATTTCCGTCGCGGCAGGATTGTAACCCGCGGGGACCGGGCCGCCGATGTCTGTCAGGTGGCCCTTGCAGACCGTCCAGAACACCAGTTCACCCTGATAGAACACCGGGTAATACATGCAGGTGTCGATGATGTGCGACCCACCATACTCCGGATCGTTGTGCAGGATCAGGTCGCCGTCGTGGATGTCCCCCTCGAAGTACTTCGCCACCGACTTCATCGCGGGGATCAGCGAGCCCAGGTGGATCGGGATGTCCTGCCCCTGCAGGATCATCTCTGGTGTCGCGTTGAACAGGGCCGTCGAATAGTCATGCGCCAGGTTGAACACCGAGGACCGCGCGGTCTGTTCCAATGTCAGGGTCATCTCACGCTGAGTCGTCTCCAGCACGCCGCGCACGACGGAAAGGGTAATGGGGTCAACCTTGGCTTGGGACATCGGGCGATCGCTTTCCAAATGGGTCGGGGCAAGCCCGTACAAACGGCAGGCTGCACCTTTTGACGTCCCCGGTCTTGCGCCAGAGTGAACAAGCTTTTGTCAGCCCGCGCACTGAATCCGTTCGGGCGGAAAGGCGCCGGGGGCAGGGACGTGATTCCCCTTGCAATAGGCATGGGCTTTACCCAAGGTTTCGCAAATCGGCTGCATCCGGGGGGGGCATTGCGATGAATGTCATGGCCCATAGCACGAACCGACTGCCGCCTGCGGCACGGGCCGGGCATTGGAACACGGTCATCGCCGAGACGTACTTCCCGCTGCATCTGACCTTCCGCGATGCTGCAGCATTTGATGGCCGACTGGAGCAGCAAACTCTGGGCGACCTGTCGCTGTCGCGCCTGCAAACCGAACCCGTGCAATACGAACGCCACCCGCGCCACATCGCGGGCGCGTCAGAAGAGCAGTATCTGATCACCATCCCCCGCCGCTCTCCGGTGGAGTTTCGCCAGTTGGGCCGGGAAGTGCGCTGCGACCCCGGCGGTTTCATCATTGAACGCGGGGATGAGCCCTATCGCTTTTCCTACGGATCGGCGAACGACCTGTGCGTGCTGAAGGTGGCCAAGCTCGTTCTGTCCAACCGCCTGCGCAATCCGGACCGGTTTTGCGCCCAGGTGTTCAATGGGCGCGAGGGTTTGGGCGGGTTGTTCGTCACCATGGCGCAGCAGGTGCAGGCGCAGGCCGTGTCGGACCTTGCAGCAAGTGCCGTGCTGGGGCGGCAGTTGATCGAGTTGCTGACACTGGCCGTCGATCGCACCTGTGATACGGTTGATATTGCGCAAAGTTCGGTGCGGGCGGCCCATCTGAAACGGGCCGAGGAGGTGATCCGGCGCAACCTGTCCAACCCGGACCTGTCGCCCGATCTCGTGGCCGACGCCTGCGGCATCTCAAAGCGCTACCTGCATGAGATTTTCGCCGACGGGAACGGTACGGTATCGCAGTTCATCCGCGAACAGCGTCTGATTGCCGCGCGCAACCTGTTGCAGATGCCCAATCCGGGCCCGATGTCTGACATCGCCTATCGTTTCGGGTTTTCCGATCAGGCGCAGTTTTCGCGATTGTTCAAGGCCATGTTCGGCCAGACCCCCAGCAGCTATCGGGCTGGCCAGACCGGGCGCTAAACCCGGCCCAGCCAAGCGCCGGACTGCAGCAACCGTTCGATGTGATCCCGTATCAACTGCACGACGGCGCGCGTCGCCAGCGCATTGGCCCGCTGCGGTGCATGGGCCAGGATCAGTTCGCGACTGATCACCGGGTCTGTGATTTTTTGCACCACCAACTCTCCACTGTCGAGTTCCGCCTGGACCGCCGTCACGGGAAGGATGGTCCGGATGGTTCCGTTGCTGACAAGGCCGCGGATTGTGGGCAGAGTCTCCAATTCCATCGCGACGGTCAGGTTGATCTGCGTGCGCGCGCAGGCCTCGTCGACGAGAATACGCAGGCCGTGCGGGGCACCCGGCAGGGCAAGATCCTCGCCCTCCAGATCGCGCAGGGCGACGGTCGTGCCGCGGCCCAAAGGGGGCGCGTGACGGGCCGAAACCAGGTACAGGTCCTCAAACAACAAATGCTCGGCATCGGGAAAGGTTCCGGCGCGGACCTTGTACAGGACGGCCAGATCGACCCGGCCGCTGGCCAGCCACTCCGCGACATGACCGCTGAACCCCTCAAGCACGCGCATCTGGATGCCGGGGAAATCGGCCCTGACTTGCTGCAGCAAAGGCGCCAGCAAGACCAGACCGACCGATGGCGGAACGCCCAACGTCACCACGCCCCGTACCGTCATGCGGCTGGCGGTCAGGTCATGTCTGATCTGCGCCACATCGGCCAACACCCTTCGGGCGCGGGTCAACAGCGTCTCGCCTACCTCGGTCACCACCACGCCGCGTCCGTTGCGGTAGAACAGGGTCACACCAAGGTCGAGTTCCAGTTCCCGGATGCGCCGGCTGAGCGCGGATTGCGCGATGTTGTGCGCCAATGCGGCTTTGGAAAAGCTGCCTGTCTCTGCGATCGAGATGAAGTACTGAAAGTCGCGCAGGTCCATGAACCAAGCCCCCAGGCGAAAAATGCTGCGGCGGCAGGACAGGTCTGCCGCCGCGTTGCACAAAGGGAAGGACCTGACGCGCCCAGTGTCAAGCTGCCATGGTGGCACGCAGCTTTGCGGTGGCAGGCAGGTCAAGGCCCCACTGATAGCCATTGGTCACGGGCTTGACCACCACGCCGTAAACCTCACGCGCATGGTCGGGGGTGATATAGCCGTCCAGCAGATCATCCAGCACCTTGGCGGGATCGCGTTTCAGGCTCGGCCCGTAGCCACCGCCGCCTGGCGAGAGATAGGTGATCACGTCTCCCGCCTCGGCCCGCAGGCCCGAGAATT
>CANGHD010000225.1 GCA_947453525.1 Paracoccaceae bacterium | reverse complement strand
TTCAGGATGTCGATCTTGGCGGCGAAGAGAGCGTCGGCCATCGGATCGGCATCGGTGTAGAGCTTGACGTTGGTGCCCTTGGGCGGCGGGGCCATGGTGCCGCCACCGTCGCCTACGGCGAGGCGGGTCGTTTCGGAGGCGCGTTTCATCGCACTTTCGCTGATTTCGGTGGCATGGGCATAGCCGGCGACCTCGCCCCGCACGGCGCGCAGGCCGAAGCCTTCGGAGGCGTCATAGCTGGCGGTCTTGATACGGCGGTCGTCGAGCACGATGGCCTCGGACCGGCGGCGCTCGAGGAACAATTCGCCATCATCGGCGCCGGATGTGGCGTCGCGGAGAATTTGCAGCGCCGCCGCCTCGTCGAGATGGGTTTCGAATGGGCGGAACGGGGCGTCTGGTGTGCTGGGGGGCATGTTGGGCGTATCCTTTGTTGCAGGAAACCTAGGCGCTGCGGGGGGCTGCTGCAAGGCGGAGCAGATGACTTCCTTGTGGTTCGGCCAGATCACCGCGGGTCGAAGGCTCCGTCTGGGCACAGCGCCCGCAATCCATGCGCGGGGTCAGGGCTTGGCGCAGAAAATCCGGGGTGGGGCTTGAAACTGGCCCGGACGCGCCATCTTCCCTTTTACTTTCTCTTGTCGCGGCCCGTCTAATATGGTTTCAGGTGCCGCAGAAACAACCGGATTCTGTCTGCTTCAGGCATGTCCGAAAAGGCGGCGGAACTGCCGCATATGGAACGGGAATTGAACATGAGTCTTATGACCCCCCTTCGCGGTCTTTCGTCTCTGGCGCTTGGCTGTGTCACGACGCTGGCGCTGGCAGGTTCGGTTGCGGCTGAGGCTCTGCAACAGATCGGCGCTCCGGTGCCGGATGGCATGGGCTTTCAGCCGGCTTCGTCCCCGGTGGCCGTCGAAGCCCAGGGGCTGGAGACGATGGTCCTGTGGATCATCGGCGTCATCACGGTGTTCGTCTGCGCTTTGCTGCTGTACGTGATCGTGCGGTTCAACGCCAAGGCCAATCCGACCCCGGCCAAGTTCACCCACAACACGCCCGTGGAAGTGGTCTGGACGCTGGTGCCGATCCTGGTTCTGGTCTTCATCGGGTCGTTCTCGCTGCCCGCGCTGTTTGACCAGATGGAGATTCCTGCCGCCGACCTGACGATCAAGGTCACCGGCAACCAGTGGTTCTGGTCCTATGCTTATCCGGACGCCAATGTGTCCTTCGACTCAGTCCTGCTGGAGAAGAAGGATCTGGCGGCGGCGGGCTACAAGGACACCGATTACCTGCTGGCCGTGGACAACGCGCTGGTCGTGCCGGTGAACAAGGTCGTCAGGGTCGAGATGACCGGTGCCGATGTGATCCACGCCTGGGCCGTGCCGGCCTTTGCCGTGATGCACTCGGCCGTGCCGGGTCGTCTGGGTGAGACTTGGTTCAAGGCAACCAAGGAAGGCATCTACTTTGGCCAGTGCACCACGCTGTGCGGTCAGGGCCATGCCTATATGCCGATCGAAGTGAAGGTCGTCTCGGAAGAGGCTTACGCCAAGTGGCTGGAAGCGGCCAAGGGCGGCAACTATCAACTCGCCTCGAACTGAGGCTGACGGCATTACCAGTGGCTGGGGCCCCCGAGCGGGGCCTTCGTCTTGCACGTAGACGGGAAAGAGTTCAGATGACCGACACGCAAACTTTCAGCGACGTGGCCTTGGCCGAAGCGGGTCGGGATGACGTGATGGCGGCGGAGCCGGGGTTCGGCGATTTCGTCGAACTGCTCAAGCCGCGCGTGATGTCCTTGGTGATCTTTACCGCCTTCGTCGGCATGATCGTTGCGCCAACGCATCTTCCGCCTGTGGCCTCGTTCACCGCGATCCTGTTCATCGCCCTCGGCGCGGGCGCTTCGGGCGCTTTGAACATGTGGTGGGATGCCGATATCGACGCCTTGATGCGGCGCACGGCCAAGCGGCCGGTGCCCTCGGGCCGCATCCAGCCGGGGGAGGCTTTGGGGCTGGGGGTCGCGCTGTCGGTCGCCTCGGTCATCATGCTGGGGCTGGCGGCCAATCTGGTGGCGGCGGGGCTGCTGGCCTTCACGATCTTCTTCTATGTCGTTGTCTATTCGATGGGGCTGAAGCGCTTGACGCCGCAGAACATCGTGATCGGCGGTGCGGCAGGGGCCTTCCCGCCGATGGTGGGCTGGGCCGCGATGACGGGGAGTGTTTCTTTGGAAGCTTTCCTGATGTTCGCCGTGATCTTCATGTGGACGCCGCCGCATTTCTGGGCGCTGGCGCTGTTCATGAAGGATGACTATTCCAAGGCCGGTGTGCCGATGCTGACGGTCACGCATGGCCGCAAATCGACCCGGCGGCACATCATGGTCTATACCGTGCTGCTGGCCCCGGTGGCGATGGCGCTGGGCTTCAGCTCGATCGGCGGGCCGGTCTATCTGGTGGTGGCGGCGCTGTTGAACCTGGGCTTCATCTTCGGCGCATGGCGCATCCTGCGGCGCGACGAGGCCATGGCCGAAGCGGACAAGTACAAGGTTGAAAAGAAAGTCTTCACCTTCTCGTTGCTTTACCTTTTCGCGATATTCGGGGCACTGCTGGCCGAGGCCACGCTACACGGCCTTGGATACGGAGCTTTGTGATGACCTTCAAACCCGAGCATGAAATCCATGGCCGCCGCCTGTCGCGCAATGTGGGCGTGGGCGTGGCCCTGGCGGCTTTCGTGATCCTGTCCTTCCTGTTGACGGTGGAGAAGGTCACGCATGGCGACCCGATGCATGCGATCCAGGGCAAGGGCGCGGTGAACCCGGATGGCACGCCGATTGTGGCGCAGCCTCTGGTCAAGGACGGCAACTGATGACGGACCGGACCCCGCAACAAAAGACCGCAAAGTGGCTGGTGCTGGTGGCGCTGGTCATGGTCAGCCTGTCCTTCGCGGCGGTGCCGTTCTATTCGTGGTTCTGCAAGACGACGGGCTATGCTGGCACCACCTCGGTCGCCAAACACGCGCCGGACAAGCCCTTGGATCAGGTCGTGACGGTGCGCTTTGACGCCTCGAAAGACCGCGACATGCCTTGGACCTTCAAGGCGATGCAGAATTCGATGAAGCTGCGGATCGGCGAGACCGGGCTTGCCTTCTTCGAGGCGACCAATCCGACCGATCACGTTATTGCCGGACAAGCGAGCTATAACGTGACGCCCGATCAGGCGGGCGGCTATTTCACCAAGATCGCCTGTTTCTGCTTCACCGCGCAAATTTTGCAACCGGGTCAGACGGTGCAGATGCCGGTGACCTTCTACGTCGACCCAGGCATCGTGCAGGACCGCGAAGCCAAGTATATCAACGAAATCACCCTGTCCTACACTTTCCACCAAATCCCGCTGGAGGCGGCAGAGGCAGCCCTTGCCCCTGACGCCGCCAAGCCGATAAACTGAACCAGAAGAAACGAGGGAGCCCGACCGATGGCCACCGAAGCTGAGACGCATGATACGGCACATGCCAAGAACCACGATTTCCACATTCTGCCGCCGTCGATCTGGCCCTTCGCGGGGGCTTTCTTCGCCTTCCTGATGCTGGGCGGCATGGTTCTGTGGATGAACCACGGCTCCTCGACACGCGGGACGCCCTTTGTCGGGCTGATCGGCCTGCTGGGCGTGCTCTACACGATGTACGGCTGGTGGTCGGCGGTGATCCACGAGGCCAACACGGGCGATCACACTCCGGTCGTCCGCATCGGCCTGCGCTATGGCTTCATCATGTTCATCATGTCGGAAGTCATGTTCTTTGCCGCATGGTTCTGGACCTTCTTCAAGCACCGTCTCTATCCGATTGCCCCCACGGTTGATGCTTCGGGCGCTTCGGTCTGGCCGATCTCGCCGGTCACCGATGGCGTCTGGCCGCCGGTCGGGATCGAGCTGTTCGATCCGTGGCATCTGCCGATCATAAACACGCTGATCTTGCTGTGCTCGGGCGCTGCCGCGACCTGGGCGCACCATGCGCTGGTGCATGAGAACAACAACCGGGCGGCGATGAAACAGGGTCTGGCATTGGCCGTGATCCTGGGCGTGATGTTCACCTTCTTTCAGGGTTACGAATACGCCCATGCGGGCTTCGGCTTTGCGGGCAACATCTACGGCGCGTCGTTCTTCATGGCGACCGGGTTCCATGGTGCCCATGTCATCATCGGCTCGATCTTCCTGCTGATCTGCCTGATCCGCACCTATCAGGGCGACTTCACCCCCGAGGCGCATATCGGTTTCGAAGCGGCGGCGTGGTACTGGCACTTCGTGGATGTGGTCTGGCTGTTCCTGTTCGCCGCCGTCTATGTCTGGGGCGCTGGCTGAGGGATTGCGCCCGGTTTGCACCGGTCGCCCCGGTTGGGGGGCTGCCGCCCCCCAAGCCCCCGCCTCAAGGGGAGCACGCTCCCCTTGAGAAACCCCGTGGATATTTGAGCAAGAATGAAAGGGGGCGCGGGATATGCGCCCCTTTTGCATTGGAGATGTGTGATGCGGCGGATGATCGGGCCTTTGCTGTTTGGGGTGATCGGGGTGGCCATTCTGGTCTCGCTGGGCATCTGGCAGTTGGAGCGGCTGAAGTGGAAAGAGGCCAAGCTGGCGGCGATCAATGCCATGCTGGTCGATGCGCCGGTGGCTTTGCCGTCTGGCGTGACGATGGAGGCGGACCGCTATCGCGGGGTGACGGTGAGCGGCACCTATACCGGCGAGGCGGTCTTCAAGCTGGACAGTCTGGCCGATCAGGGGCCGGGCAAGCGGGTGATTGCGGTTTTGGTCACGACGGACGGACGGCGGGTTCTGGTGGATCGCGGCATCTGGCTGGATGGATCGGCGGCCACGCCTGCGGCGGCGCATGCGGCAACGGTTCAGGGCAATCTGGATTGGCCGCAGGAATCCGACAGCTATACGCCGCCGCCCGATGGCAAGACCGGGTTGTGGTTTGCCCGCGATGTGCCGGCGATGGCCAAGGCGTTGGGTACGGAACCGACACTTATTGTCGCGCGGATGCCGACCGGTGACGGGATTGTGCCGATGCCTGTCGACACTTCGTCTATTCCCAATGACCATTGGCAATATGCCATGACATGGTTTTCGTTGGCATGCGTCTGGTTGATGATGACAGTCTTTCTGTTGTGGCGTATCAGGCAGCAAAGTTCGAAGGCAACGTGATGCGTTATATCTCGACCCGGGGTACGGCCCCGGCCCTGACGTTCGGCGAAGCGATGATGACCGGGCTGGCGCGCGATGGCGGGCTTTATGTGCCCGAGGCGGTTCCGCAGTTCAGCAAGG